>NZ_JBICXG010000001.1:461008-760145 GCF_043200175.1 Streptomyces sp. NPDC048462
GCGATCACGGGCGGATTCGCCCACCCGCAGCTGGGGCGATACGCCGCCGCCGGGGCCGGCCCGTGCAACTGAGACCCCGGGGGGGCCCCCCCCCCCCCGCGGGCCCCCCCCGCCCGTCCCCCGTGAAACCGTCCGCCGTGAAACCGTCCCCCGTGAAACCGTTCCGCGACGAGGGGGACGCGACGACAGAGACACGACGCGAGATACGCGGCGTGAGAGGAGCGCCATGCCCACCCCAGCCCCCGTCACCTACCGCCACAGCGGCCTGGTCTGCACCGACCACACCCTCGACGTGCCGCTCGACCACAGCGACCCCGAGGGCCCCGCCATCGGCCTCTTCGCCCGCGAAATCGTCGCCGAGGGGCGCGAACACGAGGACCTGCCCCGGCTCCTCTGGCTCCAGGGCGGCCCCGGCGGCCGCGCCGAACGCCCCAACGCCGCCGGAGCCTGGCTGCGCCGCGCGCTCACCGAGTACCGCGTCGTCCTGCTCGACCAGCGCGGCACCGGCCGCTCGGCCCCCGCCGACCGGCGCACCCTGGCCCGCTTCGGTACGGACCACGAGGCGGCCGCCCAGTACCTCGCGCACTTCCGGGCCGACTCGATCGTCCGCGACGCCGAACTCCTGCGCCGCCGTCTCCAGGGCGAGCAGCCGTGGAGCGTGCTCGGCCAGAGCTTCGGCGGCTTCACCACGCTCACCTATCTCTGCCTCGCCCCCGAGGGGCTCACCCGGGCCTACATCACCGGCGGACTGCCGACACTCACCGGCCACGCCGACGACGTGTACCGCGCCGCCTACGCCCGCACCCTCGCCCACAACGAGCGCTATTTCGAGCGCTACCCGGGCGACCAGGCCCTGGCCGACGCCGTCGCCGCACACCTGGACACCCACGACGTCCGGATGCCGGCCGGCGAACGCCTCACCGTGCGCCGCTTCCAGACCCTCGGCATCAACTTCGGCACCGCGGCCAAGTTCGACGCGCTCCACTACCTGCTGGAGACCGCCTTCACCCAGGGCGCCGACGGTCCCGAGCTGACCGACACCTTCCTGCGTGGTGTGGACGCCGCCGTGTCCTTCGCCGAACGTCCGCTCTACGCCGCGCTCCACGAGCCCATCTACGCCCAGGGCGGCCGCGCCACGGACTGGTCCGCGCACCGCGTCCGCCACGAGTTCCCGGCCTTCGACGCCACCGCCGGCGGCCCGCTCCGCTTCACCGGCGAGATGGTCTACCCCTGGCAGTTCGACGAGGACCCCGCGCTCGTGCCACTGCGCCGAGCCGCCGAGGCGCTCGCCGCCCGCACCGACTGGCCGCCCCTCTACGACCTGGACCGGCTCGCCGACAATGAGGTCCCGGTCGTCGCCGCCGTCTACCACGACGACATGTTCGTCGACCGGGAGCACGCCCTGGCCACCGCCGACGCCGTACGCGGCCTGCGCACCTGGGTCACCGACGCCTACGCGCACGACGGGGTCAAGGCCGACGCCGCCGTGCTGGACCGGCTGCTCGCGATGGGCCGGGGCGAGGCCTGACACCGGGGCGGGGCGCCGCCGGGGCGCCCCGCCCCGGCGCATATGATCTACGGGTCCACAGGGCGACCGCCGTCCTGCCGCGCCACCAGGGGTGCCTCATCAGTTCCGTACGCGTCCGGCTTCCCGAACAGCGCGGTGAACTGCTGGCCCGGCACGAGGACGGCGTGCACCTGCACCATCTGGTGTGGCGGCTGGGACCCGGCTGGCGCGTGTGCAGCAGCGCCGTGCTCGGCGGCGGCATCGGCCCGCGCGGCTGGATCCTCAACGCCCAGGTGCCCGGCGGCTATCCGCGCACCGACCCGGACCGGCACCTCGCCGAGATCGCCGCGGCCGAACACCTCACCGGGCCCGGCGCCGGACTGATGACGGCCGCCGACGTCACCGCGTACACGGTCGCCGTGGACGGCGAGGTGACGGCCACCGCCACCTGCGGCCTGGGAGTACGGGGCTGGGCGGCGGCACCGGCCGAGGACACCGGGGCGCTGCCGCGGCCCGGCACGGTCAACATCGTCGTCGTCCTCCCGGTACCACTCTGCGACGCCGCACTCGTCAACGCCGTCGCGACCGCCACCGAGGCCAAGGTCCAGGCGCTCCTGGACGCCGGACTCGACTGCTCCGGCACCCCCACCGACTCCATCTGCGTCGCGTCGCCCGCACCGGACGGGGGACCGGGCGAACCGTTCGCCGGGCCCCGCTCGCGCTGGGGCGGGCGACTGGCCAGGGCCGTGCACGCCGCGGTACTCGAAGGCGCGCTGCGGCAGTCCTGAGCATCCGAAGCGCCGCGCGCGAACTCCGGGCGCGGCCGACGAAGGGAATGGCCCTCATGAATTCAGCAACAGCCGGCACGACCCCGCAGCGGCCGGTCGTCGCCGTCCTCGGCACCGGGATCATGGGGTCGGCCATGACGCGCAGCATGATCCGGGCCGGGCTGGAGGTCCGCGCCTGGAACCGCACACAAGCCAGGGCGGAGCCCCTGACGGCGGACGGTGCCACCGTCACCGAGACGGCGGCGGAGGCCGTACGCGGCGCCGACGTCATCCTCACCACGCTCAACGACACGACCTCCGTCGCCGCCGCGCTCACCGCCGCGTCCGACGGCACCCGCCGGGGCCAGGTCCTGCTGCAGAGCTCCACGGTCGGACCGGACGGGGCGGTCGCACTGGCCCAGCGCGCCGCAGACCTGGGCCTCGTCTTCCTCGACGCACCCGTCTCCGGAACCAGGCAGCCGGCGGAGCAGGGCGCGCTGACCGTCTTCGTCTCCGGACCGTCCGCCGCGCGTGGCGTGGCGGACCCGGTGTTCGACGCGATCGGACAGCGCACGGTCTGGGTCTCCGAGGAACCGGGGGCCGCCTCCAGGCTGAAGCTCGTGGTCAACACCTGGGTGATGAACATGGTGGGCGCGGTGGCGGAGACCCTCAATCTCGCCGAGGGGCTGGGCGTCGACCCGCAGCTGTTCCTCGACGCCGTGCGGGGCGGCCCGCTCGACTCCGGCTATCTGCAGAGCAAGTCCGCCGCGGTCCTGTCCGGCGACCTCACCCCGAGCGTCTCCCTGAGCACGGCCCTCAAGGACACCCGCCTCATCCTCGACGCCGCCGAACAGTCGGGCGTCCGGCTGGATCTGACCGCCGCCTCCGTGGTCCGCTTCGCACGCGCCGAAGCGGCCGGGCACGGCGCCGAGGACATGATCGCCACCTACTACGCGGGCCGGGCGCCGATGGACGGAGCGTCCGGCGTTCGCGGGGAAGCTATGTGATTCTCGCGGTGGCGGTCTTGACGAACTCGGGGAGCACCTTGTCCCGCCAGACGAAAGGCGCCGGCGCCACATTGTCCTTGAAGGTCACGGTGGTCTGGCCGCCTACGGTGAACAGCACCGGGCCTTTGCGGCAGTTCCAGCTTCCCTCGGCGAGATCGACGATGAAGCAACGATCCGCACCCTCCTCACCCTGGTCGGTACGGGTCCCGGTCGCGACACGATCGGCGTAGCCGGAAAGCAGTTCAGGGCTGGCCACGGCGTCGATGCGGAGCCAGAAGAGGGTGGAGCGGTACCTCTCGCCGGGAAGACGCATGCTGTAGAGGCACCGGCCGGACTCGGACCGGTTGTCCGCTTTCCACGAAGGGTGTGCGGCGAACTCCTTGACGGACAAGGGGGTTACCGGGTAGCTCTCCTGTTGGATTTCCTCGGCGCCGGGGAGGACCGTCTCGATGTCCTCCTTGCGCACGAGTGAGCACGCGTCCGGCCACCGGTTCGCGGCCAGGACCTCCCCGCTCTTGAGTGAGGGGATGGGGAGGGCCGCACCGCGGGGGGCCGCGTTGCCTATCTCAACACCGTTGTTGAACAACACGTTGGTACCGACCAGGTACACGAGCAGGACGATGTTTGAGATCAGCAGGGCGCCTATCACGCCGAGCAACGTGGCTCTTTTCTTCAGCATGGCGGCTGATTCTCCACGAAGGGCGAACTGGTTGTCGACCGCGTCCGCCGCGCCGTGGCACCCTGCTGCCGGGAAACCAGGTATCCGCTGCGGGCCTTGTGCCCCGGTACGGCATGCCCCGCCGGGATTCTCACCCGGCGCGGCATGCGGTAGTGGACCGGGAGCCGAACTACGGTCTGCCGCGGCAGTTGACGTGGGCGGTCCCGGAGCCGGTCAGCGGGCGGCGGGGACCTCCACGATCGAGCGACCCGCCCAGGAGGGCGCCTCCTCCGTCAGAGCGACGAGGCGCTCGCGCACCTGGTCCGGGAAGGGCGCGGTGCGCCCGGCCTGCTGGTCCACGTGGAGAGCGAGCAGTTCGGTCGTCGCCACGGGCTCGGCGTCCGGGCCCGGTTCGGCGTCTTCCTGTGCGTCCGGCGCGAGCACGTACAGCTCGTGGGCGAACCGGGTCTTCTTCGCGTCGGCACCCAGCACCCGGGTCCGGACGGCGAGCCGGTCACCCTCGGAGACGTCGCGCAGATACCGGATGTGGGACTCGACCGTGTACAGCGAACAGCCGGTCCGCTCCCGGTACTCGGAGTTCAGACCGGTCTCGATCATCATCCGGTCGGTCGCGAAACCGAAGACGAGTACGTAGAACGCCTCGCTCATATGGCCGTTGTAGTCGATCCACTCCGGGCGCACGGTCTCCCGGTGCAGCGGCAGCGCGGTCACTTGGCCGCCTCCTCGGTGCGCCGCCCGGCGAGCCGGCCGGTGGCGCGCAGGACCTCGATGACGCCCCGGTCGCGTTCGGCCACGAGGTCCGCGATGCTGCGGCCGTCCGCCGCCTCGTCGCAGCCGCGCACCACCGCGTCGTACAGCTCCCGGTCCAGTTCGGGGGCTTCGAGCCGGGTCCACGGGGCCTTGAGCGAGGGGCCGAAGTGATCCAGCATGTGCGCAATGCCGCCCTCGCCGCCCGCGAGCGCGAAGGTGAGCATCGGCCCCATGCACGCCCAGCGCAGCCCGGGGCCCTCGGTGATGGAGGCGTCGATCTCCGCCACCGTCGCCTCACCGTTGGCGACCATGTGCAGTGCCTCGCGCCAAAGCGCCTCCTGGAGGCGGTTCGCGATGAAGCCGGGGACCTCGCGGTCCATCGTGATGACGGACTTGCCGGCGACCTCGTAGAAACGGGACGCCCAGCCGACCGCGGACGGAGCGGTCAGCTCGCCGCCCACCACCTCGACCAGCGGGATCAGGTACGGCGGGTTGAACGGGTGCCCCACGACCAGCCGTCCGGCGTCGGCGGCCCGGGTCTGCATGTCGGTCATCGGGTAGCCGGACGTCGACGACGCGATCACGACGCCCCCGGGCGTGGCGGCGTCGAGGCGGGCCAGCAGGTCCCGCTTGAGCTCCAGCTTCTCCGGAGCGCTCTCCTGGACGAACTGGGCATCGGACACCGCCTCTTCGAGGGTGGCCATGACCGTGAGCCGGTCCGGGGACGCCCCTTCGGCGAGACCGAGCTGCTCCAGCGCCGGCCAGGCGGCGTCGACCAGACGGCGCAGCCTCTGCTCGGCGTCGGGAGCCGGGTCCCAGGCGGTGACGTCGTAGCCACGGGCCAGGAAGTGCGCGACCCAGCCGCCTCCGATCACTCCGGCGCCCACGCACGCCACCCGGCGTACGTCCTGGGGGGCGCAGGGGGCGGGCGCGGGCTGAGCGGACGTCGTGGGCTGAACGGACGGTACGGGCTGCGCGGGCGGTACGGGCTGTGCGGCGTTCATCGTGCGGTTCTCCAGAACGGGTGGAACGAGTGGGGGAGCGGGCGGCGGCCGGGGCGCGCCTCAGCCGCGGGGCTTGAGCCCGAGCCGCTGCCGGGCCTCGTCCGGGGTGGCGACCCGGGAGCCGAGCGACTCGGTGATCTGTACGGCGCGCTCCACCAGCTGGGCGTTGGTGGCCTTGACGCCCTTGCCGAGATACAGGTTGTCCTCGAGACCGACCCGGACATGGCCGCCGAGGAGGATCGACTGCGCGACCCAGGGCATCTGCATCCGGCCCAGCGCGAAGCTCGCCCACTGTGCGCCGTCGGGCAGCATGTTCACCATCGACTGGAGCACGCCGGGGTCGGCGGGCGCGCCCCACGGGACGCCCATGCAGAGCTGGAAGACGGTCGGGGCGTCGAGCAGCCCCTCGGCGAGGAGCTGCTTGGCGAACCACAGCTGCCCGGTGTCGAAGATCTCCAGCTCCGGGCGTACGCCCAGCTCCTGGATGCGGCGGGCGCCGGCCCGGAGCATGTCGGGGGTGGAGACGTAGAGGTTGCTGCCGTCACCGAAGTTCAGTGAGCCGCAGTCGAGCGTGCAGATGTCCGGCAGCAGGTCCTCGACGTGGGGGAGGCGTTCGAGCCCGCCGACGAGGTCGGTGCCCGGCAGCTGCCGCAGCGGGGCGTCGGGGTCGATCACCAGGTCTCCGCCCATCCCGGCGGTCAGATTGATGACGACATCGGTCCCGGTCTCCTTGATCCGCTCGACGACCTCCCGGTACAGACGCGGATCGCGGGACGGTGCGCCGGTCTCCGGCTCACGGACGTGGATGTGCACGACGGCGGCGCCTGCCCCGGCCGCCTCGACGGCGGAACGGGCGATCTGCTCCGGGGTGACGGGCACATGAGGGCTCTTGCGGACCGTGTCACCGGCCCCGGTGAGGGCACACGTGATGATGACGTCCTGGTTTACGGGCATGCGGAAGCGGCTCCTGATTCGGATGGGATTTGTTGGGGATCTGTTGACTCGAACGACTCGAACGAGCTGAGCGAGTCGAAGAGATCGCGATGGGGCGTACGTGCGTGGGGGCGGGTCAGCCCGCGGTCAGGGTCGTGTCCACATAGCGGAGCAGCGCACCGTGCATGTCCTCGGCGCCGGTACCCGGCTCCCCGGGCGTCGTCGCGAGCACCTGGGAGGCCAGGCCGTCGATGAGAGCGGTGAGGCTGAGAGCGGCGGCCTCCGGATCGACCGGCCGGAAGACCCCCTGCGCGACGCCGCGCCCGATCACCTCCGCGACCGTGGCCCGCCACTGCCGGTAGTACTCCACGTGGAGTTCACCGACCGCGGTGGAGCGCGCCGCCTCGGCCCACAGGTCGAGCCAGACGCTCCACTGGCGCCGCTGCTGGGGGGTGTACGGGGTCTGGAGCTCGATCAGCAGGCGGAGTTCGTCGCCGGCGTGGTTCGTATCGGCTGTCCCGGCCGCGCGTCTGGCGGTGTCCTCGTCCATGCACCAGCGAGCGGCCGCCTCCAGCAGCTCGTCACGTCCGGGGAAGTGGTAGTGGATGGCGGCGGTACTGGTCCCGCAGGCCTCCGCGATGTCCGAGACCCGTACGGAATGGAACCCGTGCTCCGCGATCAGCTCGACGGTCTGCCGGACGATCTGGAGGGGTCTGCCGCTGTCCGCCGCCGGACGGCCGGCAGCGGAGTTGCGGGCTCGCCGGGGGCGGGCGGCCGACGGCGGGGCCTCGGAGAGCCGGGCGGGCGCAGTCGCGTGCTCCGGCTGCGTCCCGAGCAGCCAGCCGGCGTCGACCCCGGCGATGTCGGCCACCCGGGCCAGTTCGGCCGTGGTGAAGCGGCGGGTGCCGCCGAGTGAGCGCGAGAGCTTCGACGGATCGATGACCATCCGCCGCGCGAACTCGCGCTGACTCACTCCGGCATCCCGGATCACCTGTCGGACCCGTGCGGCCGCCTCGTCGTGCTGCATGGTCGGTCACGTTACCCATGTGTTGAGAGGATCTCAACATCAGTCACGGTGAATGACCTGTTTGGATGAGCGTTGAGGTGCTGACTGATGCATCAGTCAGCTGCATCGGTCAGCTCATTCGTCGACGAGCATCCCGGTCCGGAGCTTGCCGAGGATCCGGCTGATCAGGCGCGAGACGTGCATCTGCGAGATGCCGAGTTCGCTGCCGATCTGCGACTGGGTCAGCTCCTGGCCGAAACGCATCTCGATGATGCGGTGCTCGCGCGCGTCCAGATCCCCGAGCAGCGGCGCCAGCGTCTGCAGGTTCTCCACCGTCTCCATGGCGGGGTCCGCCTCGCCCAGCGCGTCGGCGTACGTGCGCCCCGGAGTTCCGTTGCGGCCGGTTTCCGTCGCGTCGGTCGGCATGTCCAGGGATCCGGCCGTGTACCCGTTGGCCGCGACGATTCCCTCGGTCACCTGCTCCTCGGTGATCCCGAGGTGTTCGGACAGTTCCTGGACTGTGGGGTCCCGGTCGAGCTCCGTGGCCAGGGACTCCTTCGCCTTGGCGATGTCGACGCGCAGCTCCTGGAGCCGGCGCGGTACATGGACCGCCCAGGTGGTGTCACGGAAGAACCGCTTGATCTCGCCGACGATGTACGGGACGGCGAAGGAGGTGAACTCGACCTCGCGGGACAGGTCGAACCGGTCGATCGCCTTGATCAGCCCGATCGTGCCGACCTGGACGATGTCCTCCATGTCGCCGCTGCCCCGGTTGCGGAACCGGCCCGCGGCGAACCGGACCAGCGAGAGGTTCATCTCGATGAGCGTGTTGCGCGCGTACTGATGGGCGGCGGTGCCCTCCTCCAGGACCTGGAGCCGGTCGAAGAACAGCTTCGACAGCGCCCGCGCGTCCCTGGGCGCGATCTTGCCGGCGTCCTCGATCCACGGAAGCTCGTCCACCGCTCCCTGGGTGTCCACGGCGCCCGTGCCACCGGTCACGCCTGTCGGGTCGGCGGGCTCCAGCAGGACCGCCGCGTCCGCTGCGGCGGTCGCGGCAGGCGCTCCCGCCGCCGTCGACCGTGCACTCTCCGCTCGGTCCGTACCGGCGGTCCGCGCAGTGTGCGCCGTCATCTCGTCACGCTCCCCTGGTCGTAGGCCATGAGGTGTAGGCGTATGCCCGCGAAAAGCCCGCCCATGCGGGTCGCTGAGAGTTGATCAGGCAACAACAGGTCAATGGCCGAAAATCGACGTGATCCCTCGTCATATCTGTGCAGGGACACGGATCCGGCAGCAGAACCGCCCCACCGGTACGGGGGAGCCCGGTGGGGCGGTCGTCACCAGAGTGCCACAGCCCTGGGCGCAATGGGCACCGACCGGCGCATATCCAGCGGTAGTTGAGTTGAAATCGACGGTGCGTCGACTCGCGGTTTCCGGCCGACGGTTTCGGTCGCGCGGATGACCTGCGACGGGGGCGTGGCGGGCGGCCGCGGACCCACTGGCGGGAATCGGTCAGCGCACGGAGAGCAGCGGCGTGTCACGGCTCCGTGAACCCCGTGGGTCGCCGGGAATACGTGCACGCGGGAAGGGCTTCCTGCTGCTGTGGGGCACCGTCCGGGGCGGCCGGTGCAAAGGGAAGCAGGAGAGAGAGGGAGCTCATGCCGAAGGCGTACGTGTTCACCCGCAACGGCGGGCCGGAGGTGGAGGCACTCGTCGAGCAGGACGCTCCGGTGCCCGGTCCCGGGGAGCTGCTCGTCGCCGTACGGGCGGCGGGCGTCAACCCGGTCGACTGGAAGCTGCGTACGGGGTACACCAGGCCCGGCAGCGAGCCGCAGCCGTTCCCCACCGTCCTCGGCAGCGAGGCCGCCGGGGTCGTCGTGGCGGCGGGCCCGGACGCCGAAGGGTTCGCGGCCGGCGACGAGGTGTTCGGCAGCCCGCTGACCGGCGGCTACGCCGAGTACACGCTGCTGCCCGTCGCGGTGACCGCGCACAAACCGGCCGGGCTGTCCTTCACCGACGCGGCGGCGCTGCCGGTCGCGGTGGCCACCGCCTACGACGGGGTGCGCCAGCTCGCTCCCGCCCCCGGCTCGACGCTGCTGGTCACCGGCGCCGGAGGCGGGGTCGGGAACGCCGTGGTCCAGCTCGCGCACCACGCGGGCGTCAAGGTCGTCGCGGTGGCGAGCGCGGCCAAGAAGGAATTCGTCGAGTCGCTCGGCGCGGTGCACGTCGCATCCGGCGCCTCGCTCGCCGGCCGGGTACGGGCGGCGGCCCCCGACGGCATCGACGCGGTCTTCGACCTGGTCGGTGGCGACACGCTGAGCGAGGTCGCCCCGCTGCTCGCCGATCCCGCCGCCCTCATCAGCGCCGCCGACAAGCCGCTCGCGGTGGAGCTGGGCGGGGCGGCTGTGGTGCGCGCCCGTACCTCGGCGGTTCTCGCCGAGGTCGCGGACCTCGTCGTCGCCGGAGCCCTGCGGACGCACGTCACCCGGACCTACCCGCTGAGCGCGGCGGGCGAAGCGCTGCGGGCCGTGGAGAGCGGGCACTCCCGCGGAAAGACAGTGATCGAGGTGAGCGCATGAGCGCGGAGCAGCCCCCGTCCGGCGGCGCGCACCCGCTGGACGACCCGGTCGGCGCGTCGCTGACCGGCCCGCATGCCCGATTCGCCGAACGCCGCGGCCGCGTCCTGCGCTACCCGGCCGACGTCACCCCCTGGGCCGCACTGCCCGACCGGCCGGGGCCCGCGGACTGGGCAGACGCCGCGGCGCTCGCCGGCCCGGGCGGAGCGGTCACCATCACCGCCTTCCGCGAGCTGCCCCCGGAGGACTGGGAGCGGACCTTCCACGCCGAGGGTGTCCAGCTCGTCGACACGGGCGTCGCCGCCGCCCCGGACCCGGAGGCGGTACGGCTGGGCCCGGCCGATGTGCCCGAGATGCTCGAACTGGTGGAACGCACCCGGCCGGGACCGTTCCTGCCCCGGACCATCGAGCTCGGCACCTATCTCGGGATCCGGCGCGAAGGGGTGCTGGTGGCGATGGCCGGGGAACGGCTGCACCCGCCCGGCTGGAGCGAGATCAGCGCCGTCTGCACGGACGAGTCGGTACGGGGGCAGGGGCTCGCCACCCGGCTGCTGCTCGCCGTCTCCCACGAGATCCGGGAACGCGGCGAGACTCCGTTCCTGCACGCGGCGGCGGCCAACACCCACGCCGTGCGGCTCTACGAGTCCCTCGGATTCCGGCTCCGCCGGCGGACATCGTTCCTTGCGGCGCTCGTACCCGACGGCGGGCCGGCGCGGCCGGCCCGGAGCGAGGCGGCCGACGCGGCGGTCCGCGGCTGATCCTGGACATGCCGCACGGGCCGTGATCCGGACTCCCCGGGCGGGACGCCCGTCGGGACCCTCCGGCCCGAGGCGCCCTGAGACGTCCCGGGCCCCCGGCGGGACGTCCGTCCGGGACTTCCGGCCCGAGGAGCACCGCCGACCGGTGACCGGTGACCTTCGGCGTGGTTCAAAAGGCCGAAAGCCCCCTGCGCCGAAGCCCCGGCCCGGGTGGACTGGAGATGACTGCCGGGGCGTGCCCGGCGCCGGCGGGAGGAGAGGGCCTTGACGATCGGGGTGCGACGTCCGGCGATGGCGCGGAGCGTGGAGCCGCCGTCCCCGGACGCCGGGGAGCGGGCCGCCGTCGCGGCCCGGATCGGCACCCCCGCCCTGATGGGCGGACTGGCCCTGCTCTCCCTGATCGTGGTGTGCCTGGACGTCCTCACGGGTGAGGACCTTCGGCTCATCCCCCTCCTGGTCGTCGTGCCCGCACTCGTCTCGGTCTTCTGCACCGTCCGGCAGACTGTCGCGGCAGCGCTGTGGATCATGCCCATCGTCGTGATCTCCCGGCTGGCATCGGGAGGCTCGTTCTGGGACATGGCGAGCGGCGTCTGTTTCACGGTGCTGGCCTGTGCGCTCGGCGTCGGCGTCTGTGCCCGCAGGATCCGGCACGTCAGCGAGATCGCCAGGCTGCGGTCCGCGGCCGTCGCCCTCCAGCGGCAGATCCTGCGCCCGCTGCCCGTGGCGACCGAACAGGTCCACGTGGACGGCATCTACGCGCCGATCGAGGAGGACCACCTGGTCGGCGGCGACATCTACGAGATCATCCAGACCCCGTACGGCACTCGCGTCATCATCGGCGACGTACAGGGCAAGGGCCTCGCGGCCATCGGGGTGGGCTTCGCCGCACTCGGCGCGTTCCGGGAGGCCGCCATCCGTGAGCCCGGCCTGACCGGAGTGGTGGACGCGGTCGAGGACGCCGTCGTTCGGCACAACGCCTTCTCTGCCCAGACCGGCGAGACCGAGCGCTTCGTCACCGCACTGGTGCTCGGCCTCGACGGGGCCGGGCGGGTGCAGGCCGTCAACTGCGGCCACCTGCCGCCCCGGATGCTGCACGAGGGCGTGGCTGCCGCTGTTCCGCTGCGCCGTACGTCGGTGCCGCTGGGTATGGCGGAGCTGAGCAACGAGGCGCGGGTCGCGGAATGGCTGGACTTCCCGCCCGGCGCGACACTCCTGATGTTCACCGACGGAGTGACCGAGGCCCGTGACGCCTCGGGAGCCTTCTATCCGCTGGACGCACGCCTGAGCCACTGGACCCGGCTCGGCCCCCGTGAGCTGCTGGACACGCTCCACACGGACTTGGAGGCCTTCTCCGGAGGTGTGCGGCGCGACGACATCGCGGCGCTCACGCTGAGCGGGTCGTCATCGGACAGCAGCAGCCGTCCCGTGACGGCCGGAGTCGACGCACGCCGGGCCGCGGAGGCTTTCAGCGGACGGTAGGCCCGTACCCGCAGCCCCGCAGCCCCGCAGCCCCGCAGCCCCGCAGCCGTAGGCCCGTAGGCCCCATGCCCCACAGGGCTTTCCCCCCTCGCCGCCCCTTCGGATGTCCCGAAGGGGCGTTTGTCGCAGCGGGACATTCTTGGGTGTACGGTGCAGTTATGAACCGGGAACGGAAGACCCCGGAGAGGCGGAGCCGCAAGGCCCGCCGGACCCGGGACACACTGGCCCAGGCCGCGTTCGAGCTGGTGCTCGACCGGGGGCTGAGGGAAGTGACGGTCGAGGAGATCGCGGAACACGCGGACGTCGACCGCCGGACCTTCAGCCGGTACTTCACCAGCAAGGAAGCCGCCGTACTGGACTCGGTCCGGGGCGACGGCGACCGGATCAACGACGCCCTGCGCGTTCGCCCCGCAGACGAACCGCCGCTCACCGCGTACCGCAGGGCCGTCCTGGACTGGCTGGAGGACCCGGAGGCGGCGGCCTGGCACCGCCGCCCGAGGATCTTCGAACTGCTGGTCCTCGCCGAGCGGGAGCCGACCCTCTACGCGGCGTTCCACCACATCCGGGTGGACGCCCAGGAGGACTCGGTCGCCATCGTCGCGCAGCGGCTGGGCACCGACCCGCGGCAGGACATCCGTCCCGCCGTCACGGTCGCCGCCGGAGCGGGAGCGCTCCTCGCCGCCCAGGCCGCCTGGGTGCGCGGCAACTGCCCCGACGAGCTGCCCCGGCTCGTGGGGCAGGCATTCGACGCCCTCTCGGCGGAGCTGTTCGCACAGCTCCCCGCCGGGCCGGCGTCACACAGCACCACGGAAGGAAACGGAACATCATGAGCACCACCCCCGCCACCACCGAGCAGGAATTCGCCGGACGCACCGCCCTGGTCACCGGAGGGGCCTCCGGCATCGGACTGGCCCTGTCCCACCGGCTGGCCGCCGCAGGCGCGTCCGTGGTCGTGGCCGACTACGACGAGGAGAGCGCCCGCAAGGCGGTCGCCGCACTGGAGAACGCCGGTGCCAGGGCCGCGGCCGTCGCCATGGACGTCACCGACCCCGCCTCCGTCGAGGCGGGCGTGCGGTTCGCCGTCGACACCTTTGGCGCCCTGCACCTCGCGGTGAACAACGCGGGCATCGGCGGCCCGAGCAGCCCGACCGGCGAATACGCCGTCGAGGACTGGAACCGGGTCGTCGCCACCAACCTCAGCGGCGTCTTCTACTCCATGCGCTACGAACTTCCCGCGATCGTCGCCGCCGGCGGTGGCGCCGTCGTCAACATGTCGTCGATCCTCGGCACCAACGGCTTCGCCGGATCGCCCGCCTACGTCGCCGCCAAGCACGGTGTCGTCGGCCTCACCAAGACGGCTGCGCTGGAGTACGCGGCACAGAACGTCCGCGTCAATGCGGTGGGGCCGGGCTTCATCGACACGCCGCTGCTGCGCAACACGGACGGCCCCGCCCGCGACCACCTCATCTCGCTGCATCCGGCCGGACACCTCGGCACCGCGCAGGAGGTGGCGGAGCTCGCCGCCTTCCTGCTCTCCGACCGCGCCTCGTTCATCCACGGCAGCTACCACCTGGTGGACGGCGGATACTCCGCCTCCTGAATGGCGCAGGGGGGCTTCGGGGGCGAGAAATAGAACAGCAGAGGTCAAGGAGGACCCCATGAAAGCCGTCCAGTACCGCACCGTCGGCGCCGCGCCGGAGGTCGTCGCCGTGCCCGACCCGGAGCCCGGCCCCGGGCAGGTGCTGCTGAAGGTCACCGCCGCAGGTGTCTGCCACTCCGACATCGCCGTGATGAGCTGGCCCGCAGACCAGTTCCCCTACGATCTCCCGCTCACCCTCGGCCACGAGGGCGTGGGCACCGTGGCCGCACTCGGCGACGGCGTCGGCGGACTCACCGTGGGCGAGTCCGTGGCGGTATACGGCCCCTGGGGCTGCGGTACGTGCGTCAAGTGCGCCGAGGGCAAGGAGAACTACTGCCTGCGCGCCAAGGAGCTCGGCATCAACCCGCCGGGGCTGGGCTCGCCCGGCGCCATGGCCGAGTACATGATCGTCGACGACCCGCGCCACCTGGTGCCGCTGGGGGACCTCGACCCGGTCCAGGCCGTGCCGCTCACCGACGCGGGCCTCACCCCGTACCACGCGATCAAGCGCTCCCTGCCGAAGCTGGTGCCCGGCGCGACCGCCGTCGTCATCGGCACCGGCGGACTCGGCCACGTCGCCATCCAGCTGCTGCGCGCCATGACGGCCGTGCGGGTCATCGCCCTGGACGTCACGGAGGACAAGCTCGCCCTCGCCCGCACCGTCGGTGCGCACGAGACCGTCCTGTCCGACGAACACGCCGCGGCGCGAATCCGTGAGCTGACGGGCGGCATCGGCGCACAGGTCGTCCTCGACTTCGTCGGGGCGCCGCCCACCGTGGCCACGGCGGGTGCCGCGGCCGCCGTCGACTCCGATGTCACGATCGTGGGCATCGGGGGCGGGGCGCTGCCGGTGGGCTTCGGCTCCCTGCCGTTCAACACCACGGTGACCGCCCCGTACTGGGGATCACGCTCGGAGCTGGCCGAGGTGCTCGACCTCGCCCGTGCCGGTTCGGTCGAGGTGCACGTCGAGACGTACTCGCTGGATGAGGCGCCGCTCGCGTACGAACGGCTGCACGACGGCAAGGTCAGCGGCCGGGCCGTCATCCTCCCCAACGGCTGACCCCGGGCCCTTGGCCAACCGGCCCTTGGCCAACGCCCCTGCGGGCCGTCGCACCGAGCGGCGGCCCGCAGGGGCGTACGCGCGACCGCTTCACGCCGCGCCGCAGGCGAGGGATACTGCCCGGATGGAATTCGCCGCGATGATGACGCTGCCCGGACTGGTGATCGGGCTGACCGTCGTCGCCATCCTCGATCAGCTGATGCTGCGCGCGGGCCGGGCCGGTCTGCTGCCGTGGCGCAACAGCGCCCGGCAGGGCCAGGTGTCGGCGACCGGCTTCGAGCAGCTGCACGCGACCTTCTCGCCAGGCAAGCAGAGCGAACTCAAGGAGCGGCAGAGCGCCCTGCTGCTGCGCGACGACGAGGAGGACGGTGCCCCGCCGCACCGCTCCACCGTGGACCTCGACGGCGGCCTCGCCGTCATCCGCATGCCCGGCAACGAAGGCTGAGGACTGCCACCCACCCGCTCCCGGCCCGCGCGCAGACCTCTGCATGCCCGGCGTCCGGGGCGTCGCGGCCTCAGCGCACCGCCACCAGCGGACGCAGCCGGCTGTCACGCAGGCGCACCACCACCGGGGCGCAGCGCCCGGCCGCCACCACCAGCGGCCAGGCGACCAGCGCGCCGATCAGCAGCCCGGCCAGCACATCGTGCGGGTAGTGCGCGCCGATCCACACCCGGGACGCCGCCATCAGCAGCGCGGCCGCCGCCGCGACCGATCCGAGCCGCCGGTCGGTCAGCCAGATCGCCATCGCGGCCGCCGCCGCGATGGCGGCGTGATTGCTGGGGAAGGACCAGTCGCCCAGCGCCGGGCACGCCTCCACCGTCAGGACATGCAGGCTCCGGCAGGGGCGTTGTTCGTGGAAGGCGGACTTCACCACGTCGTTGACGAGATACGTGGCGACCACGACGAGCGGGGCGCAGAGCGCCATGGCGGTACGCGTGGGGTCCCCGGACCGGGAGCGCCACCAGGACGCGAGCATGAGCACCGCGAACAGGGCGAGCCCGTAGTCCGACCACAGGCGGACGGCGGAGTCCAGGACGGCGGGGGAGCGCTGGGCCAGCTCGGTGACCCAGGTGTACGGCCCACCGTCGATCGAGGTGGCCGCGGAGGCGAGCGGCATCAGTTGTTGTCTCCTTCGGCAGTGGTCCGCCTGCGGGAGCGGAGCAGTTCGGCGGCGAGCGGGACGAGGGAGACCACGACCACGAGAGCGACGATCGGCAGCAGGTAGCGGTCGACGTTCGGTACCGAGGACCCCAGTGCGTATCCGGTGAGGACCAGCCCGGCCGTCCAGACGACGCCCCCGACGACCTGCCACAGGGCGAACACCCTGGCCGGGACGTCGAGCGCCCCGGCCAGCGGATTGAGCACCGTGCGCACGACGGGGACGAAGCGGGCCAGCACGATCGCGCGGGCGTGCCCGTATCTGGCGAGCAGCTCCGCCGCACGGTCGGCGCCCTCGTGCAGCCGTCCGGAGCGGCTGCGGGCGAGCAGCGCCCGGCCGCCCCGGCGGCCGAGCCAGTAGCCCGTCTGCGCACCGAGCAGCGCCCCGGCCACCGCGGCGATCAGCACCTGCGGCAGCGACAGCTCGACCGGGCCGTGGGTGCCGGAGACGCTCAGCAGGCCGGCCGTGAACAGCAGTGAGTCGCCGGGCAGGAAGAAGCCGACGAGCAGCCCCGTCTCGGCGAAGAGCACGACGGCGACGCCGAGCGCGCCGAACGTGCCGAGCAGCGAGCCGGCGTCCAGCAGGTTCACCGCTTGCGGCATGGCCGCCAGTGAGAGTACGGACACGGTGGAGGGTCTCCCATAATGGTGAGCGGGTGCACCGGTGGAACACCCGGACTGACTACAGTGATGTAGACGGTCTACATCACTGTAGACGCCCGAAGGGGGAGGAGAGTTCCCATGCCACAGGTGAACGGCATATCCGGCGGAGAATCCGCCCCCCGGCCGCACGAGGGCCCGGACGCCGGGGGGACGGCACCCGCCGGGCAGGAGCCCGCCCGGCAGGCACCGGCGGCCGGTGAGGCCCCGGTGGAGCGGCGCCCGTCCGGCGAACTGGAATCCGCGATCCTGGCGGCCCTCTGGGCGGCCGGCGCCCCGCTCACCGCAGGGCAGGTACAGGGCGCGATCGGGGCAGAACTCGCACGGACCACCGTCACCACCATCCTGTCCCGCCTGCACGAGAAGGGCACGGTCGCCCGCACCAGGTCGGGACGCGGATTCGCCTACACCCCCACCGAGGACGCGGCCGGGCTGACCGCCCGCCGGATGCACAGCGAACTGCGCAAGGACGAGGACCGGTCCACGGTGCTGGCACGGTTCGTGTCGCAGCTCAGCGACGAGGACGAGCGGCTGCTGCGTGAACTGCTCGACGGGGACGCCGGATGATCTATGCCGTGTGGATCCCGCTGCTGGTGCCGTTCCTCGTCGTGCCGGCCGCCCGCCGGCTCGCGGACGCCCTGTCGCCCCGGCGTGCCGTTCGGCTGCTCGCCGCCACGGGCGCGGGCCTTGCCGTCTTCACCCTGTCCGCGCTGGCGCTGCTGGTGGTGCCCGGCGCCGGGCGGCTGTCCGCCGTCGCCGCCGCCGGAGAGTTCGTGCGCCCGCTCGCCGCCGTCGAACCGGCCCTCGCCCTGCCCCTCGCGGCCGTCGCGCTCGCGCTGCTCCTGGGCTGCGCCGCCGGCATGACCCGGGCGGCGCGCAGGCACTGGGCCCAGCTCCACCGGACCGCCCGCCCCGAGCATGGCGACGACAGCGAACTCGCTGTGCTCCGGGACGCCCGGCCCGACGCCTACGCCCTGCCCGGACGGCCCGGCAGCCCCGGCCGGATCGTCGTTACCACCGGCATGCTGCACGCCCTGGAACCCGCCGAACGGGACGCGCTCCTGGCCCACGAGCGCGCCCACCTCACCGGGCGCCACCACCTGTACCTCGTCGCCGCCGAGCTGTCCGCCCGCTGCCACCCGGCCCTGCGCGCCCTGCGCGCGCCCATGGGCTACGCGCTGGAGCGCTGCGCGGACGAGGCCGCCGCCCGTGCCGTCGGGGATCGGGCAGTCGCCGCCCGTGCGATCGGGCGCGCCGCGCTGGCCGCCCGGACGGCCGGAGGGCCCGCCGAAGCCCACCCCGCACCGGCACTCGCCGCGGCGGCGGGGCCCGTCCCGCGCCGGGTCGCCGCGCTGCTGGGCCGGACCGCCGCCCGCCCGCGCATCGGCCGCGCCGCCGCCGCGACCCTGATCGCCTGCCTGGCCGTCTCGGGAGCGGCCGCCCTCGACGCGACGCACGATCTGCACAGCAGCATCGAGGCCGCCCAGGGCGAGGCTCCGTAGCACCCCCCGGGGGGGGATCCCAAGACAGGGCCTGAGCAGCACCTGACCGTGCGAAAAGGGACCTGACAGCCCCGCGCCCCCTGCCTACACTGACGCCCATGGGTTCGTACTACTTCTTCCGCTGATCCCGGCCAGGGACGCCACCGCGCGACGCCGAGCGTGTCGCCCCGCATGGCATCCTCCCGCGCCCGTTCGGCATCCCCGCCCGCCGTGCCCGTTCACGGGCCGCCG
Source organism: Streptomyces sp. NPDC048462 (assembly GCF_043200175.1). Taxonomy (NCBI): domain Bacteria; kingdom Bacillati; phylum Actinomycetota; class Actinomycetes; order Kitasatosporales; family Streptomycetaceae; genus Streptomyces; species Streptomyces sp. NPDC048462. The sequence continues at coordinate 479,723 of NZ_JBICXG010000001.1, forward strand.
AGGCATGTCACCCGAGGGAAAGCGACCCATGTCCCCCAAGCACGACCGCGCCCAACTGGCCATGAAGGACGTCTCCAAGGCGTACGGAGACCGCACCGTCCTCGATCAGGTGTCGCTCACCGTCCGTCCGGGCGAACGCGTCGGAGTGATCGGTGAGAACGGCTCCGGCAAGTCGACGCTCCTGCGGCTGCTGGCCGGGGCCGAGACACCGGACAGCGGCGAGATCACCGTCAGCTTCCCGGGCGGCACCGGCCACCTCTGCCAGACGCTCGCGCTGGACCCCGCCCGGACCGTTCAGGACGCCGTCGACACGGCACTGGCCGCACTCCGCGAGCTGGAGCGGCGGATCCGTACCGCCGAGTCCGCACTCGCCGTGCCCGGCCCCGCGCACGACGCCCGGCTCGCCGCGTACGGAGACCTGTTGACCGAGTACGAGGAACGCGGCGGCTACCTGGCCGACGCCCGGGTCGATGCGGCGCTGCACGGACTCGGGCTCGGGCACCTCACCAGGGAGCGCCCGCTCGGCACGCTCTCCGGCGGAGAACAGTCCAGGCTGGCGCTCGCCTGCGTGCTGGCGTCCGGTCCCGAACTGCTGCTGCTCGACGAGCCGACCAACCACCTCGACCTCAGGGCCACCACCTGGCTCGAGGAGCATCTGCGCGCCCACCGCGGCACCGCCGTCGTGATCACCCACGACCGGGCGTTCCTGGAGCGCACCACCACCGTCATCGCCGAGGTGGACCGCGATCTGCGCAGCGTCGTCACCTACGGCGACGGCTGGGACGGCTACCGCACGGCGCGGGCGGCCGCCCGGCGCCGCTGGGCGCAGGACCATCAGGAGTGGCTGGACGAACTGGCCCGCACCGAAGAGCTCGTGAACGCCACTGGACGCCGGCTCGCCGGCGCCGGGAAGGACCCGGGCGAGGGCTTCGGCAAGCACCGCCGTTCGCACGAGGCCAAGCTGTCCGGGCAGGTCAGAGCGGCCAGGACCCGGCTGGACGCGCTGCGCAGGGACCCGGTCCCGGCCCCGCCCCGGCCGCTGGGCTTCACTGCCCGGCTGGACCTCGCCGCCGAAGGCGAACTGCCGCCGGGCCCAATGGTGGAGCTCGACTCCGTCACGGTCGGCGACCGGCTGCGCGTGCCCGGACTGCGGGTGGCGGCCGGACAGCGGCTGCTGGTCACCGGGCCCAACGGCGCCGGCAAGTCGACCCTGCTGAGGATCCTGGCGGGAGATCTCGCCCCCGACACCGGCACGGTGCGCCGCCGGGCCCGGATCGGGTACCTCCCGCAGGAACTCCCCGCCCGGCCCACCCGCCGCACGCTGCTGGCCACCTTCGCGGCCGGACGCCCCGGCCACGCCGACGAGTACACTGACCTGCTTCTCGCCCTCGGGCTGTTCCGCCCCGAGGACCTGGGCGTTCCGGTCGCCGGCCTCTCCGTCGGCCAGCAGCGCAGGCTGGCGCTGGCCCGGCTGGTCACCCGGCCGGCCGATCTGCTGGTGCTCGACGAGCCGACGAACCACCTCGCCCTCGGCCTGGTGGAGGAGCTGGAGGCGGCGCTGGCGCAGTATCAGGGAGCCGTCGTGGTCGTCTCGCACGACCGCAGCTTCCGGGGCCGCTTCACCGGCGACCGGTTCGAACTCCGCGAGGGCGCCCCGGCCGGCAGCCCCTGACCCGTAGCTGCCGGACGGCGGCGCACCCGGCCCCGACCGTCGAGGCCCCGAAGGCTCAGGACCCGTCGGGCACGGACGGCCCCCGCTCCGCCGCCAGCGCATCGCGCAGCCGGTCCACGAAGACCCGCTGCCCCTTGACGAGGCGCTCGGCGGCGACCTCCGGGGCGCACCAGGCGAACCGGTCGATCTCCGGGAACTCCCGCCGCACACCGGAGCCCCGCGGCCACTCCATCGTGAACGTTCCCGGAACGGCCGCCGCCGGATCGAGGTCGGCCTCCAGCGCCCACACGGTCACGGTCTTGCCGCCTGCCTGGCGGGATTCGCCCAGCGCCAGCCACGTACCGTCCGGGGCCGGGTGGCCGAACTCCTCCCCGAACTCCCGCCGCGCAGCGGCCGCCGCCTCCTCGCCGGGGCCGTACTCACCCTTCGGCACCGACCACGCCGCGCTCTCCCGGCCCGCCCAGAACGGCCCGCCCATATGGCCGATGAGGACCTCCAGGCCGGATTCCCCGGTGGTGCGGAACAGGAGGAGGCCGGCGCTGCGCCGCTCGTTCGGTGACATGCCGTCAAGTGTGAGCGAGCGGCGCGGGGGCGGGCCGGCGACACGGCCTACACCTTGCGGTAGTCGTACGCCTCCGACGCGGCAGCCGCCACGGCGTCCAGGTCGCCGCCCGCCGACGCGGTGACCACGGCGGCCACCGCGCCCTCCACCAGCGGCGCGTCCACCAGCCGTGCCCCGTCGGGGAGTTCGTCGCCCTCGGCCAGCATCGCCTTGACCGTGAGCACCGCGCTGCCCAGGTCGACCAGGACGGCGACACCCGCGCCGGAGTCCACCGATCTGGCCGCCTCCGCGATGAGCTCCGGGCTCGTCCCGAGGCCGCCCGCGGGCGTCCCGCCGGCGGCGGCCACCGGCGCGGTCGCGCCACCGGCCGCGAGCCCTCTGGCCAGCGCGGCAACCGCCTCGGCCACCGGCCCGCTGTGCGAGACGAGCACGATCCCGACCTGCTTGTCCGCGCTCATGCGGCGCCCCCGTCCGCGCTGCCGGCCGCGGCCAGCGCGGCGATCAGCAGCGCGGCGGACGTGGCCCCCGGATCCTGATGACCGATGCTCCGCTCGCCCAGATAGCTCGCCCGGCCCTTGCGGGCCTGCAGGGGCACCGTGGCCAGCGCGCCCGCGCGCGCCGCGTCCAGTGCCGCTTCGAACGACGTCCCGAGCGCCTCGGCCGCCGGCAGCAGGGCGTCGAGCATCGTCTTGTCCCCGGCCGCGGCCCCGCCCAGCTTGGCCACCGCGGCCACGCCCGCCGCGAGTGCCCGCGCCAGCTCGTCGCGGGTCACGGCGGAGGCGTCACCCAGCTCCTTGCCCGTACGCCGCAGCAGCGTCCCGTACAGCGGGCCGGACGCGCCTCCGACGGTCGAGATCAACTGCCGCCCGGCGAGCATCAGTACGGCCCCCGGCGTCTGCGGCGGTTCCTTCTCCAGGGCGGCCGTCACCGCGGCGAACCCCCGCTGGAGGTTGCTGCCGTGGTCGGCGTCCCCGATCGCCGAGTCGAGGTCGGTCAGATACGCGGCCTCGCGGTCCACGGCGGCGGCGGTCACGGTCATCCAGCGGCGGAAGAAGTCGGTGTCGAGCACATGATCTCCTTGGGTCCATCGAGTGGGGCGGCGTGCGCCGCGGCGGGAGGGCTCAACGGCCCCAGCGCAGTGCGGGAGTCTCCACCGGCGCGTCCCAGAGCCGCACCAGTTCCTCGTCCACCTGACAGAGCGTCACCGAACAGCCCGCCATGTCCAGCGAGGTCACATAGTTCCCCACGAGCGTACGAGCCACGACCACGCCCCGCTCGGACAGCACCCGCTGGACCTCGGCATTGAACCCGTACAGCTCCAGCAGCGGTGTCGACCCCATCCCGTTGACCAGCGCGATCACCGGCCCGTTCGGCCGCAGATCCTCCAGCACCGCGTCCACCGCGAAGTCCGCGATCTCCCGGGACGTCATCATCGGACGCCGCTCACGCCCGGGTTCACCGTGGATGCCCACTCCGAGTTCGAGTTCGCCCTCGGGCAGGTCGAAGGTGGGCGAGCCCTTGGCGGGTGTGGTCACCGAGGTCAGCGCCACCCCGAAACTGCGCGACGACTCGTTCACCTGGCGCGCGAGCGCCGCCACCCGGTCCAGCGGGGCGCCCTCCTCGGCCGCCGCGCCGGCGATCTTCTCGACGAACAGGGTCGCCCCCGTGCCCCGTCGCCCCGCCGTGAAGAGACTGTCGGTGACCGCGACGTCGTCGTTGACGAGTACCTGGGCGACCCGCACCCCCTCCTCGTCGGCCAGCTCGGCGGCCATCTCGAAGTTGAGCACGTCACCGGTGTAGTTCTTGACGACGAAGAGCACGCCCGCACCGCTGTCGACGGCGACGGCCGCCCGCACCATCTGGTCCGGAACCGGGGACGTGAACACCTCCCCGGCACAAGCGGCCGACAGCATCCCGGGCCCGACGAACCCGGCGTGCAACGGTTCGTGCCCGGACCCGCCGCCGGAGACCAGGGCGGCCTTTCCGGCCACGGGTGCGTCGCGCCGTACGACGACACGGTTCTCGACGTCCACGGTCAGATCCGGATGGGCGGCCGCCATGCCGCGCAGTGCGTCCGCTACCACGGTTTCGGGGACGTTGATCAGCATTTTCAACGGTGACCTCCCAGTAGAGCCAGGTGGCGCCCCGAGCGGGTTCTCGCAGCTCAGGGGCCGCTTCCTGAGTCGTTGATCCCGGCGGTGCACGGCCTCGGCGGCCGGGCCCGGCGGGACCGGTGGCGACTCGCTGCCGAGTCTACTGACGGCCTGTCGTCGCGGGGGTGCTCCTGCGGTCACGCGGGTCGAGCGGCGCGGGGCGCCGACCGCGCCGGGTCAGGTGCGGTCGATGTGCACGCTGGTCGATTTCACCCGGGCGGTGGCCTGCATGCCCACCTCGAGCCCGAGCTCCTCGACGGCCTCCCGGGTCAGCAGTGAGACGAGCCGGTGCGGACCGGCCTGGATCTCCACCTGCGCCGCCACGTCCCCGAGCTTGACGGCGGTGACGATGCCGGGGAAGGCGTTGCGCGCCGAGGTGTAGGACGCGTCGTCCTCGCCCGCGCCGCCCTGGGCGACCTCGACGGAGAACGCGGCCAGGTCGCGGCCGTCGATGAGTCGGCGCCCGCCCTCCTCGCGGTGGGTCGCCATGCGGCCGGCGTCCGCCCAGCGGCGCGCGGTGTCCGGGCTGACGCCCAGCAGGCGGGCTGCCTGCCCGATCGTGTAGGACTGCATATGCCGCACCTTAAGGTATATATGCTTGCAAGTGCAAGCTTTTTCTGAGCATTTCGGAGCAGACGCGAACAAGGCCCGCTTGCTCCCGGGGCTGCCGGCGCACGGCGGCCGGCCGCCCCGTTCCGTCTCCCGTCCGCATACCGGTGACCGCGCCAATGTAGCGCGCGGCGCACGGCCGGGTGGCCCTGCCGGGATGAGGAATCGGGGCGTGCGACCTAAGGTGCGAGCCATGGCAGAGAGTGCGGCGAACCGGGGATCCGCGGAGTCCGCCGCCGGGCCGGACGCGCCCGATCCCCGGCGGTGGCGGGCGCTCGCGGTGTGCCTGGTCGCGGGCTTCATGACCCTGTTGGACGTGTCGATCGTCAACGTGGCGCTGCCGTCCATCCGGGAGGGCCTGCACACCCCGGAGTCCGACCTGCAGTGGGTGCTGTCCGGTTACGCCCTCGCCTTCGGGCTGTTCCTGATCCCCGCCGGACGGCTGGGCGACGCCCGCGGACGCCGCCAGGTCTTCATGGCCGGACTGGCGCTCTTCACGCTCTCGTCCGCGGCCTGCGGAGCCGCCCAGTCCAGCCTCTGGCTGGTGGTCGCCCGACTGGTCCAGGGACTGGCGGGCGGGCTCGTGTCGCCCCAGATCTCCGCGCTCATCCAGCAGATGTTCTCCGGACGCGAGAGGGGACGGGCCTTCGGGATGTTCGGCACCGTGGTCGGCATCTCCACGGCCGTCGGCCCGCTGCTGGGCGGACTCCTGATCCAGGCGGCCGGCGCCGAGGAGGGCTGGCGCTGGGTGTTCTACGTGAACCTGCCGCTCGGAGCCGTCTGCCTGCTGCTGGCCCACCGGCTGCTGCCGGACACCCCGTCCGCCGGCCCGGTGCGGCTGCGGGACCTGGACCCGGTCGGGGTGCTGCTGCTCGGCGCGGGAGTGCTGGCGCTGCTGCTGCCCTTCGTCCAGGCACGACAGTGGCCGGGCGACGCGAAATGGCTCCTCCTGCCGGTGGCCGCCGTGCTGCTCGCCGCCTTCGTCGGCTGGGAGGCCCGGTGCGCCCACCGCGGCACCCAGCCGGTGGTGAACCTCGCGCTCTTCCGCGTCCGCTCGTACTGGCTGGGCTGTCTGCTGATCCTGCTGTACTTCGCGGGGTTCACGTCGATCTTCTTCATCACCACGCTCTACCTGCAGAGCGGACTGCACTACACCGCCCTGATGGCAGGCCTCGCGATCACGCCCTTCGCCCTCGGGTCCGCCGTCGCCGCGAGCCCCGGAGGCAGGCTGGTCGGCCAGTACGGGCGCCCCCTCGTCGTCATCGGCATGGCGACCGTGGCCGTCGGACTCGGGGCCACCGCGCTCGCCGTGCACCTGGTGCCCGGCAGGGGAGCCGGCTGGGCGATGGCAGCCCCGCTGCTGCTGGCCGGCCTGGGCAGTGGCCTCGTCATCGCACCCAACCAGACCCTGACCCTGTCCCAGGTCCCGGTGGCCATCGCGGGGAGCGCCGGCGGCACCCTCCAGACCGGCCAGCGCGTCGGTTCGGCGATCGGGATCGCCGCGGTCGGCTCGGTCTTCTTCGCCCAGACGGGTTCCGCCGGCTGGTCCAGCGCGTACGACCGGGGGCTGGTCGTCTCCGTGGCCTTCGTGGTGGCCGGGCTGATCGTGGCCCTGGCCGACGTCGGCGGGACACGGCGGGGGAGAGGCCGTACCCGACAGTCCACCGCCCCATGAGGCCCCAGTCGCTACGATCGGAGCCGTGACCCCGGCCCGATCCGGCCAAGGCCTCAGGCCCTGCCCCAGGGAGAGACGCCATGAATGATCCCGCCAGCACCGCACCGGACGGCAACACGGAGTACGGGCACAAGCCCTTCAAGCGTTCTACCAGCCACTTCGCCGACCGGATCACCGCCGACGGCCGGGACGGCTGGCCAGTCGAGGCAGGCCGTTACCGGCTGGTCGTCAGCCGCGCCTGCCCCTGGGCGAGCCGCGCCCTGGTCTCCCGCCGGCTGCTCGGGCTGGAGGGCGCCCTCTCGCTCGCCGTCACCGACCCGATCCAGGACGACCGAAGCTGGCGCTTCACGCTGGACGAGGGCGACCGGGACCCGGTGCTCGGCATCGAGTACCTCAGCGAGGCGTACGACGCGCGGGAGAGCGGATACCCCGGCGGCGTCAGCGTCCCCGCCGTCGTCGACATCCCCAGCGGCGAACTCGTCACCAACGACTACCAGCGCATCACCCTGGATTTCGCCACCGAATGGACCGCGCTGCACCGCCCCGGGGCGCCCGACCTCTATCCCGAGCCGCTGCGCGAGGAGATCGACGAGGTCATGGAGGGCGTCTACCGCGATGTGAACAACGGCGTGTACCGGGCCGGTTTCGCGGCCGGACAGAGCGAGTACGAGGCCGCGTACGCGGATGTGTTCCGCCGCCTGGACCTGGTGTCGCAGCGCCTGGCGGACCGGCGCTACCTCGTGGGCGACACGATCACCGAGGCGGACATCCGGCTCTTCACCACGCTCGTGCGCTTCGACGCCGTCTACCACGGGCACTTCAAGTGCAACCGCTCGAAACTGGCCGAGGACCCGGTGCTGTGGGGGTACGCCAGGGACCTCTACCAGACACCCGGCTTCGGCGACACGGCCGACTTCCACCACATCAAGCAGCACTACTACCGGGTCCACACCGGCATCAACCCCACCGGCATCGTGCCCGTGGGACCCCGCCTGTCGGGCTGGCTGACCCCGCACCACCGCGAGGCGCTGGGCGGCCGCCCCTTCGGTGACGGCACCCCGCCGGGGCCGGTGCCGGCCGGTGAGGAGATCCCGGAGCAGGGACGGCCCTGAGAGCCGCCGCCCCGTTACTCCGTCTCGTCCAGACGGTCGGCGTAGTACTCGATCGCGGGGCGGTAGGACCGGAGCCGGCCGTCCGCACTGGTGGCCGCCGTGACCCTGAGGAGCGTCCGCACGGCCTCGCGGGAGTCGCCGAGGTTGTACAGCGTCATCGCCAGGAAGGTCAGCAGCGAGGCGTCGTCCGCGAACTCCGCCAGGGCGCGGCGGAACACCTCGCGGGCCGCCTCGTAGCGGCCGAGCACCCGCAGCGTGCTGCCGAGGCCGAGGAAGGCTCCGTGACGGTCCTCGGCCGGCAGCCCCGGACCCTTCAGCGCCCGCTCGTAGAACGGCACGGCCGCTGCCTCCAGGCCGAGCGAGTCGTGCGACCAGGCGGTCTGGTAGGCGATCGCGGCGTCCTCGGGAAACCGCTCGGCCAGGGCCACCAGCCGCTCGTGTGCCTGCGGGCTCTTCTGCTCGCGCAGCCGTACAGCCAGCGTCAGCGGCTCGTCGTGTTCGATTTCCGGACTCATGCTCCGGCACGCTGCCAGGACCGCGGGGACATGGCAAACCAATTGCGCGGCACGGCCGCGAACGCCTCCGCGCTGCGGCAGCGCGGGTTCCGGCCCGTGGGGGCAGGGCCCTGTCGAGGCAGCGGCGATCACGAGATATCTTGATGTCAAGCAATGTTGCAGACGTGGAGCGGAGCACAGGGTGACTGACTCGACCATCATCTATACACACACCGACGAGGCCCCGGCCCTGGCGACGTATTCGTTCCTGCCGGTGATCGAGGCCTACGCCTCCAAGGCCGGGGTCACCGTGGAGAGCCGTGACATCTCCCTGGCGGGCCGGATCATCGCCAGCTTCCCCGACCGCCTCCAGGAGAACCAGCGCATCGAGGACGCCCTCGCGGAGCTCGGCGCGCTGGCCACCACCCCCGGCGCCAACATCATCAAGCTGCCGAACGTCTCGGCCTCGATCCCGCAGCTGAAGGCCGCGATCGCGGAGCTCCAGGAGCAGGGCTACGCGCTTCCGGACTACCCGGACGACCCGAAGTCCGACGAGGAGAAGGACGCCCGCGCGCGTTACGACAAGATCAAGGGCAGCGCGGTCAACCCCGTCCTGCGCGAGGGCAACTCCGACCGCCGCGCCCCCGCGTCGGTCAAGAACTACGCCAAGGCGCACCCGCACCGCATGGGCGCCTGGACGGCCGACTCGAAGACGAACGTCGCGACCATGGGCGTCGACGACTTCCGCTCCACCGAGAAGTCCGTGGTGATCGAAGAGGCCGGCAGCCTGCGCATCGAGCTGGTGGGCGACGACGGCACCACCACGGTGCTGAGCGAGTCCGTCCCGGTGCTCGCCGGTGAGGTCGTGGACGCCGCCGTCATGCGCGTCGCCGCGCTGCGCGAGTTCTTCACCGCACAGGTCGCCCGCGCCAAGGAGGAGGGCATCCTCTTCTCGGTGCACCTCAAGGCCACCATGATGAAGGTCTCCGACCCGATCATCTTCGGCCACGTGGTCCGCGCCTTCTTCCCGAACACCTTCGCCAAGTACGGCGAGGCGCTCGCCGCCGCGGGCCTGACCCCGAACGACGGCCTCGGCGGCATCCTCAAGGGCCTGGACTCGGTGCCGGACGTCGGCGCCGAGATCAAGGCGTCCTTCGAGGCCGAGCTCGCCCAGGGCCCGGCCCTGGCGATGGTCGACTCCGACAAGGGCATCACCAACCTGCACGTCCCCAGCGACGTCATCGTGGACGCCTCGATGCCGGCCATGATCCGCACCTCCGGCCACATGTGGGGCCCGGACGGCGGCGAGGCCGACACCCTCGCCGTGCTGCCCGACAGCAGCTACGCGGGCGTCTACCAGGTCGTCATCGACGACTGCCGTGCCAACGGCGCCTACGACCCGGCCACCATGGGCTCGGTCTCCAACGTCGGTCTGATGGCGCAGAAGGCCGAGGAGTACGGCAGCCACGACAAGACCTTCGAGATCCCCACCACCGGCACGGTGCGGGTCCTCGACGGCAAGGGCGACGCCGTGCTGGAGCAGGCCGTCGGCGCCGGCGACATCTTCCGCGTGTGCCAGGCCAAGGACCTGCCGATCCAGGACTGGGTCAAGCTCGCCGTCACCCGCGCCCGCGCGACCGGCAACCCGGCCGTGTTCTGGCTCGACGAGGACCGGGCGCACGACGCCAAGCTCATCGAGAAGGTCAAGACGTACCTGGCCGACCACGACACCGACGGTCTGCAGATCGAGATCATGTCGCCGGTGAAGGCCACCGCGTTCTCCCTGGAGCGCCTCCGCCGCGGCGAGGACACCATCTCGGTCACCGGCAACGTGCTGCGTGACTACCTCACCGACCTGTTCCCCATCCTCGAGCTGGGCACCAGCGCGAAGATGCTCTCCGTCGTCCCGCTGATGAACGGCGGCGGTCTGTTCGAGACGGGCGCCGGCGGCTCCGCGCCCAAGCACGTGCAGCAGCTCGTCAAGGAGAACTACCTGCGCTGGGACAGCCTGGGTGAGTTCCTCGCCCTCGCCGTCAGCTTCGAGCACCTCGCGCAGACCACGGACAACGCCGGCGCCCAGGTCCTCGCGGACACGCTGGACCGCGCGACGGCCACGTTCCTGAACGAGGACAAGTCGCCCAGCCGCAGGCTCGGTGGCATCGACAACCGCGGCAGCCACTTCTACCTGGCCCTGTACTGGGCCCAGGAGCTGGCGCAGCAGACCGCCGACGCGAAGCTGGCGGAGGCCTTCGCGCCGCTCGCCAAGATCCTTTCCGAGCAGGAGGGGACCATCGTCGACGAACTGGTCGCCGTTCAGGGCAAGCCGGTGGACATCGGCGGCTACTACCAGCCCGACCCGGCCAAGGCCGCAGCCGTCATGCGGCCGTCGGCGACGTTCAACCAGGCGATCGCGAGCCTCGTCTGACCGGACGCCGTGGACGGGGGAGGAGACCCGGTCCCTTCCCCCACCCGCACCGCTTGTGACCGTTCCGCCCCGGCCGACACACCGTCGAGCCGGGGCGGCGCCGTTTCCGGCGGCCGGTGCCGGGAGTCGCCGTCGGGGGACGCCCTGACGGGTGAATGTCGCGCCACGGCGGGCGCAGGGCCACCCCGTGCGGCCACCCGGCTGGTTTGCTGCAACCGGAAACTCGCGCGACGTGCGGGCAGGGCCGTTCGGCCGACCCCGGTGGAGGCGGCGCCACGCCGGGTGCGCGGTCCACCGGCGGCAGACAATCGAAGGAGCGTCCCAGTGACGACGACGGGCACAACAGGGGCGGCGAGGGACGACGAGTCCTACGTCAACGAGCTTCCGGTACACAGCAGAGAACCGGGAAACGTCGTCATCAAGTGGATGACCACCACGGACCACAAGACGATCGGCTCGCTCTACCTGGTCACCTCGTTCGCGTTCTTCCTCATCGGCGGCCTGCTCGCGCTCTTCATGCGCGCCGAGCTGGCTCGTCCGGGCACGCAGATCATGTCGAACGAGCAGTTCAACCAGGCGTTCACGATGCACGGCACGATCATGCTGCTGATGTTCGCGACACCGCTGTTCGCCGGATTCACCAACTGGATCATGCCGCTGCAGATCGGCGCGCCCGACGTGGCGTTCCCCCGGCTGAACATGTTCGCCTACTGGCTCTACCTCTTCGGCTCCGTCATCGCCGTGGCCGGCTTCCTCACCCCTGACGGAGCGGCCGACTTCGGCTGGTTCGCCTACTCGCCGCTGACCGACGCGGTCCACTCACCGGGCATCGGCCCGGACATGTGGATCATGGGTCTGGCCTTCTCCGGATTCGGCACGATCCTCGGTTCGGTCAACTTCATCACCACGATCATCTGCATGCGCGCACCCGGCATGACGATGTTCCGCATGCCGATCTTCGTCTGGAACGTCCTGCTGACCGCCGTCCTGGTCCTGCTGGCCTTCCCGGTCCTCGCAGCGGCGTTGCTGGCACTGGAGGCGGACCGGAAGTTCGGCGCGCACGTCTTCGACGCGGCCAACGGCGGCGCGCTCCTGTGGCAGCACCTCTTCTGGTTCTTCGGCCATCCGGAGGTCTACATCATCGCGCTCCCGTTCTTCGGGATCGTCACCGAGATCATTCCGGTCTTCAGCCGGAAACCGATCTTCGGCTACATCGGCCTGGTCGGCGCGACGATCGCCATCGCCGGCCTGTCCGTGACCGTGTGGGCCCACCACATGTACGTCACCGGCGGTGTGCTGCTGCCGTTCTTCTCGTTCATGACGTTCCTCATCGCGGTCCCGACCGGGGTGAAGTTCTTCAACTGGATCGGCACGATGTGGAAGGGCTCGCTGTCCTTCGAGACGCCGATGCTCTGGTCCATCGGTTTTCTCGTCACCTTCCTCTTCGGCGGCCTGACCGGGGTGATCCTCGCCTCGCCCCCGATGGACTTCCACGTCTCGGACTCGTACTTCGTCGTCGCGCACTTCCACTACGTGGTCTTCGGCACCGTCGTCTTCGCGATGTTCGCCGGATTCCACTTCTGGTGGCCCAAGTTCACCGGCAAGATCCTGGACGAGCGGCTCGGGAAGATCACCTTCTGGACGCTGTTCGTGGGCTTCCACGGCACGTTCCTGGTGCAGCACTGGCTGGGCGCCGAGGGCATGCCGCGCCGCTACGCGGACTACCTCGCGGCGGACGGCTTCACCGCGCTGAACACGATCTCGAGCATCTCCTCGTTCCTGCTCGGCCTCTCCATGCTGCCGTTCCTGTACAACGTGTGGAAGACGGCCAAGTACGGCAGGAACGTCGGGGTCGACGACCCGTGGGGCTACGGGCGCTCGCTGGAGTGGGCCACGTCCTGCCCGCCGCCCCGGCACAACTTCGTCACGCTGCCCCGGATCCGTTCCGAATCCCCGGCATTCGACCTGCACCACCCGTCCGTGCGTGAACTAGACGACGCCGCGTACCACGGCGACCACGCGGCGACGGCGGGCCGGGGGGACCGGCAGGCGTGAGCGGACCGGCCGGCGGAGAGGAGAACAGGGTGGGCATCGACCCCGACAAGGACAGCGCCCGCGGGCTGGCCCAGATGGAGGGCTACCTGCTGTGGAACGCCGAGATCGAGCAGGCGCGCCGCCACGCCCGCCGCTTCACCGACGAACTGCCCTGGCTCACCACCGCCCAGCGCGAGGACGTGGAACGGGTGTACGCGGCCGACCGGGCCGAGGCCTCGCGGGTGATGCTGGGCCGCGTCTGCGCCCGCGCCACCGAACTGCGCGGCGAGTACAGCCGGCGGTACCGCACGCTGAGGGCGCGCTGCGTCGCGGCCACCGCCGTGGTCTGCCTGGGGACGGCCGGCGGCGCCTGCACGGTGGTGACGTACCTGGTCAGGTGAGTACCGGTCGTCCGTTTCGCCGCCCCAGCAGGCGAAGTCTCAGCTGTCTCGTGAAAATGAGAGGTGACGTGCGCGTGCGACGGGGCAGGCGAACGGACGACCGTGCAGACCCCGAGAAGGGACGAACACTGTGGCACGACCCAGGATTCTCGTTGTAGGAGCCGGTTTTGCCGGGGTCGAGTGCGTACGCCGTCTGGAACGCCGGCTCCGTCCCGGCGAGGCGGACATCGCGCTCGTGGCGCCGTTCTCGTACCAGCTCTACCTGCCCCTGCTGCCTCAGGTGGCCTCGGGCGTCCTCACCCCGCAGTCGGTCGCGGTGTCACTGCGCCGCAGCAGCCGGCACCGCACCAGGATCATTCCCGGCGGGGCCATCGGAGTGGACCCGCTGGCGAAGGTCTGCGTGATCCGCAAGATCACCGACGAGGTCGTCAACGAGCGCTACGACTACATCGTGCTCAGTCCGGGCAGCGTCACCCGCACCTTCGACATCCCCGGGCTGCTCGACAACGCCCGGGGCATGAAGACCCTGGCGGAGGCCGCCTTCGTGCGGGACCACGTCATCGCGCAGCTCGACCTCGCGGACGCCAGCCAGGACGAGGAGGAGCGGGCCTCGCGGCTGCAGTTCGTGGTGGTCGGCGGCGGATACGCGGGCACCGAGACCGCGGCCTGCCTGCAGCGGCTGACCACCAACGCCGTCCGGCACTATCCCCGGCTCGACCCGAAGCTGATCAAGTGGCATCTGATCGACATCGCCCCCAAGCTCATGCCCGAACTGGGCGACAAGCTCGGTGAGAGCGCGCTGAAGGTGCTGCGCGAGCGGGGGATCGAGGTCTCCCTCGGGGTGTCGGTCGCCGAGGCCGGCCCCGACAAGGTCACCTTCACCGACGGCCGGGTACTGCCCTGCCGCACCCTGATCTGGACGGCGGGCGTCACCGCCAGCCCGCTGGTCGCCACCTTCGACGCGGAGACGGTACGCGGCCGGCTCGCGGTCACCCCCGACATGAGCCTGCCCGGCCACGACGGCGTCTTCGCCCTCGGCGACGCGGCGGCCGTCCCCGACCTGGCCAAGGGCGACGGGGCGGTCTGCCCGCCCACCGCGCAGCACGCGATGCGCCAGGGCCGCAAGGCCGCCGACAACCTGCTGGCCACCCTCCGCAACCAGCCACTCCAGCCGTACGTCCACAAGGACCTCGGGCTCGTCGTGGACCTCGGCGGCAAGGACGCCGTCTCCAAGCCGCTCGGCATCGAGATGCACGGCATCGGCGCCCAGGCCGTGGCCCGCGGCTACCACTGGTCGGCGCTGCGGACCAACGTGGCCAAGGCGAGGGTCATGACCAACTGGCTGATCAACGCCGCCGCGGGCGACGACTTCGTCCGCACCGGATTCCAGTCCCGCAAGCCCGCGACACTGCGCGACTTCGAGCACACGGACAGCTACCTCACCCCGGAACAGGTCCGCGAGCACACCGCCGCGCTGCACACCGGGATGTGAGCCGCACAACCCGGACGTGATCCGGGACGACGGCGGGACCCTGCCGGATTCCGGCCGGGCCCCGCCGCGTTCGGGTCAGCTGTGGCCCTTGTGGCCGACGGTGAGTCCGGGATCGCGCTGCGCCACCGGGTCCAGCGCCTGGTCCATGGCCTTCAGCAGGTCGGCGTCCAGCCGCACTCCGGCGGCCACGGCGTTCTCCGTCACCTGCTCGGGGCGGGAGGCGCCGATGATCGCGGCGGAGACGTTGGAGTTCTGCAGCACCCAGGCGACCGCGAGCTGAGCCATGGTCAGACCGGCCTCTTCGGCCAGCGGACGCAGCAGCTGCACCCGCTCCAGTACCTCCTCGCGCAGCCAGTCGGCGACCATGTCGGCCCCGCCCTTGTCGTCCGTCGCGCGCGAGCCCGCCGGCGCCGGCGCACCGGGCCGGTACTTGCCCGTGAGCGCGCCCTGGGCGATCGGCGACCAGACGATCTGGCCGATGCCGAGCTCCTCGGACGCGGGCACCACCTCGTCCTCGATGACCCGCCACAGGGCCGAGTACTGCGGCTGGTTGGAGACGAACGGCACCCGCAGCTCGCGGGCCAGCGCGTGCCCGGCGCGCAGCTGTTCGGCCGTCCACTCCGAGACGCCGATGTAGTGCGCCTTGCCGGAGCGGACGACGTCGGCGAACGCCTCCATCGTCTCCTCCAGCGGCGTGGTGTGGTCGTAGCGGTGCGCCTGGTAGAGGTCGACGTGGTCGGTCTGCAGCCTGCGCAGCGAATTGTCGATCGACTCCATGATGTGCTTGCGGCCGAGCCCGCGGTCGTTGAGTCCGGGGCCGGTCGGGAAGTACACCTTGGTGAAGATCTCCACCCCCTCGCGGCGTTCGTCCTTGAGCGCCCGTCCCAGGACCGCCTCGGCCCGCGTCTGCGCGTAGACGTCCGCGGTGTCGAAGGTGGTGATGCCGGCGTCCAGGGCGGCACGGATACAGGCGAGCGCCGCGTCCTCCTCCACCTGGGAGCCGTGGGTGAGCCAGTTCCCGTACGCGAGCTCGCTGATCGTCAGACCGCTGCGGCCGAGTCGGCGGAATTCCATGTGGCTGCTCTCCCTCTGCTGGTAAGTGCCGCTACATGGTAGGACGCATGACCGCCGTTCAGGAGGCCGGCACCGTGTTGCGGATCAGTTCGAGGAAGGCGGCGTTGTCGGGGGTGCGCCGGAGCCGGTCCAGCAGTGTTTCGAGCGAGGTCTGCGCGTCCCTGGAGTGCAGGGCGCGCCGCAGATCGCGTACGGCGGTCAGTTCTTCGGCCGGTACGAGGAGTTCGTCGCGGCGGGTCCCGGAGGCCGCGATGTTCACGGCCGGGTGGACGCGCTTCTCGGCGAGGGCGCGGTCGAGCCGCAGCTCCATGTTGCCGGTCCCCTTCAGCTCCTCGAAGAAGTACTCGTCGGCGCGGGAGCCGGTGTCCACGAGGGCCGTGGCCAGGATGGTGAGGGAGCCGCCCTCCTCGGTGAGCCGCGCGGCACCGAAGAGGCGCTTGGGTCCGAGCAGGGCCGCCGCGTCGACACCGCCGCTGAGGGTGCGGCCGCCGGCCGAGGCCGCGTTGTTGTGGGCCCGGCACAGCCGGGTGAGGGAGTCCAGCAGGATGACGACGTCCCGGCCCTGCTCGACCAGCCGCTTGGCGCGTTCGAGGGCGAGCTCCGCCAGCGCGATGTGCTCCTTGGCGGGCCGGTCGAAGGTCGAGGCGTAGACCTCGCCCCGCACCGAGCGGCGCATGTCGGTGACCTCCTCGGGGCGCTCGTCGAGCAGCACCACCATCAGGTGGCACTCGGGGTGGTTCTCGGCGACCGAGGCCGCGATCTGCTGGAGCAGTACCGTCTTGCCGGTTCTGGGCGGGGCCACGATGAGCCCGCGCTGGCCCTTGCCGATCGGGGCGACGAGGTCGACGACGCGCGTTGACGGGCTGCCCGACGGGGTTTCCAGGCGCAGTCGCCGCCGGGGGTGGAGCGGGGTGAGGTCGCGGAAGTGCGGCCGGCCCCGGAGGGACTGAGGGGGGAGGCCGTTGACGCGGACGACGGCGCTCAGGGCGCGGGGCCGCTCGCAGGTCCCCTCGACGGCGTCGCCCTTGCGCAGGCCGTGCCGGCGGATGATCGCGGCCGGTACCTGGACGTCGCGTGCGGTGGCGTGTCCGTCGGCGGGGCGCAGGGTGCCGTGCCCCTGGTGGGTGATGTCGAGGATTCCGGCCGCGGCCGTGCGGGCGGCGGGCTCGGTGGATACGGGGTTTTCGAGTGTGGTGGTCATGCGGGGTGGTCCTTTCGCGGACATGCGAATGAAGGGGCCCGGCAGAAACGGGGGCGGAGATCTCACGCCCCGGATGACGGGCAGGAAAGGCCGGCGGGACAGCCCGTACCGGACTGGGGAAATAAACGCGATAACGCCGGATCGCCGGTCCTGAGGACGGGC
This sequence comes from Streptomyces sp. NPDC048462, assembly GCF_043200175.1. Classification (NCBI taxonomy): domain Bacteria; kingdom Bacillati; phylum Actinomycetota; class Actinomycetes; order Kitasatosporales; family Streptomycetaceae; genus Streptomyces; species Streptomyces sp. NPDC048462. The sequence goes on from NZ_JBICXG010000001.1 coordinate 496,789, forward strand.
GCGTCAGCGTGACGAGAAATGAATCGGTACCGGCGCCTGAATCTCAAGGCGTACACACGTACCAATGGCAATGTAGCACGGTCCACGGACACCGGTCACGGTCCGGCGCCGGCAACCCGGGTCCGCGGGCGCCGTCCGGGGCCGGGCTCAGCTCAGCCGGAACACCGGGCCGCGCGGGGTGAACGGCAGTGACGCGCCCTGCGGGATCAGGAAGGCGTGCTCGCGCCGGATCCGCAGGGTGTCGCACCGGCCGTCGGTGATCACGAGCAGCGGGGCCGTCGGCGGAAAGTCGTCCGCCCGGTGCAACAGGTCGACTCCCGGCTGGAGTTCGGTCCCGCCTCGGCCGTGCACCCGCACCCGGCCGGCGATCTCGGTCGGTGGCAGGTAGCCCGCGTCGTACGGTGCCGCGTCGCAGAAGACCACGCGCGCCGCGGGGACGTCGCGCGCCTCGGCGTAGGAGGCGATGGCGCCGAGAGCCTTGCCGAGCATGCCGCTGTTCATCGAGCCGGAGGTGTCCAGGACCACGCCGAAGGTGCAGCGGGCCGTCTCCTCGGGCGGGAAGTACCGGCCCGCCCTCGGGATGCCGGGGGTCGATGCCTGGCGCCGTGCGGGGCGGGCATAGGACCGTACGGGCTCCGGCCGGGGAACGAACTCGTCGAACCAGCGGGCCAGCCGCGCGTCCCACGGCACGGGCGGGTGGGCCAGTGCCCGGATCTCCTCGATCAGACCGGCCGGCAGCAGACCGCGTTCGCCGTACTGGTGCAGATCGAATCCCTGAACCAGGCCGCGCCGGTAGAAGTCGTCCAGATCGGTGTACGGACGGGCCCCGGAGTGCGGCAGGGGCTCGCCGAGGATGTCACCGGCCCCCTTGCCCCGCAGCGTCGCGAGCCTGCGGCGCCGGCGCAGGTCGCCCGCGATGCGGTCGTACACCTCCTCGGCGGACAGGTCCCGCAGTTCCGGGTCGTACAGGAGGCCCTCGGGCATGTCGCCGACGCGCATCCGCACGAGCCAGTCGTTGACGACGTAGTCGGCGGCGACGTTGAACAGGAACGGGTCGCGGCCACCGCAGCGTTCGCCGTGGCGGAGCGCGGCGTGCAGCATCTCGTGGGCGAGGACGAAGCGCCATTCCTCGTCGGTGAACGTGCGCAGCGGGTTGATGTAGATCTCGCCCGCGACGGAGCTCACCGCGGCGATGTCGATGCTCTGCGAGCGGGCCAGTTCGGCGTCGGCCACGACCGTGAGCCCCGCGGCGAGCCCGCCCAGCAGCGGGTAGGAGGAGACGAACCAGTTCAGGGCCCGGTCCCAGGGGCGCTGGGGCACGCGCGCCCCGGTCGTGCGGTCGATGCGGCCGCCCGCCACGTCCATCGCGGCGGAGACGCTGCGGGTGAGGGCGTGCGCGAAGGCGGTCTCCCAGTCCGGAACCGCGGACCTGTTCCAGCTGTTCCAGGTGGTGAGGATCTGGTCCGCGCGGTCACCCGCGGTGCCGCAGTGCTCATGGGCTGCGGGGATGCCGTCGCGGCGCCAGCGGGCGGCCAGCTGCTCCTCGTCGCCGCCCGGAGCGTCCGCCGGCAGGTCGTCGGGGGGCCTGCCCGTCGGATGGGTGAGCAGGAAGCGGTTGACGACCGCACACCGTGCCGCGAGGTCGAACCGGTCGGGCTGCTCCCGCGGGTCGTCGGCGGAGGCAGGCACATGGCCGAAGCCCAGATGCAGCAGACAGTGCGCGAGGGCCCAGGCCCATTCGGCCGGGTCCGCCCGCCTGGTGGGGTGGACGTGGATGGTGCCGTTGGAGGTGACGGTGGCCAGCCCGGCCCCCGGGGCGAGGCCGCAGCCGTCCTGTCTGCACACGGAGGCGTCCAGGGCGGCGTAGGCGGGGTTGCGTTTGACCAGCGCGAGCCCGGCGGCGAACGCGGCGGTGGCCGGATCGGACGTGCCGCCCTTGTTGCTCGTACGCCGCGCCGCAGACCTCATCGCCGGGCCTCGACCAGCCTGGGCATGTCGCGCGCCGCCTCGACGAGGAACCAGGAGGGCAGCACCGGCAGCCCGTCGGCGTCGTCCGCGATGACGGTCTGCGCGACCTCGACCGAGATCTCGGCAAGCCGCACGAGCAGCGACTTGGCCCGGTACGACGTCTGCCGCATCGACGCGGAGACGTGCTCCTTCCGGCGCGGCAGCTCCTTGACGAGCCGGCCGCGGAACGCCTCCGCCAGGTAGTAGAGCAGGTCACGGTCCTCCAGCCGGGTGGGCCAGGAGGCATCGCCCCTCATGATCGCCTCGATCCCGAAGGCGTGGCGCACGATCTTCGCGTATCCGCAGAAGGAGACGGCGTGTGCCGGTGTCAGCGTGCCGTGCACGATCACCTTCAGCGTCTCCTCGCCCATCTCCGGCCCGAAGGAGTGCAGGGCGTCGGAGAGCATGTGCCAGGAGCGCGGCGTGGAGAACGGCTCCTCGGTCTTGGGCGGCTGCGACCACAGGTGGTCGGGCCGGTCGGTCAGGTAGTCGGTCACCCAGGGGTGGATGCCGTTCTCGCCCGCCCACACCAGCCAGTCCGCCGACGAGGCCCGCAGATGGACGTGGGTGAGGCGGTTGACCAGCGCGGAAGCGATGGGCCGGGCCAGGGCGTTGTCCGTGGCCCGGTTGCCGGCCCCGATGACGATCGATCCGGCGGGCAGCTCGTACGAGCCGATCCGGCGGTCCAGGATGAGGGAGTAGAAGGCCTTCTGGACATCGGGGGTCGCGGCGTTGAGCTCGTCGAGGAAGAGGCAGTAGGGCTCGTCGCGGGCGATGGCCTCGGGCGGGCAGAACACGGAGCGGCCGTCCCGGATCTGCGGTACGCCGATCAGGTCCTCGGGCGCGAGCTGCGTGCCGAGCATGCTGACGCACTCCAGCCCGAGCGACTCGGCGAAGCTCCGCACGAGCGAGGACTTCCCGATCCCCGGCGCTCCCCAGAGGAACACCGGCCGCACGGTGGCGAGACCCAGCAGCAGCTCGGGTATCTGGGCGGGTGTGACGGTGACGGCGGCCTGCACGCGGGGGAGTTCCTTACGAGTCCGGGAGTTCGGGCCCGCCCAGTATGGGTAGGTCCGAACTCCCGCCGCAGCTCGATTTCCCTCCGGCCGCACCTGACCGGACACGGCCTCAGGACCGGAACGCCGCCAGGATCTGCTCGGCGGCCAGCGTGGCCGGCAGGGTGCCCTCCCGGACCCGCAGCTCGAGCTCCGGTGCCAGCGCGCGCACTCCGGGGTGGCTGCGCAGGCTCTCCAGCAGCTCGTCGCGCACCATGGTCCAGGTCCAGTCGACCTGCTGCTCACGCCGTTTGGCGGCCAGCCGGCCGGTCGATTCGAGCAGCGTCCGGTGCTGTTCCAGCCGCTCCCACAGGGTGTCGAGGCCGCTGCCCTCGCGGGCGCTGCACGTCAGCACCGGCGGGGTCCAGGCCGCGTCCGCCGGGTGCATCAGCCGCAGCGCGCCCGCCAGTTCGCGGGCGGCGGAGCGGGCATCACGCTCGTGCGGACCGTCGGCCTTGTTCACGGCGATGGCATCGGCCAGCTCCAGCACGCCCTTCTTGATGCCCTGCAGCTGGTCACCGGTGCGGGCCAGGGTCAGCAGCACAAACGTGTCGACCATGTTGGAGACGGCCGTCTCCGACTGGCCGACGCCCACCGTCTCCACCAGCACCACGTCGTACCCCGCCGCCTCCATCACCACGATGGACTCGCGGGTCGCCTTCGCCACCCCGCCCAGCGTGCCGGCGGTGGGGGAGGGGCGCACGAACGCCGCCGGGTCCACCGCCAGCCGCTCCATCCGGGTCTTGTCACCCAGGATGGAGCCGCCCGTACGGCTGGAGGAAGGGTCGACGGCCAGCACCGCGACCCGGTGCCCGAGGCCGGTGAGCATCGTGCCGAGGGCGTCGATGAACGTGGACTTGCCGACTCCGGGCACACCGCTGATACCGATGCGGCGGGCGCTGCCGGAGTGCGGCAGTAGCTCGCGCAGCAACTGCTGGGCCAGTGCCCGGTGGTCGGGCCGGGTGGACTCGACGAGTGTGATGGCGCGCGCGATGTGCGCCCGCTTCCCGTCGAGTACCCCCTTCGCGTAGCTGTCGAGATCGATCTTCGGGGCCATGGTTCAGCGGCTCACAGCTCGTGGCCGAGTGAGGCACCGAGCCGCGTCACCAGATCGTGGGCCGCGTCCGGGATCACCGTTCCGGGCGGGAACACGGCCGCCGCGCCGGCCTCGTGGAGCGCGTCGATGTCCTGCGGCGGGATGACCCCGCCCACCACGATCATGATGTCCTCGCGCCCCTCGGCAGCCAGTTCCTCGCGCAGTGCGGGGACGAGGGTGAGGTGGCCGGCGGCCAGGGAGGAGACGCCCACGATGTGCACGTCCGCCTCGACCGCCTGCCGGGCGACCTCGCCCGGGGTCTGGAACAGCGGGCCGACGTCCACGTCGAAGCCCAGGTCGGCGAAGGCGGTCGCGATCACCTTCTGCCCCCGGTCGTGTCCGTCCTGGCCCATCTTGGCGACCAGGATGCGCGGACGGCGTCCCTCCGCCTCCTCGAACGCGTCGACCAGTGCGCGGGTGCGGTCCACGGACGGCGACTCCCCTGCCTCGTTGCGGTACACACCGGAGATCGTACGGATCTGGCCCGAGTGCCGGCCGTACACCTTCTCCAGCGCGTCCGAGATCTCTCCCACGGTGGCCATCGCCCGCGCCGCGTCGACCGCCAGCGCCAGCAGGTTCCCCTCCAGCCCCGGGCCCGGCTCACGGCCCGCCGCCTCCGTCAGCGCGCTCAGCGCGTCCTGGGTGGTCCGCTCGTCGCGCTCCTCGCGCAGCCGGCGCAGCTTCTCGATCTGCTGGGTGCGGACGGAGGAGTTGTCGACCTTGAGGACGTCGATCTTCTCGTCGGTCTCGACCCGGTACTTGTTGACGCCGATGACGGGCTGGCGGCCGGAGTCGATGCGGGCCTGGGTGCGGGCGGCGGCTTCCTCGATGCGCAGTTTGGGGATGCCGGCGTCGATGGCCTTGGCCATGCCGCCCGCCGCCTCGACCTCCTCGATGTGCTGCCAGGCCCGCCGCGCCAGGTCGTAGGTGAGCTTCTCCACGTAGGCGCTGCCGCCCCACGGGTCGATGACCCGTGTCGTGCCGGACTCCTGCTGGAGGAGCAGCTGGGTGTTGCGGGCGATGCGGGCGGAGAAGTCGGTGGGCAGGGCGAGTGCCTCGTCCAGGGCGTTGGTGTGCAGGGACTGGGTGTGTCCCTGGGTCGCCGCCATCGCCTCGACACAGGTGCGGGTGACGTTGTTGAAGACGTCCTGCGCGGTCAGCGACCAGCCCGAGGTCTGCGAGTGGGTACGCAGCGAGAGCGACTTGGCGTTCTTCGGCTCGAACTCCTTGACCAGCTTGGCCCAGAGCAGGCGGGCGGCGCGGAGTTTCGCGATCTCCATGAAGAAGTTCATGCCGATCGCCCAGAAGAACGACAGCCGGGGCGCGAACGCGTCGACGTCGAGCCCGGTCGCCTGCCCGGCCCGGATGTACTCCACGCCGTCGGCCAGGGTGTACGCCAGCTCCAGGTCGGCCGTCGCCCCGGCCTCCTGGATGTGGTAGCCGGAGATGGAGATCGAGTTGTAGCGCGGCATCCTGGCCGAGGTGAACGCGAAGATGTCGGAGATGATCCGCATCGAGGGCTTCGGCGGATAGATGTAGGTGTTGCGGACCATGAACTCCTTCAGAATGTCGTTCTGAATGGTCCCGGCCAGCTTCTCGGGGGGTACTCCCTGTTCCTCGGCGGCCACGATGTACAGCGCGAGCACGGGGAGCACCGCGCCGTTCATCGTCATCGACACCGACATCCTGTCCAGCGGGATGCCGTCGAAGAGCTGACGCATGTCGTAGATCGAGTCGATCGCCACGCCCGCCATGCCGACGTCGCCGGTCACCCTCGGGTGGTCGCTGTCGTAGCCCCGGTGGGTCGGCAGGTCGAACGCGACGGACAGCCCCTTCTGCCCGGCCGCGAGGTTACGGCGGTAGAAGGCGTTGGACTCCTCGGCGGTCGAGAACCCCGCGTACTGCCGGATCGTCCAGGGCTGATTGACGTACATCGTCGGGTAGGGCCCGCGCAGGTACGGCGCGACACCCGGGTAGGTACCCAGGAAGTCCAGCCCCTCCAGATCCTGGCCGGTGTACAGCGGCTTGACCGCGATGCCCTCCGGGGTGTCCCACCGCAGGTCGCCCTCCGAGCTCCCGGCGGACTCCTTCACCGCCGCCCGCCACTGGTCCTCGGTCGCCTCGGTACCACTGCCCGGCCCGAGCTCGATATCGGAGAAGTCGGGGATCCGCATTACGCCACACCCATACGGTCGAGAACGGAGGAGAGGACGGCCACCACATCGCAGCCGGCGAAGACGTACTCATCGACACCGGCGTAATCGCCGGGCCGCCCCGCCAGGTACACCCGCTGCGCACCCGCCGACACGAGTGCCGCCGCGACCTCGCCGGCCTGTTCGGCGTAGAGCGCGTCGCTGGAGCACAGGCATGCCACGTCCGTCCCGGCGGCCGCGAACGCCTCGGCGACCGAGGCGGCGTCCACCCGCACCGGCTCGTGGACCGGCTCGATGCCGCCCGCCTGGAAGAGGTTCGCGGCGAAGGAGGCCCGCGCGGTGTGCGCGGCGGCGGGGCCGAGCGCGGCGATGAACATCCGCGGCCTGCTGCCCGTGGCCGCCAGATGGGCGTCCGAGCGGGCCCGCAGTTCCTCGAACGCCTCGTCACGGCGGACCACCGGAAGACCGCCGCGCGCGGTGGCCGACGGCGCGGCCTCGCGCTCCACCACGCGCTCGGTGAGCTGCGGGAACTCGCTGACGCCGGTGATCGGCTCCTTGCGCCGCGCCAGGTCCTTCTTGCGCGCCGCCCAGGTGGCCGCCAGCCGGTCAGCGATCATGCCGGACTCCAGCGCGGCCGCCTGGCCGCCCGCCCGCTCGATCTCCTGGAAGAACGCCCAGGCGGACTCCGCGAGCTCGTCGGTGAGCCGCTCCACGTACCAGGAGCCGCCGGCCGGGTCGATGACCCGGGCCAGGTGCGACTCCTCCAGCAGGATCGTCGACGTGTTACGGGCGATGCGCCGCGCGAACGCGTCCGGCAGGCCCAGCGCGTGATCGAACGGCAGCACGGTCACCGCATCGGCCCCGCCGACGCCCGCGCCCAGGCAGGCCAGCGTGGTGCGGAGCATGTTCACCCACGGATCGCGCCGGGTCATCATCACCGGCGACGTCACGGCGTGCTGCCGCTGCGCGCCGGCCTCCGCCGCGCCGCAGACCTCGGCGATCCGCGCCCACAGCCGGCGCGCGGCCCGCAGCTTCGCGATCGTCAGGAACTGGTCGGCGGTGGCCGCGTACCGGAACTCCAGCTGCGCGCAGGCCTCATCGACGCCGAGCCCGGCACCGGTCAGCGCCCGGAGGTAGGCCACCCCGGTGGCCAGCGAACTGCCCAGCTCCTGCGCGGCGGAGCCACCGGCCTCGTGGTAGGGCATCGCGTCCACGGTCAGCGCCCGCAGCCCGGGGTACTCACGGGCGCAGCGCAGCGCCCAGCCGGCAGCTGTCGCCGTCTCAGGTGCTCCGCCGTCGCGGGCTGCCTGCCCCAGCGGGTCCGCGCCGAGACTGCCGCGCGCCGACTGCGGCGGTACGCCCCGTTCCGCGTAGAGGCGCAGCAACTCCGTCGCCGCGGCGTCGAGTTCGGACCCCGCGTCGAGCACGACCGGGGCCAGGTCGAGATGGACACCGTGCAGTGCGCGGCCGAGACCGGAGACCGGCACGCCACCCCCGGCATCCCCTACGGTCAGCCACAACGAGGTGACACCGTTCTCCAGATCCGCGAGCACCGCTTCGTTGAGCCGGGCGGGATCCGGTGTGCTGTGGCGTTGCCGAACGCCCCAGCCGCCCACCGTGCTTCCCTCCGGCTTGCTGCCGCGGGTGAAGGGGGCGAAGCCGGGGACACCGGCATTGGGCGCGTCGTCGCGCGAGGTGTAGAGGGGGCGGGTGGTGAGCCCGTCCTCCACCGTGGTGGACAGCGCTTCCTCGGCGGCCGAACCCGAAACGTCCTTGCCCGACTTGCGCAGCACACCCTCGACGAGGCTCTGCCAGTGCTCATGGGCGGGGTCAGGGAATTCGGCGGCCAACGAAAGCCCGTCAGCAGGCAGGACCGTCATGCCCAGATGCTAGGGCAGGATTCTGGAGGCGCAGCAGAGCGACCGGCTGTGACCTTGACCTCCCCGAGCGCGCTTGATCCCTTGCGTACTGTCGAGTAACACGCGGCGCGTGGGGTGGCCAGGTTTTCCTGCATCGGGCTAGGTGGGCGATTTGCCACAGTGCGGCAGTAAATGACCAAAGTTATGCTGCTGGCAATCCATCCCCCCGGAGAGGACACCCCGTGGCTGTGGGACCTGTCGAGTACCTCGTCGTCGCCTTCCCCGGCAGCCGGTTCACCGGTGCGATCGCGCCGGCGCTGGCCGACGCGGTCGCGTCGAAGGCTGTGCGCATCATCGACCTGGCCTTCGTGTACCGCGCCGACGACGGCACGATCGAGACCATTGAGCTGGACGACCTCGACCCAGGCGACCTCGTCTCCTTCGAGCCGGTCGAGGGCGAGGTCACGGGGATGCTGAACGACGACGACATTCGGAAGCTGGGTGAGAGCGTGCCACCGGGCAGCTCTGCGGCGCTGATCGTGTGGGAGGACCTCTGGGCGGTGCCGCTCACCGAGGCCGTCCGCGCGTCGGGCGGACAGCTCGTCGCCCATGAGCGCATCCCCGCCGATGTCGCCGAAGCGGCCCTGTCCGCCGCCGGTTCCGACCGCTGACACCGCTCCCGCACCGGAAAGGCGTACGACATGCCGATTTTTCGAGGACCCGGAATGAATCGCCGCGGCCCCGGCCTGCTCGGCGCGATGGCGCGCACGGCCGTGGTCGCGGGCACGGCCTCCGCGGTCAGCGGCCGGGTCCAGCAGCACCAGCAGGAGAAGTTCACCGAACGGGAGACGGAGCAGATCGCCCCCGAGCCGCAGATGCGGCAGCAGGCCGCCGCGCCGCCTGCGGACGATCTGATCAACCAACTGGAGCGACTGGGCGAGCTGAAGAAGCAGGGCGTCCTCACGGACGCCGAGTTCGCGGCCCAGAAGAACAGACTCCTGGCCGAATGAGCGCGACGGCCCGGACGGCCCCGGCGATCCGGCGGGACCGGTGAATTCGTTGCCCGACCGTCATTGACGGTCGATTGCGGCTCATTGACCAAGGGGCTTTTCAGTGGGTGCCGTTCGCGCCCCGCGCTCCTCTCGTTTCCGCTTCCGTGCGTACCGGCCCGCCCTGTCGATCACCCCCGGCGTTTCACATTGTCGAGTTTCGGACCTCATGCGACTTTTGATCCGGCCAGGCCGAAATCAATTCGGATACGTGCCGGGAAAAGAGGAAGTTCATCGTGCAAACCGTCAGGGACGTCCCGGCAGTGTCCGTTCTCAACCTGCGTGACCTGGGGGGCATCGCCCTGCGGCACGGCCGTCGGGTCAGGCCCGGCCGGGTGCTGCGCTCCGGTCAGCTCAGCGGACTGGGCCCGGCGGACGACGCCGCGGTGGCGGCGCTCGGCATCCGCACGGTCGTCGATCTGCGCACCGCGGACGAACGTGCCTCGGCCCCCGACCGCCTGCCGCCCGGAGCCCGGCGGTTCGTCGCGGATGTACTCGGGGACAACCCGGGCGTGGCACCCGCCAGGCTCCGGGCCCTGCTCGCCGACCCCGTCGAGGCCGAGCGGCTGCTCGGCGGCGGAAAGGCCGAGGAGATGTTCGCGGAGACGTACCGGCAGATGGCGCTCTCGCCCCGGGCCGCCGCCGCGTACCGGGCCCTCGTCGACACGGTCGCCGACGGCGCGGCGTGCCCGGTGCTCTTCCACTGCACGGCGGGCAAGGACCGCACGGGCTGGGCGGCGGCGCTGCTCCTGCTTCTGCTGGGAGCCTCGCGGGACACGGTGCGGACCGAGTACCTCGCGGTGAACCCGGTGGTGCGGCTCGCCTTCCGGCCGTACGTGCAGAACTTCCTCGACGCGGGCGGCGACCCCGAGATCGCGTCCGCGATCATCGAGGTCCGCCCCCGCTATCTCGATACGGCGCTGGACGCCATGGACGAGCGGTGGGGAGGCCTCGACGGCTACGTACGGGACGGGCTGCGTCTGCCCGAAGCGACCCTTCGACGTCTGCGCACCGAACTCGTGAGCCCTTAGGTTCTCCCGTCCGGCACCCGCTTGATCGGCGCGTGGCGCCGGGTGCCGCGAGCCCGGCACGATCCGGGCGAGAGGCACCGGCGCCCCGGCCCGCCGCCGGAGCGCCGGAGCGCGCCGGCGGCGCCGGACCGCGCTCACTGGCCTCAGGCCTTCAGCAGGCGTTCGGTGAGGTCGCGGTACTGCTGCAGGACGATCCGCAGTTCCTCGGTCCGGGTCCCCGATTCCCCGCCCTGCTGCTGGGCGCCCATCTCGCGCCGGCGCTCCTTGAGGGCGTTCGCGAGGCTGTCGACCGCCGCGTCGAAGGCGCCTTCGGCCTCCTCGACCGCGCGCACGGGGTTCTCGACGAATTCGGTCACCGCTTGCTGGAGCCGCTGCGCCAGCTTCTCCTGATCGCCCTCCGGGAAGAGCGGCCGGTCGGCCGCGGCGGCGGCATCGGCGGACGGGCCGGCGGATACCGACGGCCGTCCGGCGGGCCGTTCGGGGGACTTCGGAGACTGCCCGGCGACGCGGTCGGGGTCTGCGGGAGACTTCCCGGTGGTCCGGTCGGTGGTGACCGGCGACGGTTCGGTGGTCCGGTCGGTCGTGACCGGAGCCCGTTCCGAGGTCCGGCCGGAGGTGACCGGAGGCTGTCCGGCGGTCACCGGCGGCTGCTCGGGGGGTGTGGGGGATCCGGTGGGGGTCCGGGGGGTGCGCTCGGTCTCGTACGTCATGCTGTGCCACTTCCTTCCGCATGGTGCCGGTCCCGGTGGACCGGGCTCTGCGTGCCGTTGCTCTGCGTGCCGTTGGAGACCAGTACGTCGAAGAGGCCGCGGGCCTCGATCATGGCCTCGCGCATCTCCTCCGTGCTGCCCTCGCCCCGCTGGACGGCGTGCACCCGGCGGTAGCCGTTGATGTGCTCGGCGTGGTGAACGGACAGGGCCGCCGTCTGCTCCTCGAAGTCGCCGCCGTCAGGGAATCCCGTGTCCCTGGCCAGCTCCGCCAGGAGGGTGTCGGCGTCGGTGACGGCCTGCTGCGGCGCATCGACGAACCCGCCCTGAATCCGGGTCCAGCGCTCGGCGTACTGCGCACGGGCCTCCGGCGACAGGGGACGCTCATCGAGGGAACGGTGCCGCTTCAACCGTTCGCTCAGCTCGTGCTCGGCTGCCTTGGCATCGCCGTCGTGACGCGCGACGGTCCGGTCGTACTCCGGTCCGAAGCGGCGCTGCAGACCGCGACCGCCCGGCTGCCGGCCGAAGGCGAAGAAGAGCCCGGCGGCCACCACCAGAACGACCGCGACGATGATCACGACAGTGGTCATGCTCACCATTCCTTTCGGTCCGTGCCCGGACGAGGTCCGTCCGGGCGTGCCGCTCGTGTACCCCGCCGCACGGATTCATGCCCCCAAAGCGCGAGTTGCTCGCCGGCAGGGCGGAAGTAAGGACGGCGAGCAGGCGTCATGGCGCCTCCCGGAGCGGATTGACCCGACGCGCCTCGGTATCGTGAAGGGGCGCATCAGAATTCTCCGAGAGGGGCGTCACGGTGACCGAACGCAAACCTGCGGGCATCAGCTTCGAGTCCTGGGTCGACAAGCAGATCCGCGAATCCGAACAGCGTGGTGACTTCTCCCAGCTGCCGGGATTCGGCAAGCCGCTCGACGGTCTCGACCGCCCCTACGACGAGACGTGGTGGATCAAGTCGAAGATGCAGCGCGAGGGGGTGTCGGTGCTTCCGCCGACACTGGCTCTGCGCAAGGAGGCGGAGGACGTCCTCGCGGCGCTGCCCGAGGTCCGGACGGAGGCCGCGGTGCGCCGGATGCTGACCGAGGTGAACGAGAAGATCGCCGAGGCCATCAGGCGGCCACCGCCGGGACCGCTCCTGAACCTCAAGCCCTTCGACGTCGATGCCCTGACCGGGGAGTGGCGCGCCGCGCGCGACTCCTCCTGAGCCGGACGCAGACGGACCGCCCGCCGCCCCGCGCCCCGGGTGCGTAATACTCGACGAATGAGATCAAGTGTTACGCAGTCGGGGCGTCCGGCGCCGGGCGGAGGCGTACGGATCAGGCGGGCCGTCGCCCGGGACGCGAGGCGGCTGACCCGTCTGGTCCAGGCCTCGCGAGCCTACGAGGGGCCGTACGCCCCGATGGTCGCCGGATACCGGGTGGGCCCCGACTACATCGAGGCGCACCGGGTCTTCGCAGCCGTCGAGGAGGCTACCGGGCGGCTGCTCGGCTTCTACTCCCTCGTCCTGGATCCGCCCGAGCTGGACCTCATGTTCGTCGCCGACGACGTGCAGGGCGGCGGCATCGGGCGGCTGCTCGCCGGACACCTGACGGACGAGGCACGCCGCGCCGGGCTCACCGGCGTGCGCATCGTCTCGCACCCGCCGGCCGAGGGTTTCTACCGCAGTGTGGGGGCCCTGCGGACCGGTACCGAGCGAGCCGCACCGCCCGCCGTGATGTGGGACCGGCCCGAACTGCTGCTCCCGGTCACCTGAGGACGCCTGAGGGCCCGGCCGGACCCCGCGTGCGGCGGGTCCGGCCGGGCCCCTGGACAGGCACCCGCCGTCAGGAGTCGTAGCCTCCGTACGGACGGGTGATGATCTCCATCCCGTGACCGGCGGGATCGGTGAAGTAGATGCCCCGCCCGCCGTCGTTGTGGTTGATCTCGCCCGGGTGCCTACCGTGCGGATCGGCGTAGTACGCGGCCCCGAGTTCCCGGATGCGGGCGTACGCCGTATCGAACTCCGCCTCCGACACGAGGAAGGCGTAGTGCTGGGGGGTGATGGATTCGGCGGGAACGGTCGCGAAGTCCAGGGTGACTCCGTTGGCCGTGGTGAGCGGGATGAACGGACCCCACTCCTGACCGGTCTCCAGCCCCAGGACGCCGGCCAGGAACTCGGCCGACTCCCGGTTGTCCCGGGCATGAACGATGGTGTGATTCAACTCGACTGACACTGTGGAATGCCTCCAACGGGCATCTCACGGGCACCTCCACGCCTCACCCGGCCGGTGACCGACGCGCGATGCCGTACCGAAGATCCTAGGCGGGCCGGCCCCGGGACGTCGAGGCCGCCCGGGATGCCGGACTGCCGTGATCGCGCCCGGGACGAGGAGGAGCCGCCCGGTCCGTCACGCCGGGGCGGTGGTGGGGTTGTGGACGTCCGTGAGGGTGAACAGTCCGCCGTCCGGGTCGCGCAGCGTCGCCTCCCGGGCGTCGGGCCCCGACAACTCCTCGACGAGCGAACCGCCGTGCTCCTGCGCCGAGGCGACTGCGGCCGCCACGTCGGGGACGGGGAAGTTGACCTGCCAGCGCGGCCGGACCAGCGGATCGGGGGCCGCCTCGACCGCGCCCGAGCTGATCCGGGCCAGCTGGCGCCCGCCGCACGTGACGATCACCTCGTCCTTCGCGTATGACACCTCACAGGAGCCGGGCAGCCCGCTCGCCCAGTCCAGCACCTCGCCGTAGAAGATCGCGGCGTCGAAGGCGCTCCTGGTGTGCAGCCGCAGCCAGGCGTGCGAGTGGCCGTCCGGAGCGGGCGGCGAGGTCGCCGGCTCGGTCCGCTCCCAGATGCCGAACCCCGCCCCCTCGCGGTCGGCGGCCAGTGCACCGCGCCCCTTGCCCAGAGCCAGCGGCCCCACCGCCACTGTGCCGCTGCGCTCGCGGATCCGGGAGGCGGTCACATCGGCGTCCCGGACGGCGAAGTAGGGCGTCCACGCCACCGCGACGTGGAACGTGGTCGCCACCGCGCCGATACCGGCGACGGGCACGTCACCGCGGCGGGCCACCGAGAACTCCTGGCCGAGCTTGCCCGGCCGGAAGGTCCAGCCCATCACCGGGCCGTAGAAATCCTGCGCCGACTCCAGGTCCCGGGTCATCAGGTTGACCCAGCACGGCGCCGCGGGCCCGGTCAGAGGCGCGGGAGCGGATGCCTTGCCAGAGGTGCTTGCGGTCATGGTCCTACTGCCTTCATGGGATGTGCGGCAGATGTGTGCCGATGGCCTGCGGGCCCTCCCCAGCCTCACCGCGGCCGCCCGCTCCCGCAACACGCGGCGACGCCGTCCGCCCCCGCACCCCACCCCCGCCGGGGAGGGGGCGCGGCGGCCCCACCCCCAGACCACCCCCCCCCCCCCGGAGAGATGGGCGCGCCGCCCCCCCCCCCCCCCCCCCCCCCCCCCCCCCCCCCCCCCCGCCGCCCCCCCCCCCCCCCCCCCCCCCCCGGGGGCGGCCCCCCCCCCCCCCGGCGTCGCACCTTCCGTCTCAGCCGCGCCTCTCGTCGTTCTCGGGGCGACCGTGCCCGTCCCCGTGCTCACCGAGCTCGTACGGCGAGAGCCCGCGGCCGTCGGCCGGGAAGCTGTCGTCGGCGTGGACGTCCGGCTCCTCGACATGGGTGCGGTGGTCCGGCGCCACCGGCTGCTCCTCGGGCCGGGGCGGAGGGGGCTCCTGGGTGCGCCGTCGCTTGCCGAGCCACACGGCACCGATCAGCAGGGCCACCAGGATCACTCCGACAACGGCCATCACCGCCCCGGTCGCTCCGCGCCCGTCCGCGAGGGTGAGGGCCAGGGAATTCAGGGCTCCACGCGATACGTCCATGCATGCCGGATACCCCGGGACCGGACCGTCACTCGGTGCGAAGGTTGAATTCATGTTTTAAGTGGATATGGGATAAAAAGTGTTTCGATCGGTACGGGCCGTGTCGCGGCCCGCATCCGCAAGCCGGCGGGGCCGCTCACCTCGCAGACACCCGGCCGCGGGGAGAGTCTGGAGGTACACCCTCAGGAAGGAACCGCGGTGAACAGCACACGGGAAGCGCAGACGCAGGAGAACCGGCAGGGCGGGGAGGTGTCGGTGGTTCTCAGCGGCTGCGCCAAGGACGACGCCGCCACGGTCTTCGACGTGCTGCGGGCCGCGTTCGTCACCGACCGGGCCTCGGTCGACGTGCCGCAGGACGTCACGGGCAAGCGGCCCACCGCCTGGGTCGCGACCGTCGACGTGACCGAGGAGCGGGTGGTCTCCGGGCCCGTGCGCCTCGGCGCGCCCGTCACGCTCGACGTCCAGGGCGGCTACTGGGCGGTCGAACGGCTCAGGCAGAGCCTGGCGGGAGCCTTCGCGGTGCGGGTCGTGGGCACCGTGTCCGGCGACCAGGAGGAGGAAGTGCGGCTGCGGCTGGCGAGCAAGTAGGCCGCTCCTGCCCCGCCCCCTTTCCCTGAAGCGATGCGGTGAGACGTGATCTGACGTGACCGTTCCGGGTGAGGGTGCGAGCGCTGTGGTGCGAATCTGATAGAAGTTTGTCTGATATCAGACAGAACGCACAGATATCGCCCCTTAGTGAGAGGTTGCGCCACGTGGATCCCACCACCCGGCGGGAGGACGACGGGGGAGACCCGCGGGCGACCACCGGCAGCTCCGCCCTGACCCTGAACGTCAACGGCACCGAGCGGACACTGACGCTCGACCACCGCACCACCGTCCTGGACACGCTCCGCCATCACCTGGGCCTGACAGGCGCGAAGAAGGGCTGCGACCACGGCCAGTGCGGTGCCTGCACCGTCCTGGTGGACGGCCGGCGGGCGAACAGCTGCCTGCTGCTGGCCGTCGCGTACGACGGCGCCCGCATCACCACGATCGAGGGCCTGGCCGACGGCCAGCGGCTGCACCCCCTCCAGGAGGCCTTCCTGGACCGCGACGCGCTCCAGTGCGGCTACTGCACGCCCGGCCAGATCTGTTCGGCCGTCGGGGTGCTGCGCGAGGCGGCCGACGGCTTCCCCTCCCACGTCACCGGGCACACCGCGCCCGTCACCGCCCCGGCGCACCTGGACGCCGCCGAGATCCGCGAGCGGATGAGCGGCAACCTGTGCCGGTGCGGCGCGTACCCGCGCATCGTCGAGGCAGTCGGGGACGTGGCGCCATGAAACCCTTCGGCTATCTGCGTGCGGCGTCCGTCGCCGAAGCGGTCCGGGGGAGCGCGGCGGACCCCGGTGCCCGGTTCCTCGGCGGCGGCACCAACCTCGTCGACCTGATGAAGCTGGGGGTGGAGGCCCCCGGCCTGCTCATCGACGTCAGCCGGCTCCCGCTGGACCGGGTGACGGAGACCGCCGACGGCGGACTGCGCATCGGTGCGACGGTGCGCAACAGCGACCTGGCCGCCCATCACGCGGTACGAACCCGCTACCCCGCCCTCTCCCAGGCGCTGCTGGCCGGCGCCTCGGGGCAATTGCGCAACACCGCCACCACCGGCGGCAACCTCCTTCAGCGCACCCGCTGTCCGTACTTCCAGGACACGTCCAAGCCCTGCAACAAGCGCGAGCCCGGCAGCGGCTGTCCGGCCCGCGAGGGAGCCCACCGCGACCTCGCCGTCCTCGGCCACTCCGCCGCGTGCGTCGCCACCCACCCCTCGGACATGGCGGTCGCCCTGGCCGCCCTCGACGCCACGGTCGTACTGCGCGGACCGGACGGCGAACGGACCGTGCCCGCCACCGCCTTCCACCGGCTGCCGGGGGACGACCCGGCCACCGACACCGTGATCCGGCCGGGCGAACTCATCACCGAGGTCCTCCTGCCGCCGCTGCCCGACGGCGCTGTCTCCCTCTACCGCAAGGCCCGCGACCGCGCGTCGTTCGCCTTCGCCCTGGCCTCCGTCGCGGTCGTCCTGCACGTCCGCGACGGCCGGGCCGAACACGCGGCCCTCGCGTTCGGCGGCCTCGCGCACCGCCCCTGGCGGGCCCACGCCGCCGAGGAGATCCTGCGCGGCGCACCCGCCACCGAGGAGACGTACGAAGCGGCGGTGGACGCCGAACTCGCCGCCGCCCGCCCCCTGCGCGACAACGCGTTCAAGGTGACCCTGGCCCGCCGGCTGGCCGTCGACGCCCTGACCGAACTCACCGCCCGCCCCTGAAAGAGCCGAGGACCCCCACCATGAGCCACACCCCCCAGCCCCCGGGCGCCCCCGTCGTCCGCCGCGAGGGCCGGGACAAGGTGACCGGCACCGCGCGCTACTCCGCCGAACGCGACCTGCCCGGCTGCCTGTACGCCTGGCCGGTGCCCGCCACCGTCCCGCGCGGCCGCGTCACCGCGATCGGCACCGCCGCCGCGACGGCGCTCCCCGGCGTCCGCGCCGTCCTCACCCACGAGAACGCGCCACGCACCGAGGAACCCGACGACCCGATCCTCGCCGTCCTGCGAAACGACCGCGTGCCGCATCGCGGCTGGCAGATCGCCCTCGTCGTGGCGGACACCCTCGAAGGCGCGCGGGCGGGCGCCGAGGCGCTGGACATCACCTACGAGACCGATCCGCACGACGTCGTCCTGACGGCGGACCACCCCGGCATGTACACCCCGGAGACCGCCAACGGCGGCTACCCGGCCGTACGCGAACGCGGCGACTTCGACCGGGCGTTCGCCGCCGCACCCGTACGGATCGACGCCACGTACACGCTCGGCGCCCTGCACAACCACCCCATGGAACCGCACGCCTCGACCGCCCACTGGTCGCCGGACGGGCATCTCACCGTGTACGACGCGGGCCAGGGCGCCACCAAGGTGCGCGACAGCCTCGCCACCCTGTTCGGACTGCGGCCGGACCAGGTCACCGTCGTCTCGGAGCACGTGGGCGGCGGCTTCGGCTCCAAGGGCACCCCGCGCCCCCAGGCCGTGCTCGCCGCCATGGCCGCGCTCCACACCGGACACCCCGTCGAACTCGCCATGCCCCGGCGGCACATGGCCGCGGTCGTCGGACACCGGGCGCCCACGCTCCAGCGCGTCCGGCTCGGCGCCGAGGCCGACGGCACCCTCACCTCGATCGCCCACGAGGTCCTCTCCCACACCTCCACCGTCAAGGAGTTCATGGAACAGGCCGCCGTACCGGCCCGGGTGATGTACGGCTCCGCGCACAGCCGCACCGTCCACCGCGTCACCGCCCTCGACGTCCCGAGCCCGTCGTGGATGCGGGCCCCGGGCGAGGCCCCCGGCATGTACGCGCTCGAATCGGCCCTGGACGAACTCGCCACGGCCCTCGGGATCGACCCCGTCGAACTGCGCCTGCGCAACGACCCGGCCGACGAGCCCGACTCCGGGAAACCCTTCAGCAGCCGCGGCCTGGCCGCCTGCCTGCGGGAGGGCGCGGAGCGCTTCGGCTGGCACGGCCGCGATCCCCGCCCCGCGATCCGCCGGGAAGGACCGCTGCTGCTCGGTACGGGCGTCGCCTCGGCCACCTACCCCGTCTACCTGAGCGCCTCCCACGCCTCGGCCCACGCGGCGGCCGACGGCTCGTACCGCATCGCGGTCAACGCCACCGACATCGGCACCGGCGCCCGCACCGTCCTCGCCCAGATCGCCGCGAGCGTGCTGGGGACTCCGGTGGAGAACGTGAGGATCGACATCGGCAACAGCGACCTGCCGGACGCCCCGCTGGCCGGCGGTTCCTCCGGTACCGGCTCCTGGGGCTGGTCGGTGCACAAGGCCGCCACCGGCCTCGTCCGGGAGCTCGGTGCGCGGACCGGACCGCTGCCCGACGGAGGAGTGACGGTCACCGCCGACACCGGGAGCGAGACGGCGGCCGAGTCCCCGTACGCCCGGCACGCCTTCGGGGCGCACTTCGCGGAGGTCGCCGTCGACAGCCGTACCGGCGAGGTCCGGATGCGCCGGATGCTCGGGGTCTTCGCCGCCGGGCACATCCTCAACTCCCGCACCGCACGCTCCCAGTTCATCGGCGGGATGACCATGGGGCTCGGCATGGCACTGACCGAGTCCAGCACCATGGACCCGGTCTTCGGGGACTTCACCGAGAGCGACCTGGCCTCCTACCACGTGCCGGCCTGCGCGGACGCGGTCGGCATCGAGGCGTACTGGATCGACGAGGAGGACCCGCACCTCAACCCGATGGGCAGCAAGGGCATCGGCGAGATCGGCATCGTCGGCGCGGCTGCGGCGATCGGGAACGCCGTCCGGCACGCCACGGGCGCCAGGCTCCGGACGCTTCCCCTCACCCCGGACCGGCTGCTCCCGCACCTGCCCTGAGGAAGGGGCCGCGCCCACCCCGGCGGCGGCGAATGCGCCGGTCACCGGGGGTGCGCGGCCGGATGTGTTGCGCAACCGGCTCTACCGGGTCACCCTAAGGAGTGACCCAGAAGTGACATCTGCTCACTCTTTGCATTCGGGGGTCGTTCGTTCAACGGGGCGAAGCATGTGGGCCTCGATGTGAGGAGCCTCGACGATGACCGTTCCACTCGACCGGCAATATCTGGTCGAACTCCAGGTTTCGGCAGAGCGCGTATCCCAGCTGCGGCGGATCATCGCCGCGCATCTGCGCCACTGGAGTCTCGAACTCCACATCCGGCCCGTGTGCCGTGCTGTGGAGGAGCTGCTGACCAACGTCCAGCGGCACGTCGGTGACGACAACACCTGTGTCCTCGAACTCCGCTGGTCCGGACGGCACCTCACGGTCTCCGTCGCTGACAACGGCGCCGAAATGCCCAGGCTGCTCCACGAGGGCGGCGGCCTCAGCCGGGTGATGGCCCTCAGCGACAGCTGGGGCACCTGCCGGACCGCCGGGGGCAAGGTCGTCTGGTTCACCCGTTACGCGCAGGAGCCGCAGCACATCGCGCTGGTGCCGCTCCCGCCGCTGCCCGGAGTCCGCGAGTTCCGCCGCCCGCCCGCGGTGGTCACGGACTTCCCCGACGCCGAGGCGGCCGCCCCCGCCGGGACCGAGGCCCCCGAGCCCGCCCCGGCACAGGCCCCCGCCCTCGTCTGAGGCGCGCGGCACGGAGCGCGGCCACCCCGCAGCCTCCCGTCCGGCGCGGATCGCATGCGTCCAGCACGCATGGTCCGCGCCGGACGGGTACGCGTGTGCGGTGCCCGCGTTGCGCCACCGCGCGCGGCGCGGCACGGTCGGAGTACCGAGGCAAGGAGGCCACAGTCATGCCCATCGCGACGGTCAACCCCGCGAACGGCGAGACCCTCAGGACGTTCGACGCCCTGGGAGCGGACGAGATCGAGCGGCGGCTCGCCGCGGCGGACACCGCCTTCAGGGAGTACCGCACCACCGGGTTCGGTGAACGGTCCCGGCTGCTGAACCGGGCCGCCGACCTCCTCGACGAGGACCAGCGGGACATCGCCCGCACCATGGCCCTGGAGATGGGCAAGCCCGTCAAGGCCGCCCGCGCCGAGGCCGCGAAGTGCGCGAAGGCCATGCGCTGGTACGCCTCCCACGCCGAGGGACTCCTTGCCGACGAGCACCCCGCGCCCGCCGACGTCGAGGACTCCGGCGCCTCGCGCGCCTACGTCCACTACCGCCCGCTGGGCACCGTCCTCGCCGTGATGCCGTGGAACTTCCCGCTCTGGCAGGTCGTACGGTTCGCCGCCCCCGCCCTCATGGCGGGCAACACCGGGCTGCTGAAGCACGCGTCGAACGTGCCGCAGACCGCGCTCTACCTCGGCGACCTGTTCCGCAGGGCCGGTTTCCCCGAGGGCTGCTTCCAGACCCTGCTGGTGGGCTCCGGGGCGGTCGAGGCGATCCTGCGCGACCGCCGGGTCGCCGCCGCCACCCTGACCGGCAGCGAACCGGCCGGCCGCGCCGTCGCGGCCGTAGCGGGCGACGAGGTCAAGCACACCGTCCTGGAACTGGGCGGCAGCGACCCGTATCTCGTCCTGCCGTCGGCCGACGTCGCGCGGGCCGCCCGCACCGCGGTCACCGCCCGGGTCCAGAACAACGGCCAGTCCTGCATCGCCGCCAAGCGGTTCATCGTGCACACCGAGGTGTACGAGGAGTTCGCCGAACGCTTCACCGTGGGCATGCGCGACCTGACCGTCGGGGACCCGCTGGAGGAGTCCACCGATGTCGGCCCGCTCGCCAGCGAGCAGGGCCGCACCGACCTGGAGGAACTCGTCGACGACGCCGTACGGCAGGGCGCCGGCGCCCTGTGCGGCGGCGGCCGGCCCGAGGGGCTGGGCGGCGGCCTGGAGAACGGCTGGTTCTACGCCCCCACCGTGCTGACCGGCATCACGCCCGCCATGCGGATCCACCGCGAGGAGACCTTCGGCCCCGTCGCCACGCTCTACCGGGCCGGCAGCCTCGACGAGGCACTGGAGCTCGCCAACGACACCCCGTTCGGCCTCAGCTCCAACGTATGGACCCGCGACGCCGAGGAGAGCCGGCGCTGCGTGCGCGATCTGGAGGCGGGCGGCGTCTTCTTCAACGGGATGACGGCCTCCCACCCCGCGCTGCCGTTCGGCGGCGTGAAGCGCTCCGGTTACGGGCGTGAGCTCGCCGGACACGGCATCCGCGAGTTCTGCAACGCCACCACCGTCTGGTACGGCCGCGAGCCGCGGTGACACCCCGCCGCCCGTGCCGATCCACGCCTGCTGAGAGGTGACCATGAGCGACGCCCCACCGTCCGCGCCGACGGCCGGCCCGTCCGACGAAGAGATCTCCGCACTCGACGCCCACTGGCGGGCGGCCAACTACCTGGCCGTCGGCCAGATCTACCTGATGGACAACCCGCTGCTGACCCGGCCGCTCGCCCCCGAGCACATCAAGCCCAGGCTGCTCGGCCACTGGGGCACCTCGCCCGGACTCAACCTCGTCCACACGCACCTCAACCGGGTCATCGCCGCGCGCGGGATCCCCGCCCTGTGCGTCTGGGGCCCCGGCCACGGCGGCCCCGCCGTACTCGCCAACTCCTGGCTCGAGGGCAGCTACTCGGAGACGTACCCCGACGTCAGCCGGGACGCGGCGGGCATGGGCCTGCTGTTCAAGCAGTTCTCCTTCCCCGGCGGCGTGCCCAGCCACGTCGCACCCGAGACCCCCGGCTCCATCCACGAGGGCGGCGAACTCGGCTACTCCCTCGCCCACGCCTACGGCGCCGCACTCGACAACCCGGAACTGCTCGTCACCTGCGTCATCGGGGACGGCGAGGCGGAGACCGGCCCGCTCGCCGGCTCCTGGCACGCCAACAAGTTCCTCGACCCGGTCCACGACGGAGCCGTCCTGCCCGTCCTCCACCTCAACGGCTACAAGATCGCCAACCCGACGGTGCTCGCGCGCCTCCCGGAGGAGGAGCTCGACGCCCTGCTGCGCGGCTACGGACACGAACCGCTGTACGTGGCGGGCGACGACCCCCTCACCGTGCACCGGGCGATGGCCGCCGCCATGGACCGGGCCGTCGACCGCATCGCCGAGCTCCAGCGGGCCGCCCGGACCGGCGGCGACACCGACCGCCCGCGCTGGCCCATGATCGTGCTGCGCACCCCGAAGGGCTGGACCGGCCCCGCCGAGGTGGACGGGCTGCCCGTCGAAGGCACCTGGCGCGCCCACCAGGTCCCGCTGCCCGGCGTCCGCGACAACCCGGCGCACCTGCGGCAGCTGGAGGCCTGGCTGCGCTCCTACCGGCCCGAGGAGCTCTTCGACGCCGAAGGGCGCCCCTCGGAACAGGTCCTCGCCTGCGTGCCCGGGGGCGCGGCCCGGCTCGGCTCCAGCCCGTACGCCAACGGCGGGCTGCTCCTGCGCGACCTGCCCGTCCCGCCCCTGGAGGCGCACGAGGTCCGGGTGGACCGGCCGGGCACCGTCCTGCACGAACCGACCCGGGTCCTGGGCGGACTGCTGGAGGCCGTGATGGCGGCCACCGCGGACCGCAGGGACTTCCGGGTCGTCGGCCCCGACGAGACCGCCTCCAACCGGCTCGAAGCCCTGTACGAGGCCACAGGCAAGGCCTGGCAGGCCGGGACGCTGGCCACCGACGAGCACCTGGCGCGCGACGGCCGCGTCATGGAGGTCCTCTCCGAGCACCTGTGCCAGGGCTGGCTGGAGGGATATCTCCTCACCGGCCGGCACGGACTGTTCTCCTGCTACGAGGCGTTCGCCCACATCGTCGACTCGATGGTCAACCAGCACATCAAATGGCTGCGGACCTCGCGCCGGCTGCCGTGGCGCCGCCCCATCGCCTCCCTCAACTACCTCCTCACCTCGCACGTCTGGCGCCAGGACCACAACGGCTTCTCGCACCAGGACCCGGGCTTCGTCGACCACATCCTCAACAAGAGCCCCGAGGTCGTCCGCGTCTATCTGCCCCCGGACACCAATACGTTGCTGTCCGTGGCCGACCACGCGCTGCGCAGCCGCGACTACGTCAACGTGATCGTGGCCGGCAAGCAGCCCAGCTTCGACTGGCTCACCCTCGACCAGGCCCGAGCGCACTGCGCGCGTGGCGCCGGGGTCTGGGAGTGGGCGGGGACGGAGGACGGCAGCCGCGAACCCGATGTGGTGCTCGCCTGCGCCGGGGACGTCCCCACCCTGGAGGTACTGGCGGCGGCCGGTCTGCTGCGGCGTCACCTGCCCGAGCTGGCGGTGCGGGTGGTGAACGTCGTCGACATGGCCCGGCTGATGCCGCACGGTGAGCATCCGCACGGGATGCCCGACTCCGAGTACGACGCGCTCTTCACCCGCGACAAGCCGGTGATCTTCGCCTACCACGGCTACCCCTGGCTGATCCACCGCCTTGCCTACCGCCGCACCGGTCACGCGCAGCTGCACGTGCGGGGCTACAAGGAGGAGGGCACCACCACCACGCCGTTCGACATGGTGGTCCGCAACGACCTCGACCGCTACCGGCTGGTCATGGACGTCATCGACCGGGTTCCGGGCCTCGGCGTCCGCGCCGTGGCGGTGCGTCAGGCGATGTCCGACACCCGGACCCGTCACCACGACTGGATCCGCGAGCACGGCACGGACCTGCCCGAGGTCGCCGACTGGACCTGGGAGGGCTGAGGCCGCACGCAACGGCAGGGCCCGGACGGCCGCACCGTCCGGGCCCTGCCGTCACGCGACGGGTCAGCGGCCGACAGCCCGGGCCAGCTGCGCCTTCGTCATCGTCGAACGCCCCTTGACGTTCTTGTGCTTCGCCTCTTCGTAGAGCTGGTCGCGCGTGGGGCCCTGTGCTCCGCTGTGCGAGCGCAGGCCGCCGCGCCGGGAGGACGAGATGTCCTCGGTCGACGTGCGGCTCGCGGTCCTGGACTCGCCGGAGCGGGCGCGCTCCTTGTTGACCGTACGGGCCGCGATCTCCTCCGCCCGGTCCTCACCGACCCCGCGCTCCTGGGCGGACTCCTTGATGTGCTCGTACTGGCGCTCGCGCTTCGGACTCGATCCGCGTGGCATGGTGTGCTCTCCTCTCATCGGGGCCCGGCCCCGACTCCGTCTGCCGGCGCCCCGTTCAGTAGCGCAGGGCCGCCGCGATCCGCCCGTGCTCCTTGAGCGAGTCGTCCGCGACGAACACCACGTCGGCGCCGCTGTCCAGCGCCGCCTCGACCAGCTCGTCGACGAAGTCCTCGCGGACCTTCTCGTCCGCCGGGTCCAGGTCTGCCTCCGTCACGGGCTCAAGGTGCTCCTGGGCTACCCGGACCGTCTGCTGGTAGTGCTCCTCGACCGCCAGCAGGCCGACGCGCGCCTCGCGCACGGCGGCCCACACCTCGTCGAGCCCGCCGGCGAAGGCGCGACGGCCGCGGGCTTCGTCGAGTTTGCCCTCGATCTCGGCGGCGAACCGCTGCTGCCTCGCTTCCAGGGCGGGCCGCAGCTCGGTGAGCAGCCCGCCCGGCGTGGTGTCGGCGGGTGCGCCCTTGGTGACCCGGCCGGCCGCGGCCGAGGTGCTCTCGCCCACCTCGTCCAGCATGGCCAGTGCGGGGGCGAGGCCGACCAGGTACAGCGGGCGCGGGTCCGTGGCGAGGACCCCGCGCAGCTTCTCGTCCACCGTCCGCAGGAACTGGCGGGTGTCCTCGTCGCTGAAGGTGCTCGGGGTGTCGCCGATCCGCTCCTCGCGCTGCGGGTTGGGCGGCTCGTGCGGGGCCGTCAGCGGGAAGCCGCCGATCCGCTCCTCGTGCGCGCCGTCCGTGGTGCCGCTGAACAGGGCCGCGTGGTCGGCGGAGACGGTGAGCGCCCAGAACGGCCGGGCCTGCGCCTTGGCGGCGACCAGGTTGCGGGTGAGGTAGGTGTCGCTCAGCACCACTCGTTCGGGCGCGGTGCGCGGGAGCTGCCAGATCTGGTACTCGTCGGCCGTCGCGAGGACCACCAGCGAGTCCAGGGCCCGGCGCGGATCGATCTCGGCGACCGCCCGGTCGAGCTGCTGCTTGACGGCGGCCCGGGTCTCGCGGTCGACCTGCGGATCGGCGTCGAGCCGGCTGCCCGCCGCCGCGACCAGGTTGCGCAGCCGGACGGCGTCCTGCGCGTTGTCGGGTGCGCGGCGGTGGGTCGGCATGGTCAGGGACAGGGCGGGATAGGGCTTGGCCGCCCGGAGCTCCTGCAAGAGGCCGGCGGTCAGGGCATCCGTGTCCATCTGTTCCCTCCCGGGGACTTGGCGTACCGCGGTGCGAAGCGGGTGATTCGACGAGTCAATTCATACCTTTTGATCCTAATATGGGCGAGTTGGTGCTACCGGCTCCAGGAGGTATGTGCGATGTCCACGCTCACCGTGTGGAAATTCCAGTCCGCCGAAGGCGCGGAGGACGTGGAGGCGACCTTGATCTCCCTGCAGAAGGAGGGCCTGATCAAGATCCTGGACGCGGCGGTGGTGAGCTGGCCCGCGGACCGGTCGAAGCCGCGGACGAAGCAGCTGCTCAACCTGGTCGGCGCGGGTGCGCTCAGCGGCACGTTCTGGGGAATGCTCTTCGGACTGATCTTCCTGATGCCGCTGCTGGGCGCCGCGATCGGCGCGGCCGCCGGGGCGCTCGGCGGAAAGCTGGCGGACGTCGGCATCGACGACGAGTTCATCGCCGAGGTCAAGGAGAAGGTCACGCCGGGAACGTCCGCGCTGTTCCTCCTCACCATGAACGAGGTGCCCGAGCGCATCAGCCAGGCGCTCCCGGGCGGCGGCGCCGAGCTGCTCCACAGCAACCTGGACAGCGGGAGCGAGACCCGCCTCCGCGACATCTTCGGCGAGGACGCGGCATGACCCCGGGGACGTGACCCGGCCCGCTCCAGTCCGTAACCCCGCAACCCCTTTTCCTTCTTGGTCCTTCCTTCGTACTTCCGAGCAGACGGAGCGTCCGTGAACCAGACCAGCCTTGTGCGACGCGCCATCGGCCGCCGCACAGCCCGCAGCCTGACCCCCGCCGTGCTGGCCGCGGTGATCGTCGCCGGCACCGCCGCCTGCGACAGCTCCGACACCTCGTCGCAGGGCACGGCCAGAAGCACTCGCACGGTGTCCGCCGAGCCGAAGGCGTCCCCGGGCGCCTCCGAGAGCCGGCGCACCCAGCAGGAGTTCGCGGCCTCGGTGTCCGCCGAGGCGGAGCGCAACCGGCAGAAGGCCGTCAGCACGCTCAAGGGCGTGAAGGGAAAGGGGAACGCGGCCAAGGACGTCTCCGTCAACGGCCTCGCGGTCGAGCCCTCCGAGCAGTTCCGCAGCGCCCTCGTCCGGGTGACCAACCCCACCGGCAAGGCCGCCTTCTACGCGGTCGAGGTGGAGTTCGTCGACGCCTCCGAGAAGGTCCTGGACTCCGTGGTGCTCGGCTTCGCGGACGCACCGCCCGGACGCACGGTCAGCCGGCACGCCAACAGCCGCAAGGCCGCGGGCGTCAAGACGTTCCCGCGGATCGCGCAGGCCGAGCGCGGCTGACGGCCCACCGGTGAACGCAGCCGACGCGGTCACGGACGCCCTGCGCGAACTGCACACCCGGTTCGCCGGTCTGCGCGACGGCAGGCTCGCCGACTACATTCCGCAGCTGGCCCTGGCCGAGCCCGACGCGTTCGGGCTGGCCCTGATCAGCATGGACGGGCACCGCTACAGCACCGGCGACGTCGAGGTGCCGTTCACCGCCCAGTCCGTGTCGAAGCCGTTCGTCTACGCCCTGTCCCTGTCCGAGGCCGGACTCGACGAGGTGGGCCGCTGGGTCGGCGCCGAGCCCAGCGGCGAGGCGTTCAACGCCATCAGCCTGGAACCGGGCACCGGACGCCCCGCCAACGCCATGGTCAACGCCGGCGCCATCGTCACCACCGCACTGGTCCCGGACACCCGGGACGCCCCGAGGTTCGACCGGATCCTGGACTTCCTGAGCCGCTTCGCCGGCCGGCCGCTCGACGTCGACGAGCAGGTGTACGCCTCCGAGGCGCTCACCGGCGACCGCAACCGCGCCCTGGCGTATCTGATCCGCAGCGCCGGACCGCTCCCCGTGGACCCGGTCGCGGCCGTCGAGACGTACTTCCGCCAGTGCGCGGTACGGGTCACGGCGCTGGACCTGGCCGCGATGGCGGCGACCCTGGCCAACGGCGGAGTCAACCCGATCACCGGGGACGCGGTGGTGCCGGAGCCCGTCGCCGCGCACGTGCTCGCCGTGATGGCGACGTGCGGGATGTACGACGCCTCGGGCGACTGGCTGCTGCGGGTGGGGCTGCCGGCCAAGAGCGGGGTGTCCGGCGGCCTGATCGCCGCCGGACCGGCCCGGTTCGGACTGGCGGCGTACAGCCCGCTCCTCGACGCGGCCGGGACCTCCGTACGCGGACGTCTGGCGCTCGCCGCACTGTCCGAGCGGTTCGGGCTGCACCTCATGCACAACCCGGCCCTCGCGGGCTCCACCGTCACGCTGGTCACCACCGCCGACGATCTGCCCTCCGCGCCGTCGCAGGAGCGGGAACGTGCCCGCCGTGAGCGGGTGGCTGTCGTCGCGGCCCAGGGCGCGCTGGACTTCACCGCGGCCGAGCGGGTGCTCTACGCGCTGGACGAGTCGGGCCCGCAGGACACCGCGGCCGTGGTGCTGGACCTGCGGCGGGTGACGGACATCGACACGGCGGCCCGGGCGATGCTGAACGGCGGCCTCGCCCGGCTCACGGCCGGCGGCCGGCGCACCGCCGTGGCCGACCCGGCGGGCCGCCTCGCGGGACAGGGCGCCGCCGGGGCTCCCCGGTACTTCGTCTCCCGCGAGGACGCGGTCGACTGGTGTGCGACAGGGCGGACCGGCTGAGTACCCGGCCGGCCCCGTCGCGCCGGTCGGCGGCCTACCAGATGGCGTCCACCCATTCCGGGTGGTCGACGAACGGGTTCCGGTTGTGCTGGTACTGGTCGAATATGACGTCGTTGCGCCGCTTCTCGAAGGTGTCCGGCGGGTCCTCCTGGCTCCACGCCTTCAGCACGGAGAGCCGGCCGATGTTCGGGGCGGAGCCGTTCGACACCTGGTCGTTGGGCTCCAGGTCGGCGAAGGAGTCGTCGCCCTCGTACCGCACCGCCATGTAGAGGATCATGCGGGCGACGTCGCCCTTGACGGCGTCGCGCGGTTCGAAGGAGTCGCCGTCGGTGTAGTTGCCGGGCGCCCCGCTCACCTCGCTGCCGCCGTTGTCGAAGTCCTTGTTCCCGCGTACGGAGTTGACCGACACGTCCGCCGGGCGCAGGTGGTGGATGTCGGTGCCCGGCCCGGTGGCCGTGCCGAAGTCGCCGTGGGACTTGGCCCAGACGTGCTCCCGGTTCCACTGGCCGGTGCCGCCGCCGTTGTCGCTCTTGGGCTCGGAGCGGCCGGAGTAGAGGAGGATCACGTTCGAGGAGTCCGACGGGTCCTCGTCCGTGTCCTTGAGCGCGTCCCACACCTGGCTGTAGCTGAGCTCGGACTGGTCGCTGATGATCGTGTGCAGGGCGCCCTTGAGCGCGGTCCCGGTCTTGCCGAGAGCGTCCTGGTAGTACGTGTCGTCCAGTGCGCCGAGCGGGGTGGTGACGGCCGCCGGAGCCGGCGGGGTGTCGGCCGGTGCGGCGGCCGCTGTGCCGGTGAGGACCGCGAAGGCCGCGAGAGTGGCCAGCAGCGGGCGCCGGTAGGGAAGGTGACGACGGGACATGTGGGGTGTCCTCTCCGGAAATACGGGCACCGCGGCGCCGGCGCAGGGTGGGGGGCGGCTTCGCGGTGGTCGTGTGATGGTTGGTCAGCGGAGCCTTCCACACGCACCGTGACCCGGGTGTGAACGCTGCGTACCTATCATGTGCAGGTCAAGTGAGGGTGGGTGGCCGGGGCGCGAGTGCGTTACCGGCGGGCATCGGATGCGCCCCCGTCCGGGCGGGGCGAGAATTGCCGCAAGGACGAGGAGGCGGCATGAGCGACGAGCCCGAATTCATATCCGCACCCGGGGGAGCGGCCCCATCCGTACTCCGGGGGGTGACCCCCGACAGCCTCTTGCACACCGGTGCGAGCGATGACCCTTCGCCCGAGGACCTGGTGCTCGCCTCCGGGCGGGACCTGACACCGCAGACCCTTGAATGGGCGCGGTCCAGGCTGGTCAGGGAGGGCCGGTCGGCCATCGACAAGCAACTGCCGTAACCGCCGCCGGGCTCCGGGTGCGGGGGAGTGCGGCCGCTTCTCCCCGCCCCGGTGGCCGGGAGTGTTCGGGTGTCTCCCGCCGCTCGGTTAGCCTGAACGCTATATGAACCGTTTGACGACGTCAGGGGCCGGTTACGACCTCGCCCGATTCCCCGAGGACCCCCGCGACCCCTTCCGCGCCTGGGACGCGGCCGACGAATACCTGCTGCGGCACCTGGAGGGGATCGACGGGGCGAGTCCGGTCGACCTGTCCGGCAGTGTCGTCGTGGTCGGTGACCGCTGGGGCGCGCTGAGCACGGTCCTGGCCGGTCACCGTCCGGTACAGATCACCGACTCCTACCTCGCGCAGCGGGCGACGGCGGCGAACCTGGAACGCAACGGCGCCGACGCGGACGCCGTGCGGCTGCTGTCCGCGCGAGACACCCCGCCGGAACGGATCGACGTCCTTCTCGTACGGGTGCCCAAGAGCCTCGCGCTTCTGGAGGACCAGCTCTACCGGCTCGCGCCCGCCGTCCACCCGGGCACCGTCGTCATCGGCACCGGGATGGTGAAGGAGATCCACACCTCCACCCTCAAGCTGTTCGAGCGCATCATCGGCACCACCCGCACCTCCCTGGCGGTCAAGAAGGCCCGGCTCATCCACTCCACGCCCGACCAGGCCGCGGTCCGCGCGAGCAGCCCCTGGCCCCACCGCTACGAGCTGCCCGACGACGTCGGCGCAGTGGCGGGGCGGACCGTCACCAACCACGCCGGGATCTTCTGCGCGGAACGGCTCGACATCGGCACCCGCTTCTTCCTGAAGCACCTGCCGGTACGCAGCGGCCGCGAACGGGTCGTCGACCTCGGCTGCGGAAACGGTGTCCTCGGACTCTCCGCCGCGCTCACCAACCCCGAGGCCGAGGTCACCTTCATCGACGAGTCCTACCATGCCGTCGCCGCGGCCGAGGCGACCTTCCGGGCCAATGCCGACGCGGGGACCGAGGCCCGGTTCGTGGTCGGGGACGGACTGGCCGGCACCGCGCCCGCGAGCGTCGACCTGATCCTCAACAATCCGCCCTTCCACTCGCACCAGGCCACCACGGACGCCACCGCCCGGAACATGTTCCACGGAGCCCGTGCCGCGCTGCGTCAGGGCGGCGAGCTGTGGGTCGTGGGCAACCGGCACCTCGGTTACCACACCCAGCTCCGCCGCACGTTCGGCAACTGCACCACGGTGGCCGGCGACCCCAAGTTCGTGGTGCTGCGCGCCGTCAGACGCTGACCTCCGGGTGCCGGGGTTCCGTGCCCCTTCCGGATTCTTGCAACACGTTCTACTGTGTGCGCCGCCGCACACGGGCGACGCGACCGCGAGACTCCTGGAGGGGCCGTGCACCTCGAATACACGCCTGAGCAGCAGCAGTTGCGCGCTGAGCTGCGCACATACTTCGCCGCCCTGGTCCCCGACAACGCCTACGCGCGCTACGCGGACCCCGCGGCGCAGAAGCGCTTCTACCGGGAGACCATCCGACGCCTGGGCGCGGACGGCTGGCTCGGCGTCGGCTGGCCCACGGAGTACGGCGGACGCGGCCTGTCGCCGATGGAGCAGTTCATCTTCTTCGACGAGGCCGCGCAGGCGGGGGTCCCGCTGCCGCTGATGGCCCTCAACACCGTCGGCCCGACGATCATGCAGTTCGGCACCGACGAGCAGAAGGCCTACTTCCTGCCCAAGGTCCTCTCCGGCGAGCTCGACTTCGCGATCGGCTACAGCGAACCCGACGCGGGCACCGACCTCGCCGCCCTGAAGACCCGGGCGGTGCGCGAGGGCGACACCTACGTCGTCAACGGACAGAAGATCTGGACGACCAACGGCGACACCGCCGACTGGGTCTGGCTCGCCGCCCGCACCGACCCGGACGCCCCGCCGCACAAGGGCATCACCATGCTCCTGGTCCCGACGTCCGACCCCGGCTACTCCTGCACCCTGATCAACACCCTCGCCTCGCACGACACCACCGCGAGCTACTACGAGAACATCCGCGTCCCCGTCTCCCGGCGGGTCGGTGAGGAGAACAAGGGCTGGCGGCTCATCACCAACCAGCTCAACCACGAACGCGTCACCCTCGCCGCCCACGGCACCATGGCCATCCGCGCCCTGCACAACGTCCGCCGCTGGGCCGCCGACACCCGCCTGGCCGACGGCCGCCGCGTCATCGACCTCGGCTGGGTCCGCGCCCGCCTCGCCCGCACCCACACCCGCCTGGACGCCATGAAACTGCTCAACTGGCAGATGGTGTCAGCCGTCCAGCACAACACCCTCACCCCGCAGGACGCCTCCGCCGTGAAGGTCTACGGCTCCGAGGCGCGCCGCGACGCCTACGCCTGGCTCATGGAGGTCGTCGGCTCGGCCGGCCCGCTCAAGGAGGGCTCGGCGGGCGCCGTCCTGCACGGCGAACTCGAACGCGGATACCGCTCCGCGGTCATCTTCACCTTCGGCGGCGGGAACAACGAGATCCAGCGGGAGATCATCTCCTGGATCGGCCTCGGGATGCCGCGCGTACGGCGCTGAGCGGGCAGGGCGGTCCAGTCAGTCGGAGGCCTGATGGATGTGGCGGTCCCGTCCCGCGCCGTGTCCGGCGGCCGCCGTGGCGATGCCGAGGACGGCCAGGACGGTGAGCGGGAGCGTCCAGCTGTGCGTGGTGTCGTGCAGGATGCCCAGCAGGAGCGGGCCGGCCGCCGCCACGAGGTAGCCGATGGACTGTGCCATGCCCGCCAGCGCGGCGGCTTCGCCGGAGGTGCCGGCGCGCTGGCTCTGGAAGGTCAGCGCGAGGACGAGGCAGGCGCCGCCGCCGAGCCCGAGCAGGGTGCACGCCAGGACGGACAGCGCGGGGGCCGCGACCAGTACGGTGAAGCCGCCTGCCACGAGGGCCGAGGCCCCGGCCGCGGTCCAGCGCTGGTCGTGGCGGCCCCGGGTGAGCAGGGGCAGGAGGCTGCTGGCCGCCAGGGACACCACCTGGTAGTAGAAGAGCAGCCAGCCGGCCGTGGTGCTGCTCGTGCCGCGGTCGATCAGGATGCTGGGCAGCCAGGCGACGGCGGTGTAGAAGGCCAGGGACTGCAGGCCCATGAAGAAGGTGACCTGCCAGGCGAGCCGCGACCGCCACGGCACCGGGCTGTGGGCCGCCCCGGTGGACTCCTGCGGCCTGTCGCCCCGTATCCGGGGCAGCCAGGCGAGGAAGGCCGCGACGGTGAACGCGACGCCCCAGGCCAGCGCGGTGCGCCAGGAACCCGGCAGCGTGTGGGCCAGTGGGGCGGAAACCCCGGACGACACCGCGGCCATGAGGCCCATGACGGTCACGTAGAGGGCGCTGACGGCCTGGATGCGGTGGGCGGGCATGCTCCGCCTGATCAGGGCGGGCAGCAGCACGTTGCCGAACGCGATGGCCGCGGAGAGGATCACCGTGCCGGCGAACAGGCAGATGACGGAGGGGAGGGAGCGGACCACCGTCCCGACGGCCAGCACGCCGAGCGCCGCCACGAGCAGGCGTGCGCTGCCCAGCCGGTGGGAGGCGCGGGCGACCAGGGGTGACGTCGCCGCGAACGTCAGCAGGGGGAGGGTGCTCAGCAGCCCGCCCCAGCTCGATGTCAGGCCGCTGCCGTGCTCGATCTCCGGCAGCAGGGCGCCGACACCGGTGAGGGTGGTGCGCAGGTTCGCCGCCACGAGGCAGATGGCGATGACGAGCCCGACCGGCACGGCGGGCCCGGCGGGCTCGGCGGCGGGTGATCCGGGGACGGAGCGCTGAAGGGGCTTCGGAGCGGGCCGCGTGCTCACCGGTCCTCCGCGTGTCGTGGCGTACCGGTCTCGTGGTCGCGGGTGAGCCGGACGATCGCGGCCGCCGCGTCGCGCGCGCCGCCCTGGTCCCGGGCGTCGATCGCGTCCACGAGCCGCCGGTGCAGAGCGGCGTGTTCCTCGGCGTGGGCGGTGTCCCAGGGCAGGCCGCCCAGGGACGAGGTGAGTGCCGTACCGAGGTAGTCGTACACCTCGATCAGCAGGTCGTTCCCGCTCGCCCGGACCACCGCCCGGTGGAACAGCGCGTCGACGCTCGTGGCCGCGGACGTGTCCTCACCGGCACAGGCCGTGTCGGCGTCGGCCAGCAGCTCCCGCAGCCGCTGCAACTCGCCCTCGCTGCGGCGCAGGGCCGCGGTACCGGAGGCGTACTCCTCCAGCACGGTCCGCAGCTCCAGCACGTTGTCCCGCTGCGCGGAACTCGCCCGCCGCACCATGACCGACTGGAGCTCGCTCGATGAGCGGACGTAGGTGCCGTCACCGG
Source organism: Streptomyces sp. NPDC048462 (assembly GCF_043200175.1). NCBI lineage: Bacteria > Bacillati > Actinomycetota > Actinomycetes > Kitasatosporales > Streptomycetaceae > Streptomyces > Streptomyces sp. NPDC048462. The sequence goes on from NZ_JBICXG010000001.1 coordinate 530,590, forward strand.
CCCGGGGCTCCAGCAGGCCCAGGTGCACCAGCGCGCCGATCGCCTCCCGCAGCGTGCTGCGTCCGACCCCGAGCTCCTCGATGAGGGCCTGCTCCGGCGGGATCCTCGTCCCCACCGGCCACCCGCCCGACTCGATGTGCGAGCGGAGACTGTCCACGAGCTGGGCGGACAGGCTGGCCGTCCGTCGCGGTGCGCTGATGTGTTTCATACGAGCACCATATACAAACATCAGACATTTGAACATCGCCTCTTTCTCTGCGCGTCGCCACCGCTCCCGCAAGGCCTCCGGGGTCCGACGCGGCCGGTGGTGACCGGCGCCGATAGACTCCCCGCCATGGTTCGAGCGTCCCGTGGTGCGGCGACCCCCGGGATGTGGCGGCGCGAGGTGGGCACCGTGGTGCGGCGGGCCGAGCCGCTCCCCGAGCCGGCGGCAGGTGCCATCCTTGCCGGATTCCGGATCGTCGCCGTCCCCACGGAGTGGTCGCCGCACTCGCACGACCTGCACGAACTCGTCTGGGCGCGCGGGGGGACGCTGACGTCCCGGGTGGGGGACCGCGTCCTGACCGTGGTCGAGGGGCACGGCCTCTGGATGCCCGCCGGCATGGTCCACGAGGGCCGGGCCACGGCGGGTGCGGAGTTCTTCCACGCCTTCTTCGCACCCGGTCGCACCCCGCTCGCGTTCACGGAACCCCTGGCGATCGCGATGACGCCGTTGCTGGAGTCGCTGCTGACCCATCTGTCCCGCGCAGACCTCGACGCCGGGGCCAGGGCGCGGGCGGAGTCGGTCGTCTTCGACGTGATCCGGCCGTCGGAGCGTCAGTTCGCCTTGCAGCTGCCGGGCGATCCACGGATCGACGCCATCGCCGAGACCCTGCTGGGTGATCCTTCCGACGGCCGCTCGCTCGAGGACTGGGCGGCGCGGCTGGAGGTCAGCGACCGCACGATCACCCGCGCCTTCCGTCAGTCGACGGGTCTCTCCTTCGCGCAGTGGCGGCAGATGCTGCGGGTGCACCGGGCGCTGATGCTGCTCGGTGAAGGCTTCGAGGTGACGACGGTCTCCGAGGTGCTCGGCTACGCGCAGCCCAGTTCCTTCATCGTCGCCTTCCGGCGGGTCATGGGCATCACGCCGGGCGCGTTCTTCGGCGCGGCGGCCGGATCGTCGGAGGATGTCCGGAATCCCGTATCGCATGACCAGAACCCCTGATTGTCGACGCGACAAGCGGAATGTACTCTTCAGCGAGTTAGGTAACCCTTAGTTGGTGCTTGCCGTGCACGACGCTGTCCGTGTGCGGGCGAGCGCACGGCCTGGCCGGTCACACCGGACGGAGGTTGCCGCGCTCCCCATTCCCCGATCGTCCGGACACCCTCATGTTCAAAAGCTCCTTCCGGTCTGCCGGAGAACCCGTGGCCACCCCTGCCGCCACCGCCCCGGTGGCCGCGCTCATCGGGCACGGCCTGGTGCTGCGCTACGACGGCAAGCCCGTCGTCCACGGTGTCTCGGTCGCCCTGGAACCCGGCCGGGTGACCGCGCTGGTGGGGCCGAACGGCAGCGGGAAGTCCACGCTGCTGCGCGCGCTCTCCCGGCTGCACCGGCTGGACGGCGGCCGGGTGATGCTCGGCGCCCCCGAGGGGGAGCCCGAACGTGACGCGGCCCTGCTCAGCTCCCGCCGGTTCGCGCGCGAGGTCACGCTGTTCTCCCAGTCGAGGCCCGCTCCCCAGGGGCTGACGGTCGCGGAGGTCGTCGCCTTCGGGCGCCATCCGTACCGGAGCGGCTTCTCCGGACCCACCGCGGACGACCGTGCCGCCGTCGACCACGCGATGGGGGTGACCGGAGTACGCGACATGGCCGGGCGGCAGGTCGGAGAACTCTCCGGCGGGGAGATGCAGCGGGTCTGGCTCGCCGCCTGCCTGGCCCAGGACACCGGCGTCGTGCTCCTGGACGAGCCGACCAACCACCTCGACCTGCGCTACCAGTTCGAGACGCTCGACCTGGTACGGGATCTCGTCGAGGAACACGGCATCGCGGTCGGGATCGTGCTGCACGACCTCGACCAGGCCTCCCGGGTCGCGGACACCCTCGTCCTCATGCGCTCGGGCCGGGTCCACGCGGCCGGCAAACCCGCCGACGTCCTCACCGCCGAGAACATCGGTGAGGTCTACGACATTCGCGTCGAGGTCGACGTCGACCCCGGAACGGGACGGCTCCGCGTCGAACCGATCGGACGCCACCTCTCCTGAACGCGGCGGCACGTCTCCCGGAGCGCCACATCGGCCGTTCCGCCGGAGCCGGCCGCCCCGAAAACGCCGACGCGTCATCTCCGCGTCGCCACTCGTCACCTGTGAAAGAGGAACCCTCATGAACCGTGCCCGTCGCCTGGCGGCCGCAGCCTCGACCGGGCTCGCCCTGCTCGCCGCAGCGGCCTGCGGAACGACCGACGTCGACAAGGCGACGGCCGGCAGCAGCGCCGCCGCGTCCCCCGCGTCGAAGGACTGCGCCCAGGACACCACGGCCCCCTCGACGGAACCCGTCTCCTTCAAGGACGGGGTCGGCCGCCAGGTGAAGCTCGACAAGCCCGCCAAGCGGATCGCCGTCCTCGAATGGCAGCAGGTCGAGGACGCGCTGACGCTGTGCGTCACCCCCACGGCCGTCTCCGACGCCAAGGGCTACCGCACCTGGACCAGTGCGGAGAAGCTGCCCGCCGGCGTGACGGACATCGGCACCCGCGAGGAGCCCGACCTCGACACCCTCTACGCCGCCAAGCCCGATCTCATCGTCGTGGAGGCCTTCGACGCCAAGGACGAGATGATCAAGAAGCTGGAGAAGCGTGGCGTCCCCGTCATGGCCACGCGTGGCGCGGACCCGAAGGACCCGATCGGGAACATGCGGAAGGTGTTCAGCATGATCGGTGCGGCGACGGGACGCACGGAGCGGGCGGACCAGGTGCTCAAGGAGTTCGACCAGCACCTCGCGACGGCGAAGCGGCAGGTCACCGAGGCGGACCTGCCGACGAAGGACTTCCTCTTCTTCGACGGCTGGCTCGAAGGAGGCAACCTGACCGTACGCCCCTACGCCGACGGCGCCCTGTTCACCGAGATAGGCAAGGAACTCGGCATGACCCCGGCGTGGACCAACGACGTCAACAAGAAGCACGGTGACGGAGGCGTGGACGCCGCCTACGGCCTCGCGCAGACCGATGTCGAGGGACTCACCGGCGTGGGCGACGCCAACCTCTTCTACGCGAACGACGACGGCGCCGGCGGCTACGTCGCGGCGCTGGCCAAGAACCCGATCTGGAAGAAGCTCCCGGCCGTGAAGGAAGGCCGCGCCCACGCGTTCCCGGCGCGCGTCTGGGGCGCCGGCGGTCCGCGCTCCTGCGCGCAGGCCATCGACGCGTACGTCGACGTGCTCGACAAGAAGTGAGCACTGTACGCACAGCGGCACCTGAGGCGGGGCCGCTGCCGGCCGCCGGTCGCGGCAGCGGCCCCGCCGGGGCGGCCGTCCTGGCACTCCTCCTCGCCGCCACCGTCCTGGTCGGCATGTGGCACCTGACACAGGGGACTTCGGGCGTCGGCGTCCGCGACCTGCTGCGCCATCTCGCCGGGGGACACGAGGGCGAGGGCGGCGCGCCCGTCGGTGAGATCCTGACCGGCTCGCGCCTGCCGCGGCTGTTCGCGGGCGTGGCGGTGGGCTTCGCCCTCGGCTGCGCCGGCACACTCCTGCAGTCCGTCACCCACAACACGCTCGCCTCGCCGGACACCCTCGCGGTCACGTCCGGGGCCTACTTCACCCTCACGCTCGTCGCCGCCTTCGGCCTCGCCGTCCCGCTGTGGGCGTCGGGCGCCGTCGCGTTCGCCGGCGGGCTCGTCGCGGCGGCGCTCGTGCTGCTCCTCGCGGGCCGTGCCGCGGGCACCGCCGGCACCCGCCTCATCCTCGCCGGATCGGCGACGGCGATGGCCCTGGACGCGGCGACCGGGATGCTCCTGATCCTTTTCAACCAGAACACGACCGGTCTCTTCGCCTGGGGAAGCGGCTCGCTCGCGCAGCTGAACATCGACGCGTCGATGCGCGCCGCCCCCCTCATCGCCGTCATGCTGTGCGTCGCCCTGGCACTGTCCAGGCGGCTCGACGTGATGAACCTCGGCGACGACACCGCCTCCACCCTCGGTGTGCCGATCCGCACCACCCGCGTGACCGCGGTGATCTGCGCGGTACTCCTGACCAGCACGGCGGTGACCCTCGCCGGCCCGATCGGCTTCGTCGGCCTCGGCGCGCCCGTCGTGGCCCGCCTGATCGCGGGGCGGGTCCGCGCGCTGCGCCGGCACCTGCTCCTGATCCCCGCCGCCGGACTGCTCGGCGCACTGCTCGTCCTCCTCGCGGACGCGACCCTGCGCGCCGTGCAGGGGGCGGACGGTGCCGCCGCCATCCCCACCGGCGTGCCGACCGCGCTCCTCGGCGCCGTCGTGATCGTGGTCCTGGCGATGCGGCTGCGCGACACGGGCGGGATCAGCCGGCCACCACGCGCGCGGGTCGCCGTGCGCTCACGCCGCGCCTTCCTCCTCGTCACGTCCGGCACGGTCGTGCTGCTGGCCGGGGCCGCCCTCACGGCGGTCCTGGCGGGCAGCCTCTGGCTGCGGACCGGTGACCTCGTGCTGTGGCTCCAGGGCGCCGCCCCGGACCTGATCGGCCAGGCGCTCGACGACCGTGTCCCGCGCGTGACCGCCGCGATCGTCGCCGGTGCGGCGCTCGGACTGGCCGGCTGCGTCGTACAGAGCTCGGTGCGCAACCCGCTGGCGGAACCCGGGGTGCTCGGCATCACGGCGGGCGCCGGCCTCGGCGCGGCGAGCATCGCGACCTCGGGCCTGCCCGGTGGCCGGCCGGTACTCATCGCGGTGGCGGTCGCGGCGGGGCTGGCCACGTTCGCGGTGATCGCGCTGCTGGCCTGGCGCGGCGGCTTCCTGCCCGACCGGTTCGTCCTGATCGGCATCGGCATGGGGTACGGCATCAGCGCCGTCACCACCTTCCTCCTGCTGCGCGCGGACCCGTACAACACGCCCCGGATCTTCACCTGGCTCTCCGGCACGACCTACGGCCGCACGTTCTCCGACGTCGTCCCGGTCGCGATCGCCCTGGCGCTCGCCCTCCCCGTGCTGCTGTCCATGCGCGGCCGCCTCGACCTGCTCGCCGTCGACGAGGACACCCCGCGCATCGTCGGTGTCAGGGTGGAGCGGACCCGCTTCGCCGCCCTGGCGATCGCCGCGGTCCTCGCGGCGCTCAGCGTGATCGCCGTCGGAGTCGTCGGCTTCGTGGGGCTCGTCGCCCCGCACCTGGCCCGTTCCCTGGTGGGTGCCCGGCACGGCCGGGCGATCCCCGTCTCGATGCTGCTCGGCGGGGTGCTCGTGTGCGTGGCGGACGCCCTCGGCCGCACGGTCGTGGCCCCCTCCCAGGTGCCGGCGGGCCTCATGATCGCGCTGGTCGGCGCACCGTACTTCGTGTGGGTCCTCCGCAAGTCACGCGCATGACTCCGGGGCGGGGGACCGGCTCGCGCCCACAGGTTCGAGCCCCGTTCCCCGCCCCGTTCCCCCGTCCTCTCCCACCCGCCACCAGGAGCACCGCAATGCCGCCCTGTCAGGAAACGCCCGAGCAGAGCATCGTCATCCCCTACGAGCCCGGGAGCCCGCCGGCCCGGCTGGCGGCGCTGACCGGCCAGGAGGTGTCGGAGCGCTGGCGTGCGGTCGACCGTTCCGCGCACGCCCCGCACCTCGTGGCGGTTCCCGGCGACGACGGCGACTGGACGGCTGCGGCGCTCGTCACGGCACGTCCGGGCACGGCCTACCTGAAAATCGTCGACGCCGTCGGCGACGTACGGGCGGCCGTGAGCGCCGTCGTCGCCCACGCGGACGGCCGAAAGCTCGCGCAGGTCAAGTGGGAGGGCTGGACGGCAAGTCCCGAGGACGCCGCTGCCGCCGGCTTCGCCGCACTGAACCCTCCGCTCGCACAGTCGCAGGGCGCGGCGGGACCGGCCGCCGGCTACGTCCGCTGGCTGCGCGACGGCGCAACGACCGCCCCTGCGTACTACGGGCAGTCCACGCACTTCACCTGCGGCGCCGTCACCGCTCTGGTCGCGCAGGCGCACGCGGGGACGGTGGCGTGGGAGGCGCTCGACCGGCAGGCGGAACTGACGCTGTGGCGCGACGCCACCAACTTCTTCGCGTGCGAGCCCGTCGGACTGGGCGTCGCCCTGCGCCGGGCCTGGCCCGCCTCCCCGGTCACGGTCCACCTGGACACCGACCGGCCGGTGATGCTCGACCACTACCCGGAGAGCGACCGCGAGTGGCGTGCCCTGCTGCAGCGCGCCTCCCGGGCGGACGCGGAACGCACCGGTGTCCCCGTCGACCCGCGCCGCATCCCCCTGACCGGGGTCCGGGACACGGTCGGCCGGGGCGAGCACGTGCTGCTCCTGCTCTCGCTCGACCGGATGCAGGGGTTCGACGTGCCGCACTGGGTCCTCTGCCACGGCGTCGTACCCGGCGCCGTCGTGATCGACGACCCCTGGGCCAACGCGGCAACGGGGGACACCTGGGTCGACGCCCACCTCCTGCCGGTGCCCGACCCGTCGCTCGACGCGATGTCGGCCATCGCGCCGGAGGGCTTCCGGGGCGCGGTGACCATCGGCCGCGTGGAAGAGCGGGACGCGGCGCCGTCCTTGTGAACGAACCCCATGACACACCGTGCCGGTACTTCGAGAAGGAAGCGACAGCGATGGAGATTCGAGCCACGACCGACGACGACCTGGACGTCTTCGTCGACACGGTCCACACGGCATTCGGGCACTTCCCCCAGACCCCGGTCGCGGGCGGCGGACGCTGGTGGTCGGCGCTCGAAATGGACCGGGGCCTGCTCGCCCTGTCCGAGGACGGCCGGCCCGTGGGCACCGCGGCCGCGTACTCCTTCGAACTCACCCTTCCCGGCCGCACCGTCGTTCCGGTCACCGGGGTGAGCTCGGTCGGCGTCCTGCCCTCGCACCGGCGGCGCGGTGTGCTCGGCAAGATGATGCGGCGCCAGCTCTCCGAGGTGCGGGCCCGGGGCGAGTTCCTCTCGGTGCTGCTGGCTTCCGAGGCCCCGATCTACGGCAGGTTCGGCTACGGCCCCGCGACCTTCACCACCCGGCTGACGGTGCCGCGCCAACGGGCCGCCCCCGCGGCTCCCCGGGCCGGCACGACGGCCGGCGCGGACAGCGGAACGGTCGAGGTGCTGCGGCGCGCCGAGTGCGGCGGGATCCTCGAGGAGGTCTACGACCGCTACCGCCGCGCCGAGCCCGGCGCGCTGTCCCGGCCGCACCGCTGGTGGGCCCTCGGAGCAGGGCAGCCGCCGGTCTCCTCGGCGCCGCGCTACGTAGCCGTCCACCGGGACGCCGACGGCACGGCGGACGGGTACGCCAGCTACTCGACCGGTGACGCCGGCACGCTGACCGTGGACGAGACCGTCGCCGGCGATGACGCGGTCTTCACGTCCCTGGCCCGGTTCGTACTCGGACACGACCTGGTCTCACAGGTCGTGTTCCGGCATGTCCCGCCCGAGCATCCGCTGCGCTGGCAACTCGCCGACATCCGCGCGGGCGAGGTCAGCGATCACGCCGACTGGCTGTGGGTGCGTCTCCTCGATGTGCCGCGCGCCCTCACCGCACGCGGCTGGCTGACGGACGGTGAGCTCGTCCTCGACGTGGACGACCCGTTCCTCGGCGAACACGGCCGCTACCTGCTGACCGTCCGCGACGGCGAGGCCGACTGCGTCCCCACGGACCGTCACCCCGACCTGTCGCTGGACGTGCGCGACCTGAGCTCGCTCTACCTGGGCGGTATCGCCCCGAGCACGCTGGTGCGCGCCGGGCACATCCGGACCCACCGGCCGGGCGCCGCCGCCCTCGCGGACGGCCTCTTCCGCACGGAACGTGCCCCGCACTGCCTGCACTGGTTCTGAGTGCGGCCCGCCGAGGGGACCTGGTGCCGGGCCGCGTTCACCGGTCCGCGGCCAGCACCGCCGCGAGGCCCTCGCGCAGATCCTCGACGAAGTACCCGGGAACCTCCAGCGACGGGAAGTGCCCCCCGGCCTCGGGGGAGTTCCATCGGACGATCCGGCGGTACCGCTCCCGTGCCCAGGGGAGCGGGCACTTCTCGATGTCGCGGGGATACATGGTGACTGCTGACGGGACGTCGACCCGGAGCGCGGGGTCCAGCGAGTCGTGGCTCTCGTAGTAGATGCGGGCCGACGACGCCCCGCTGCGCGTCAGCCAGTACAGGGTGACGTTGTCGAGCAGCCTGTCCCTGGAAACCGTCTCGAACGGGCTGTCCTCGGTGTCCGTCCACTCGGCGAACTTGTCGAGGATCCAGGCGAGAAGCCCGACCGGCGAGTCGACGAGTGAGTAGCCGATGGTCTGCGGCCGGGTCGCCTGCTGCTTCGCGTACGCCGCGCGGGGGCCGTCCCAGAAATCGCGGGTCTCCTCGGTCCACCTGCGCTCGGCCGCCGTCAGCCCGTGCGTTGTCAACCCGGGCGGTGCCTGCGGGGTCAGTGTGTGGATGCCGAGAACGTGCTCCGGGGACCTGCTGCCGAGGACGGTGGTGATCACGCCTCCCCAGTCCCCGCCGTGGGCCACGAACCTGCCGTAGCCGAGCCTTCCCATCAGCTCCACCCACGCGGCCGCGATCCTCTCCGTGCCCCACCCGGTGGCGGCCGGTTTGTCGCTGTAGCCGAAGCCGGGCAGCGACGGGGCCACGATGTGGAAGGCCGGCGCGTCCGCGTCCTTCGGATCCGCCAGTTCGTCCACCACGTCGGCGAACTCGGCGATGCTGCCCGGCCAGCCGTGCGTCAGGACCAGGGGAGTGGCATCGGCGCGGGCGGACCGGCGGTGCAGGAAGTGGATTCCCAGGCCGTCAATGGTCGTACGGAACTGGCCGATGCCGTTGAGACGCTCCTCGAACGCCCGCCAGTCGTACCCGGTGCGCCAGTAGTCCACCAGAGCGACGAGATCGGCGAGGGGAACGCCCTGGTCCCAGCGGCGTGGGCCGGGCGCCGAGCCGCGGACCGTCTCGGCCTCCGGCAGCCGTGCCGAGGCCAGTCGGGCGCGGAGATCGTCGAGTTCGGCGTCGGTCGCGCGGGCTTTGAACGCTTGTACGTCTTCGGTCGGACGGAGCACGAGACCTCCTGGCTGTCGGGGAACCGGCCGCGATCCACCGCGAACCGGCTGAGCCGGTTCTAGCAGTTCCTCGCACCGCACCGCAACCGGCTATGGTGGTTCCATGCAAGGTGAGTTCCCTGACTTCCGCCTCGGCAGTGTGCTGGCGACCAGCTTCACCGGGACTCTGTCCGAGCGTCACGGCGGCGGTGTCGAGCGCATTCCCGTTCCGCGGCGACTCGTCGACTGGCTGGCGGTGAGCGGCCTCGCCGTGGGCTCCTGCACCAGTGCCCAGCTCGACGTCGCCCGGGAGTTGAGGGAGTCGATCCATGCCGCCGCGACAGCGGCCGCGATCCAGGAGGCGCTTCCCGCGTCCGCCGTGCGGATCATCAATGACCGCAGCGCCCGGGGCCGGGCCGCGGCGGTCCTGACACCCGGGGGTGAGCGGCTGTGGAGGCTCGGCCCGGCTTCCGCTGTGGAAGATGCCCTCGGTGTGATCGCCGCCGACGCGATCAGCGTCATCGCGGGCGAACGGGACGGCAGGCTGGCCCTGTGCGCGTCGCCGACCTGCCGGGCCGCCTTCTTCGACACCAGTCGGAGCCGCACCCGCACATGGTGTGACATGAACACGTGCGGGAATCGTCAGAAGAAGGCGCGCTTCAACGCCCGCCGGCGCCAGAGCCCCGGAACGGCGGCGGATTCGTAGCGCTCGCCGCCCGGCGGGTCATGGGCTCGGGGGCTCCGTTTCGAGTGCCGTGGGCCGCCGACGGCCGCCGCCGCACGACGGGCCCTGTGCCGGTCGCCGCCGCACGGCGTCGGCGACGACCGCTGTCACGAGTCGTCCGACGGCCTCCGTGTCCGGCGGACCCGGCTCGCGGTCCGCGAACAGCAGGTGGCCGCCGCCGACCAGGGAGAGCGTGAGCGAGTCGATGTCGGCATCGGCCGCGATGCGGCCCAGGTCGCGCTCGGCGGCCAGGTAGGCGGAGATCGCGGTCGTCGCCTGGGCCAGGATCGCGATGCCGCCGCCGGGCGTCGCCGCCCGCAGCCGGGCGCGCAGCTCGTCCCGGAAGGTGATCAGCGGGATGATCGCCACCGGGACCGGACCGAAGAGAGCGGTCAGCGCGTCGCTGAGGTTGTCCGTCACCGTGCCGGTGCCGACGGACCCGGCCAGCGCTGCCGACTCGCCCTCCAGTCGCGCCGCGCGGTCGAGCACCAGGCCGACGAGAAACGCGTCGAAGTCGCTGAAGTGCCGGTGCAGGACGCCCTTGGCGCAGCCCGCCTCGTCAGTGACGGCCCGGCTGGTCAGGCCGTTCGCGCCCTCCCGCAGAAGGACGCGTTCGGCAGCGTCGAACAGATGCTGCCGCGCGTCTCGAATGTGTACCCCGGTCGGCACTCGTGGCTCCTTCTGTGCGGTCGGCCCGTCGGTATCCGTTGTCAAGTGGGCGCTCGCCCACTAAGGTGGGCGCATGCCCACACTACCGCGGGAGCAGCCGGAACCGTCCCCGGCCAAACCGCACGAGGCCCGGCGGATGGCGGAGTCGTTCGGCGCGGACGCGCAAGGCTACGACCGGGCCAGGCCCGGCTACCCCGAAGCGCTGGTGGCGCGGATCGTGGCCGGGAGCCCCGGGCCCGAGGTGCTCGACATCGGCTGCGGCACCGGCATCGCGGCCCGGCAGTTCCAGGCCGCGGGCTGCGCCGTGCTCGGTGTCGAGCCCGACGCGCGGATGGCCGATGTCGCACGGGTCCGCGGACTGCCGGTCGAGGTCGCGGCGTTCGAGGACTGGCAGCCGGCCGGTCGGAGGTTCGACACGCTCATCGCCGCCCAGTCGTGGCACTGGGTGGACCCGGTCGCGGGTGCGGTGAAGGCGGCACGGCTGCTGCGTCCGGGCGGACGGCTGGCGATCTTCGGGCACGCGTACGAGCCGCCGGCCGAGGTGGCCGAGCCCTTCGCCGCCGCCTTCCGGCGGGCGGTCCCCGACTCCCCGTTCAACGCCGGACCGGCCCGCCGGCCGCTGGACCTCTACCGGGGGGCGTACGAGAAGTCCGCCGACGTGCTCCGAGGGACCGGGCGGTTCGAGGAGCCCGAGCAGTGGCGGTTCGGCATGCGCCGGACCTATACGCGCGAGCAGTGGCTCGCTCTGCTGCCGACCACCGGCGGCCTCACCCGGCTCCGTCCGGATCAACTGGCCGAAGTGCTGGACGCGGTCGGCGCGGCCATCGACTCCCTGGGCGGTCGCTTCACGATGGACTACACCACCTTCGCCGTCACCGCCGTGCGCATCGCGGCCTCCTGAGACCCGGTGTCCGCGCGCCCCGACCGGCCGCCCGGGTGATGCCTGCGCGGCCGGTGGGCAGGGCGCCCGGTTGCTTTGTTACGAATTGCGGACAGGGACTCGGTGAACAACTCGGGCCCGGCTGTCATCTCACGGGGTGTAATGCACAACGGATTCGGCCGGTCGCCCTGAGTGAGCAGGTGCGTTCGCAGGCGCCGAGTCCCGGTATCTCCTGGGGGTTCGATCATGACCACTCTCCTTCACCGCACCGTCCGTACCGCCCGGTCCGCCGGCCTGGTCGCCGTCGCGGCCGCCGCGGCGGTCGCGCTGACCGCCGGTCAGAGCGGCGCCGCCGGAACCGGCGCGCGGACGGCGACGTCCCTCGCGCACCGCGCCGCTGCAACGGTCGGCACCCCGGCCCCGGTCCGCACCCAGACCCTGGTGGACGGCAGCAAGGCCGAGATCTACAAGCTGGGCGCCCAGCACTACCAGGTCAAGATCGTCAGCGACGGCTATGTCGTGGCCACCCTGGAGACGAAGGGGCACGACGACGGGCTCGACGCCAACGGCATGTACGTCGTGCTCACGCTGGGCGGCCAGGTCCACTCCTGGATGGGCGGCGAGCACAGCGGACCGGGCACCTTCAAGCTCGCGGGCGGTTGGACGGCCAAGGTCACCAAGGTCGGTGAACTGCACTACCGCGCGCAGATCCTCGGCCGCGAGGGCGCGGTGGAGGCCACGATGGACGCGAACCAGCACGATGCCGGGCTCGACGCCAACGCCGTGTACATCGTCCTCAGCGCGGGCGGCGTGATCAGCTCCCACATGTGAGGACGGGCGGAATCCGACACCGCCGCGCGAAAGCGTTCCGGACCGCGGGGGCGGGAGCGATACTGATCGTGACAGCCGCCCCGCTGCCGGGCCGGCCCCGGACGCGGGCCGGCCCGGTGGGGCGCACCATTGTCGAAGTCTCCGAGGGGAGCCGTTCATGACCACGGCGAAAGACCTGTTCACGATCGCCACGGACCCGGGAGCGAAGAACTCCGTCGGGCAGGGGGACCTGTCCCTCGCGCTCGCGGGAGCCGAACTGATCGACCTCATCGGGGCGGAGGCGGTCACCGTGGACGGCGACCGCATCGTGCCGGGTATGCCGCCGGCGCAGGACGACCGGCTCATGGGCGAGGCCGTCGCGGCGCTCGTCCGGCAGGAGCCCTACGAGCGGATCGAGGACTGGCTGTGGCGCCGGGGCCGGGACCTCTCGGCCGCGTACCAGACAGCCCTGGAGGAGGCCGGCGAACTGACGCCGAAGCGCGGAGGCCGGCTGTCCTTCGGCTCGGAGCGCGTGGAGGCGGCTGACACACCCGCGCGCCGCCGGGCAGCCGAGCGCTGGGAGGAGCGGGAACCCGTCCTGGCCGCCCTCGCCTCCGCCGTCGGCATCGAGGGTGACGACGCCGACGAGGAGCCCGGCTTCGACGACGAGGCGGTGACGACCGTCGTGGCCATCGTCCACGACGCCGTGATGGAGCTGGAGGCCGTGCGCCAGCGCCGGTCCATCGAGAACGCGGCGTTCGCCAACGTCTGGCGCGGACCGTGAGCCGGGCGGCGCGGGGCGCGCGGTAGAACCCGACGGCAGGGGTGAAAGGTCGAGCGGGAGGCAGGACGAGATGACGGAAGCCGACCCCGGGCTCTTCGGGCCCGAATCGGTCACCTGGCAGCTACACGGCGACCCGATGATGTGGGTCGCGGGGGTACGAGCCCTGTACCTCCAGGCGCTGCACCCGCGGGCGGTGCGCGGCGTCATGCAGAACTCCGACTTCCGCAAGGACGCCTGGGGCCGGCTGATGCGCACGGCCGGATTCGTCGGGACCATCACCTACGGCACCACCGAGGCCGCCGAGAAGGCGGGCGCCCGGGTCCGCAGGATCCACCGCCTCCTCAAGGTCACCGATCCGGACACCGGCGAGACGTACGGCGTCGACGACCCCGAACTGCTGCTCTGGGTCCACTGCGCGGAGGCCGACTCCTACCTCCAGGTCGAACGGCGCTCCGGCTACCCGCTCACCGGCGCGCAGGCCGACCGTTACATCGACGAACACCGCCGCGGCGCCCGGCTCGTCGGCCTCGATCCGGCGGCCGTACCCGCCACCACCGCACAACTGGCCGCCTACTTCGAGCGGATACGGCCCCGGCTGGCCGCCTCACCCGAGGCGCTGGACGTCGACGACTTCCTGCGACGGCCCCCCGTCCACCCCCTGCTGATACCCGCGCGCGCCCTGCTGTGGCGGCAGGTCGCGGCGCTCGCCTACCAGTCCCTGCCCCCGTACGCCCACGAGCTGTACGGCAGACCCGCGCCGCCGGCGGCCACCGTCGACCGGCGTCTGCGCCTCGCCGGAACCGTGCTGCGGAGCATCCCGGACCGGCTGCGCCGGCAGCTCCCGCCAGGCCATATTCTGAACGCCATGGCGCGGCTGGGTCCCGGCAGCCGCCCCACCCCGTACAGACTGAAGAGGCAGGCAGCCATACTGGACCGGCCGGGGAGGGCGCGGCGACAGCAGGCGGAGTGACGGGGGCGACAGCGGGGATGGCGGAAACCAGGCTGATCCACAGCCGGTACCGACTGCTCGATCTCATCGGGCGCGGCGGCATGGGCGAGGTGTGGCGGGCCCGGGACGAATCGCTCGGCCGCCAGGTCGCCGTCAAATGCCTCAAGCCGATGGGCCCCCAGCACGACCAGGACTTCACCCGCATCCTGCGCGAGCGGTTCCGCCGGGAGGCCAGGGTCGCCGCCGCGCTCCAGCACCGGGGGGTCACCGTCGTCCACGATTTCGGTGAGTACGAGGGCGTCCTCTACCTGGTGATGGAACTCCTGGACGGCCGCAACCTCAGCCAGCTCCTGGAGGACAACCAGCAGCACCCGCTGCCGGTCGACGACGTCGTCGACATCGCCGAACAGGTCGCCGACGCCCTCGGCTACACCCACCAGCAGGGCATCGTCCACCGCGACCTCAAGCCCGCCAACATCATGCGGCTGGCCGACGGGACGGTGAAGATCTGCGACTTCGGCATAGCCAGACTGGGCCACGACATCAGCGTCACCTCACGCCTCACCGGTGTCGGCATCGCCATGGGCACCCCCCACTACATGTCGCCCGAGCAGATCAGCGGCGGCGAGATCGACCACCGCAGCGACCTCTACTCGCTCGGCTGCGTGCTGTACGAGATCGCCACCGGAGCACCGCCGTTCGACCTCGACGACGCCTGGGGCGTACTCGTCGGACACCGCGACACCCAGCCCGAGCCACTGCGCACCCACCGCGCCGAACTCCCCGGATTCCTCGACCGCGTCGTCCTGGAACTGCTCGCCAAGACCCCGGAGCAGCGCCCCGCCGACGCGGGCGACCTGCGCCGGCGCATCGCCCTCGGCCGCACCGGCGGACAGCCGTACCCGGAGCCCGCCGGCCGGGTGCCGCTCGCGCCGCCCGCCCCGGTCGCCCCGCCCGGCGCCCGGCCGGGGCTGCCCGACTGGACCCGCGGCATGACCAGCGGCGTCAAGGCGACGGGCAGCACCTCGCACGGGCTCCCGCTGCCCGACCACTCGGCGGGCCTCACCGGTGAGTGGACCACCGCCACCGACCTGCGGTCCGGCACCGGATCCGTGCCGACGGCCGCGACCGGGCGCCCCACGCCCTCGCCGGAACACCTCGCGGTACTGGCCGGCCGCCACAGCGCCGGCCTCAACCTGGGCCGTCTCGGCCACTGGGAGGAGGCGGGCGAGGTCCACCGGGCGGTCGCCGCCGAACGCGAGCACGCGCTGGGCCCCGACCACCCCGACACCCTCGCCAGCCGCTACGAGGTCGGGTTCACCCTCAGCCGCACCGGGCGCGAGTCGGACGCGCTGCGGGAGTTCGGCCGAGTCGCCCAGGGCCGCGAGAGGACGCTGGGCGCCGACCACGCGGAGACCCTCGCGGCCCGCCAGGAAGTGGCCTACGTACTGGGCCGGCTCGGCCGCCACTTCGAGGCCCACCAGGTCTACGCCGCCGTCCTCGCCTCCCGGGAACGCTCGATGGGCCCCGACCACCCCGACACCCTGCGCTGCCGCCACAACCTGGCGTTCAACCTGAGCCGGCTCGGGCGCCTGGAGGACTCGTACCGCATGGCCCACGAGGTGGCGGCGGCCCGCGCCCGGCTGCTCGGCGCCACCCACCCCGACACCCTGGTCACCCGCTACGAGGTCGGCTACACGCTCGGCCGCCTCGGCCGGTGGGCGGAGGCACTGCAGAGCTACCGGGAGGTCGTCCTGGCCCGGACGCAGGTGCTGGGAGCCGACCACCCCGACACCCTCGCGGCCCGCTACGAGGTCGGCATCAGCCTCGGCCGGCTGGGCCGCAGCACCGAGGCGCTGGAGCTGTACCGGGCGCTCGTCGGGGACCGGATCCGGGTCAGCGGCGCCGACGACCCCGAGACCCTCCGCGCCCGCCACGGACTGGGCGTCAACCTGGGGCGGCTGGACCGCTGGGAGGAGGCGCTGGCCGAGTCACGCGAGGTGTGCGCGATCCGCGCACGCGTCCTGGGCGCCGACGACACGGACACCCTCGTCAGCCGCCGTGAGGTCGCCGTCGGCCTCGGCTGGCTCGGCCGCTGGGCCGAGGCGCTCACCGTCTACCGGCAGGTCGCCGAGGTGCGGACCCGGCTGCTCGGCGCCGACCACCCCGACGTGCTCGCGAGCCGCAACGACGAGGCGCACTGCCTGGAACAGCTCGGCCGGGGGACGGAAGCGGTCGAGCTGTACCGGCAGGTCGCGGCGCTGCGCCGGCAGCGGAGCATTCCGCCGTCCTGACCGCGGCGCCCCGGCCCCCGCCCTGGCCGGTGGCCGCCGTCCGTGCTACCAAGAGCCATGCCCGTACCCGAGAGCTATGACGCAGTCATCGTGGGCGGCGGCCACAACGGTCTCGTCGCCGCCGCCTACCTCGCCGGGGCCGGGCAGTCCGTCCTGGTCCTGGAACGCCTGGCCGCCACCGGGGGAGCGGCCGTCTCGACCCGGCCCTTCGCGGGCGTCGACGCCCGGCTGTCGCGCTACTCCTACCTGGTCTCCCTGCTGCCGCCGAAGATCGTCCGGGAGCTCGGCCTCGACTTCGCCGTACGCAGACGGACCGTCTCCTCGTACACCCCGGCCGTCCGTGACGGACGCGCCACCGGGCTGCTCGTCGGCGGTGACGGCACCCGCGACTCCTTCGCCGCGCTCACCGGCTCGGACCGGGAGTACCAGGCGTGGCAGCGGTTCTACCGCCGTACCGGGCAGGTCGCCGAACGGGTCTTTCCCACCCTCACCGAACCGCTGCCGACCCGTGAGGCGCTGCGGGAGCGGATCGGCGACGCGGACGCCTGGCGGATGCTCTTCGAGGAGCCCATCGGCGTCGCCGTCGAGGAGAGCTTCGACGACGACCTCGTACGCGGCGTCGTGCTCACCGACGCGCTGATCGGCACGTTCGCGGACGCGCACGACGCCTCGCTCCTCCAGAACCGCTGCTTCCTCTACCACGTCATCGGCGGCGGCACCGGCGACTGGGACGTACCGGTCGGCGGCATGGGCGCCCTCACCGATGCCCTCGCGGCGGCGGCGCGCGCGGCCGGTGCGCACATCCGCACCGGCCACGAGGCGGTCCGCATCGAAACCGACGGAACGCACGCCGAGGTGACGGTACGGGCGGACGGCGGCGAGCGGACCGTCGGCGCGCGCCGCGTCCTGGTCAACGCCTCGCCCCAGGCGCTCGCCGCGCTCCTCGGGGACGAACCGCCGGAGCCCGCCGAGGGCGCCCAGCTGAAGGTGAACATGCTGCTCACCCGGCTGCCCCGGCTGCTCGACCGCTCGGTCGACCCGCGCGAGGCGTTCGCCGGGACCTTCCACATCGCCGAGGGGTACGGGCAGCTGGCCGACGCCTACCGGGACGCGGCGGCGGGACGGCTGCCCGCCGCCCCGCCGTCCGAGATCTACTGCCACTCGCTGACGGACCCCTCGATCCTCGGACCGGATCTCGCCGCCCGCGGCTACCAGACCCTCACCCTCTTCGGCCTGCACACCCCGGCCCGGCTCTTCGCCGCCGACAACGAGGCGACGCGCGCCGCCCTGCTCAGGGCCACGCTCGCCGAACTCGACTCCCACCTGGAGGAGCCCGTCGCCGAATGCCTGGCCCTCGACGGGAACGGCGAGCCGTGCATCGAGGCGAAGACCCCGCTCGACCTGGAGCAGGACCTGCGGCTGCCCGGCGGCCACATCTTCCACCGGGACCTCGCCTTCCCGTACGCCACCGGCGAGACCGGCCGCTGGGGCGTGGAGACCGCGCACCCCAACATCCTGCTGTGCGGGGCGGGCGCGGTGCGCGGCGGCGGCGTCAGCGGGGTCCCCGGCCACAACGCCGCGATGGCGGCGCTGGGCCGGTGACCGGCGACCGCTACCGACCGAACGCGCCGCGCAGGGCCGCGATCTTGCGCGGCAGGTCGTACTCCGCGCCGCCCTCGTGGCCGTTGTACGTGAACACCTCGATCTCGGCCGGACCCGCGTAGCGGTGGTAGGCGGCGAACACCGTGGACGAGGGGCAGACCTTGTCCATCAGCCCCACCGAGAACCACGCCGGAGCGGTGGCCCGCGCCGCGAAGTTCACCCCGTCGAAGTAGGACAGGGTCTCGATCGCCTCGTCGATCCGGAACCGGTGCCCGGACAGCCAGCGCGCGATCTCCGCGTACGGTCCCGCGTCCGTGATCTGCGAGGCGCGCCGGTAGTGGCAGAGGAACGGCACATCGGCGACGGCCGCCACGACGTCGTCGCGCAGCCCGGCCACGGCGAGCGCGAGGCCGCCGCCCTGGCTGCCGCCGAGCACCGCCACCCGCGTGGCGTCCACCGCGTCATGCGCCGCGACGGCGTCGACGGCCCGCACCGCGTCCGTGATCAGCCGGCGGTAGTAGTGCCGGCAGGGGTCCTCGATGCCCCGGGTCAGGAAGCCGGGGGAGGAGGAGCCGTTCCCGTCCGGCCCGATGTCCACGGTGTCGGCGGTGTTCTTGCCGCCGCCGCCCTGACCCCGGTTGTCCATGATCAGGTGCGCGTAGCCCAGAGAGCTCCAGGTCAGCCAGGAGTAAGGGATGCCCCGGCCGCCGTTGTACCCGATGTACTGCACCACGGCGGGCAGCGGGCCGAAACGGGCCCTGGGCAGCATCAGCCAGGCCTTCACCGGCTGTCCGCCCCAGCCGCGGAACGTCACGTCGAAGACGTCGACGGTGGCGAACCCGGCGTCGTACGGGACGAACCCGGCATCCAGCTCGAACCGGGACGCCTCGGTCAGGGTCTTCTCCCAGAAGGCGTCGAAGTCGGCCGGCTCCTCCGGCTCCGGCCGGTAGTCGCGCAGCCGGTCCAGTGGCATGTCGAACAGCAAGGGTCTAGCTCCTCTTCAGGGTGAGGTTGAGGGTTGCGCCGTGGCGTCCGGCGGTGTCGGCGGTGATCCGGATGCCGCCGCCGGACGGTGCGGCGCTCACGCCCGGGTCGGCGGAGACGACGGTCAGCCCCCGCAGCGCCAGGTCGAGCGCGACGGAGGACCGCAGCTGCGTCGGGTCGGACAGGGAGACGGTCACCGTCTTGCCCTCGGGCCTGACCAGGACCGAGGCGGGACCGTCCGAGGCGAGCTCCTGCGCGGCCCCCGCCGCCCAGAAGTTCGCGGCGAGCAGCCCGTCCGCGCCGCGGCGTACCGCGTGCACGGCGGTGGAGTCCGAGACCAGGCTCACCGGCGGCGCGGAGGCCCACTGCTCCGTGCGGTCGGCGGATGCCGCCGGTGCCTGGAGCCAGAAGTAGCCGGCACCGCTCGGGGCGGTTCCGTGGTCCTGCCACAGCGTCAGGTAGGGGCGGGTGACGGAGGTGTCGGTGCCGTACTTGAGGTTGATCTCGCGCCAGGTCGCGGTCCGGTCCTCACGGAGCCCGTGCAGGGTGACGGGCTCCGGGAAGACGTAGCCGCCGGTCCCGGCCAGGTGCAGCCACCGCACCCCGTCCAGCTGATCCGACCAGCCGGTGTCGGCCGGGGCGGCCTCGCCGTTGACGAGCAGCGCCGCCTGCGGGTCCCGCAGCTTCCGGTTCTCCACGACCGTCTCGGCCGTGCCGGCGTCGGCGGTGATGCCGGAACCCACGCACGCGATGACGTCGTCCAGACAGAACCAGCTCTTCAGCCCCTGCAGCGAACTGCCGAAAGCCCGCAGCTCCATGCCGTACGCGCCGAGCGTCGTCGCGGGCAGCGCGGTGCCGCCCGCCCAGTCGGCGGTGCTGGTGGTGCGCTGGCCCGCGGCGTCGGCGGGGTGGCCCGCGATGACCGTGGTGCCGGGCAGCCGTGCCGGGTCGACCGTCGGCCAGTAGTCCTCGCTGTAGTGACCGAGGTCGTCGGTGTAGAGGAGCACCATGCCGTCGGAGAGGTGCCAGGCGTGCAGGTTCTCGTTCTGGATCGACTCGTAGTTGTAGATACGGGACGAGTACGCGGAGATGCCGAGCGCGAACGAGGGGCGGTGGTGGGCAGCCTTGTCCATCCGGGGGTGCTGCTTGTGGGCGACCAGCGGACCGCGCGCCGGTACCGGCGACGCGATGACCTGCCGGGCGGCGACGAGCGAGGCGAGGTCGGTGACCGCGAGGAAGTCCCGGTAGGTGTCCTCGGCGATCCACTGCTTGACCAGGGCGGTGAACCGGTCGGCCGTCTCGCCGGGGAAGCCCGGGATCAGCCGGACCACCGCCTCGATGACCGTCTGCGCCGAGACGTGGCCCTGCTTGCTCGGGCGGGCGATCTCGCGCCCGCACACCGACGCCATCACATCGCCGCGCGCCAGCAGCGGATCGAAACCCTCGTCGACCCAGCCGCGGACGTTGTCCAGGTCGGGATCGG
Organism: Streptomyces sp. NPDC048462; assembly: GCF_043200175.1. Taxonomy (NCBI): domain Bacteria; kingdom Bacillati; phylum Actinomycetota; class Actinomycetes; order Kitasatosporales; family Streptomycetaceae; genus Streptomyces; species Streptomyces sp. NPDC048462. The sequence continues at coordinate 550,939 of NZ_JBICXG010000001.1, forward strand.
TGACCGTCCACGCCGTACCGGCCAGGAGGTTCAGCAGCCGTGAGAGGTTGTTGAGCAGCTCCTTGCCGTAGCCGCCGTTGTACGGGTGCTTGTAGTGCTGGAGGAACGAGCCGTCGGAGTAGAAGCCCTCACCCGTTCCCTCGGCCGCCGCGCTCGCGTCGTTGTAGGCGAGGACGCTGTTGGCGCCCGAACCCTCGACGTCCGAAAGAGCGTCACGGACCCGGGCCAGGTCGTCCCCGCTGTCGCGGAGCACGGCGTTCACGGCGACGACGGTGGAGATCCACACCCGGTTGGCGCCGGTGGCGATCTGCCGGTCGGCCCGCCACAGGTTCGGGTCGGGCGTGTAGTGCAGGACGGCCGCCGTGATCCGGGCGAGCCGCTCGGCGCCCAGCGCGTCGTACAGCAGCACGGTCGCGTCGTTGAGCGCGAGCGCGGAGCCGATCTCCCAGTCCCAGTCGTTGTCGAAACGGGTGTGGCCGGGGCCGTATCGGTTGGTCAGCATCCAGTCGATGCCGGCCAGCAGCAGATCGCGCAGCGCGGTGTCGCCGTACTGCGGGGTGCCGGGTACGGCCCACGCGGTCGCGACCGTGGCGAGCCGCTTGAACGAGGTCGTGACGTGGTTGGAGAGCGTGGTGCTGGTCAGGTCCGGGAACAGCCCGTCGCTGCGCGTGGGGTCCAGGCCCTTGACGGAGGTCGTCGCGGCCTTGCCGGTCCTGGCCACGGCGGCGGCGATCTGCGGGTCGCTCAGGTCGAGGCCGGGGCCGCCCGTGAGCAGGGTGTGCCACCGGGTGCGCAGGGAGGCGGCGTCGACCGGGTCCGCGGCGGCGGCCCGGGCGCTGCCCGCCGGGAGTACGAGCGGCAGGGCGGCGGCCGCGCCGATGGCCGCGGCGCCCGCCAGGACGGTGCGGCGGGTGGTGGTGCCGTTGGTGCCGTTGGTGCCGGGGGTGGTGCCTGGGGTCATGGCGCTGCCCTCACAGAAGGTGTCGGCGGTCGACGGCCGCGGCGAGCGCCGCATGGCCGGAAGGGTTGGGATGGAGCCCGTCGCCGCTGTCGTACGCGGGGCGCTGTTGCTCGGGGTGGTCCGGGTCGCGCAGTGCCGCGTCGAAGTCGGCCACGGCGTCGAAGACCCGGCCGGTCCGCACCGCCGCGTTGATCCGCAGCCGCACCGTCTCCAGCTCCGGTGTCCAGCGGGTCCAGCCGCCGAACGGGGCGATGGTCGCGCCGACCGCCCGCAGCCCGGCGTCCCGGGCGCGCAGCACCAGCTGCCGGTAGCCGGCCAGGACGAGCGCGGGACCGGTCTGGCTCGGCGGCTGCTGGAGGTCGTTGACGCCGAGGTGGACCAGAACGGTCCGCAGCCCGGGGAGCGAGAGCACATCGCGGTCGAACCGGGCCTGTCCGCCGGGTCCGAACCGCGCGTCGTCCAGCAGCACCCGGTTGCCGCTGATGCCGAGGTCGGCGACCGCCGCGCCCGGAAGCCGCCGGGCCAGCTGGTCGGGCCAGCGCAGCCCGGAGTCGTCGGGGGTGCCGACGCCCTCCGCGATGGAGTCGCCGAGCACCGCGATCACCGGCCCGTGCGCGCCCGTCACCTCGACGCCCGTCAGCAGGTACACCGACGTGGTGCGCTCCCCGTCGACGTCGTGCGAGGCATGGGTGTTGCGGTGGAAGGACAAGGGGCCGGTGGGGCCCGGCAGTTCGGTGCGCACCGTCAGCAGGGACGCGTCGGCGGCCCGCAGACCGGCGACCGCGTCACTGGTCAGCGAGGCTCCCGAGGCCAGCCACGCGTGGCGCTGCCCGCCGAACGTCACGGGCCGCCCGCCGGCGGTCACCGGCCCGATCAGCACGGGTACGGCGCCGAAGGCGTGCCCGTAGCGCAGCCGCACCTGCCCGCCCGCCGACAGCCGGACGTGCGCGGTGAACACGGCGTCGGTCAGCCCGGCGCTCGCCACCGCATCGGTGTCGGTCGGTGCGGTCTGCGCGGTCGCCCAGGAGGTCGTCCAGCGCGAGCCGCGCCCACCGCCGGATGCGCCGTCGGCGGCCCGGGCGCCCGGCGCCGCCACCGCGACGGCGGCCAGGCCGGCCGCCGCCGTCAGTACCCCGCGTCTCGCGGGCCCCCGGCCGCTCACTGCGGGCACGCGCCGGTCGGGGCGTACTCGCTGCCGTAGGTGCCGACCGCGTCGCCGCCGGTGTTACCGCTCATGGTGTTGGTGCAGACGGGGCCCTGCGGGGTGCGCATGAACTTGATGCCGCCGCCGGCGTTGCCGGTGATGATGTTGCCGTAGACGCTGGTGGCGGTGCCGTCGGTGGCGGTGTCACCGCCGAGCCGGATGCCCGCGCCGACGTTGTCGTGGATGGTGTTGTAGCGGAAGATGTTGCCGCTGCCGCGTGCGTCGAGCCCGCCGGAGCTGGGGTCCCGCTGTTCGCCGCAGTCGTTGTACTCGACGTAGTTGTTGGTCGAGTTCTCCTTCACGTCGACGCACTCGTTGCCCCGGGTGGCGATCGTGTTGTGGTGGATGCGGTTGTTGCGGCTGATGTCGGGGGCCGCGTCCGGGGCGCCGTTCGCGCCCTGCTGCTCGGGGGCCGTGCCGAGGTAGATGCCCTCGCCGTTCTTGCCGCCCCCGCCGAACCTGAAGTCCGCGACGCCGCAGTCGGTGATGGTGTTGCCGGAGATCTCGGCGCCCGTCACCAGGTAGCGCACCCGCAGGCATTCGTCCGCCGCGTTCTTCAGGGTCATGCCGGTGATGCGCAGACCGCCCACCCCGTTACCCGGAGTCGTGCTCATGACATAGATGAGCTTGAGGCGGTACCCGGACACATCATCGGCCGGCCCGTGCAGCCCGTCCACGGTGAATCCGTTCAGCGTCGTCGAGTCGTGCCGCACCTGGATGATCCGGGCGTCACCGGCGCCCTTCACCACGGCGTTCGACGGACCCGTGACGGTGACCCCGGCGCGCGCGGTCACGACATCCTGCTTGTACGTACCGGCGGCCAGGTTCACCACCGCGCCCGTCGGCGCCAGATCGACCGCCTTCTGGATCGTGGCGAACGGGGACCCCGCCGACGTACCGGAGTTGGTGTCGCTGCCGGACGGCGATACGTAGTACGCGGTGGCGGCGGCAGCGGCCGCCGCGGACGGCGGGGGGAGGACGAGGGGGGCGCCGGCGGCGAGCGCGACGGCCAGGGTGGTGCGCAGTGCGTGGCTCATGGGGTGTGCCTCCTGGGATCAGCGAAGGACAGAGCGAGCAGTACGGGAATGCTCGGGCCGAGCAGCAGTGGCCCCAGCGGAACGACGAGGGAGAGCAGTACGGCGGAGACCACCGCACCGAGCAGGGCGGTGCCCCGGGCGGCCGACCCGAAGCCGAGCGCCAGCGCTCGGCGGGTCCACTCGCGGAGCGTGCCGCCGGGTGTCCGGCCGGCCTCGGCCGCCAGCGCCACGTGGTGGACGACCAGCGCGGCCGCGATGCCCGCCTGGGCGGCGAGCAGCATGTACGTCCAAGGCTCCGAACGGCCCAGCAGATAGACGATGTTCGCGCTCAGGACGGCCGCCGCCGCGGTGGAGGCCAGCCCGTGCCGCCACAGTGAGCGCCAGTACCGGGGGAAGAACGCGAAGGTGTTGGCGAAGCAGTGGCTGTCCCCCTCGGCCCGCCACCGCTGGAGACCGTGCGCCATCGCGGCGAGCGCGGGCAGCCAGGTGACCACCCCCAGCGACAGCACGACGAACGCGGCCCCGGCGGCGGCCGGGTAGGCCACGAACTCCAGCCGCCGCAGCAGCGTCGGCCAGTTGGACGAGAGAGTTGCCTGCATGATCAGCCGACCCTTCCTGTGTACGGCTCCGGCACGTCGAGGAGCACCGTGCCGTCCAGTTCGAGCCGGGTGGCCGCCACCACGTACGGCGCGCCGTCCGAGGTGAGCAGCACGGCCGCGGCGTCGGCGCTGACGCCCCCGGTGCGGATCCTGCGGGCGACGGGGGAGAGCAGCACGGTCTCCGTACCGAAGGTCACTCCCTGCCCCTGGGTACAGGGGACCTGCGAAGCGTCCGGCCCCGTCGCCGGGTCGATCGCGGTGAGGAACAGGCCCTCGGTGGACCGGGTGGTCGTCGATCGCAGGGTGTGCAGGGTCCGGGTGAGGCTCAGCTCCGGCGTGCTGGACGTCGGATTGGCCACCACCTCGGTGACCTCGCAGCCGGTCCGGCCGTCGGCGGGCGCGAACTGCCGCACCCGCGCGGTGGCCTCCCCGGCCCGGATCAGCCGGCCGCCGTCGGGCAGGGGTTCGGCCGGCCGGTCGGTCTGGAGCAGGAACGTCCACTCGCGCGCCTCGTCCGCCTCGGCCAGGTCCAGCAGCACCAGCCGGCCCGACGGGGTGAACACCAGCGTCCGGTCCAGCCGCCGCACCCCGAGCGCGGGATCGTACATCGCGGCGATCTCCGCCGTCGCGTGCGCCCATCCGCAGTCCGGCGAGACCAGCACATCGCGCTGCCTGGCCTGCCGCTCGAACGGGATGTCCCGGTACACGTGGTACCGGTCCTCGTCCGCGTACCCCTGCCCGTCCACCAGCAGCAGATTGTGATGGGCGGCCCGCTTGCGATTGCTGTAGCCCTCGTCCACCGCGAGGAACGCACCCTGCGAGACCAGCACGAACGAGCCCGAATCGGGGTGGTGGTGACCCTGGTTGAGGGTCTCCCAGCCACGCTCGGCCCGGTGCTTCGCCGCCGTCTCCCAGGCCCGGTGGCCGCCGCCGGGGCTGGCCTTGAACGAGACCAGGGTGGCGTCGTCCTCCCATCCGGTACGGGCGGCCAGCAGCCCCAGGTCCGGGAAGAACGCCCGGGTCTCGGTGGGCCTCGCGGCCTGCACCGACGGGTCGTACCAGAGGTATTCGAGATAGGCCTCCGGCAGGATCCCCGGCCGCACACCGCTCTCGGCCGCCTCCTTCCACAGCAGCTCGCCCGAGGCCAGATCACCCATCCACTGGGCCTCCGGGATGCCGTACTGCGCGCCGAGACGGTAGTACAGCCCGGCGCTGTGGCCGCTGCGCCGGTCGTGGCAGTCACCGTGGTCGACGTTGAACGCGAAACCGGGCGCGGTCTGGTGCAGCCGGTAGCGGAAGGTACGGGACATGAACCCGCCGCGGTCCCACCAGTCGATGCCCTCCGCCTCCTTCAGGAGGTCCAGGTGGATGGCGAGGAAGGGCACGCCGTAGCGCCAGTACACGACGCCCTCGGCGTGCGAACCGTCCTCGGGCATCAGGTCGAGGACGGTTGCGAGGTTGTCCTTGGCCCGCTCGGTCCACTCCTGCTTGCCCAGCACGTAACCGGCCGTCGCCAGCCCCGCGTAGCAGATCCAGTTGTGGTTCTGCCAGTACGACGAGGACCACCAGCTGCCCTCGCTCGCCACCGCGTACTCGTACATCCGCCGCCCCTGGAGCAGCAGCTTGTACCGCAGCAGCGCCCGTACCCCGTCCGGCAGGTCGTCACCGATCCACTTGTAGGTGAGGGCCAGGTGGTGCAGCAGCCAGCCGGCGTCCAGGTCGTGGTCCGGCATATGGGCCTTGCCCCAGTGGGGCAGCCGCACCGCGGCCTCGATCCAGCGCCGGCTCTCCGCCAGATGGGCCGGATCGCCGCCGACCCGGTAGGCCAGCGCCGGGTTGGAGGCCGCGGGGCCCAGCCAGGTGATGCTGGCCAGGGGGTGCGTACGCGGCGGGGTCAGCCCGCGGTGACGGGTGGCCTCCTCGTACAGCCGCGTCTCCTGCGCGGGACGCGGGCCTGCCGGCGGGGTCGCCGAGAGCAACAAGGGTCAGTCCTCCGATCGGAACCGTGTGGTGCTGCCGTCCGCGAGACGGACGCTCAGCCCGTCCTCCGTGAGCGTCACGTCGGTGACGGCGGGCCCGGCGGACCCGGCCTGGTACACCGAGGCGAAGGTCACCCGGTCGGTGACGGCGCTGAAGTCGACCCGGGTCCGCACGCGCTGCGGGTCGTCGGCGGGGCCGGGACCCGGGGTGCTCACCGGGCGCACCGGGACCCCGGCGAGGTGCGTGTGCCAGCCGTGCAGGGTCTCGTCGCCGTACCAGGTGGTGCGCACCGGGCCGGCCCCCTGCGACTGGACGTCCAGCGCGGTCCCTGGGCGCAGTTGGGCGGTGATGCGCCGCTCCTGCCCGGCGGTCACGGTCAGCAGGTCCACCAGGAAGCCCTCACCCGCCACGATCCGCCGGACCGCGCGGACACCCTCGTACGCGGTGGTCACCTCGGCGGTCACCGAGTGGTCGTCCGAGGCCAGCAGCGCGCCCGTGCACTCGGCCTGCTCGGCGCCGTCCACCCGGAACGCGGGGTGCGCCTCGGTCGACGCGTACAGATCACGGAACTCCGCGTGCGCGTAAGGGACCTGACCGGGGTCGGGCTGCCACGGTGTCGTATCGCCGTAGAGATAAAGAGACAACTTGTCCCGGTGGCCGTGCGATCCGCCGTGCGGGCCGAAGTCCAGCAGCGCGTGGATGCCCGCGACCCGCAGCACCCCGTAGCCCGCCGCCCCGAACACCGTCAGCGGAGCGGGCGCGGGCCGGGCCGGCAGCGGCGGACCGGTGAACCAGCCGCCCAGCTCCCGGTCCAGGCCGTCGTCCGCGTCCCCGAGCTCGGCGCGGGCCCGCCCGGCCACCGCCTCCAGTCCATCCGCTGGCACCAACTGCTGCGCCAGCGCGACCAGTTCGAGCCACTCCAGCGCCAGCGGTCCGCGCAGATACGGGCCGTCGTGCAGGGCCGGGAGAATGCCGCCCGGGGTCGCGATCGTCGCCAGCACGTCCGTCATCCCGGCCAGCACGTCCACCACATCGGCCGGAACGGCCGCCGGATCGGTGGACCGCAGCGCCAGCAGCGCCGCCCGCAGCACGAACCCGTGGTAGTAGGTGCTGCCCTCCCACTCCCAGCCGTCCTCGGCGACCGCGACCCGCAGGTGCGCGTACAGGCCGTGCTCGCCCTCCAGCCACTCCTTGGCGCCGTCCCACTCCTGCCCGCGCGCCGCGGCGGCGCCGCGGCCGGCGGCCACGCCCGCGGCATTGAGCCACGCGGTGTAGTTGGAGGCGAGCTGCCCCTTCCCGGTCAGCACGGAACGGGCGTCCAGGGCCGCCCGCTCCAGCGCGTCCAGGAGCGGCAGCACCCCGGCCAGGTCCTCCGTGCCGTGCTCGGCGAGCGTGATGACCGCGTGGCCTATGTTCACCGCCCAGATCGCGTCGGTCAGCGCCTGGTGGAACAGCCGGCCGCGCAGCATCCAGCCCTGCGCCTCACCGTGCTGCGCGGTGGCCAGCTCCTCGTACAGGCCCGCGTACTCGACGAGCCGGGCCACCGCCTCGGCGCGCTCGCCCCGGTGGGCCAGCACCCGCAGGTGCCGCGCCCACGCCTGGTGCGACAGCACCAGCCAGGCGCCGCGCACCGCCTCGTCGTCCACCCGGCAGCCGTACGCGCAGCGCGCGCCGCCCTCGGGGAACACCCCGCCGAGCACCTCGCCGTGATCCAGTTCCACCCCGTGCGCCGGGCACACGTACGCGTGCCACCAGCCGCCCCGCTCCCGGGCGATCCGCCTCAACGCGGCCACACGCCACCGTCGATGTCCACCGTGGTGGCGGTCAGGAAGCCGGACGCGGGCGACGCGAGGTGGACGACGGCCGAGGCGACGTCCCCCGGAGTGCCGGCGCGGCCCACCGGGATGCCCGCCTCCATCGCCTGCTGCGCCTCGGGCGCGGTGAACGTGTCGTGGAAGGCAGTGCCCTTGATGAAGCCGGGTGCGACGGCGTTCACCGTGATGCCGCTGCCGCCCAGCTCCTTGGCGAGACCCTTGGTGAATCCGACGACTCCGGCCTTGGCGGCCGCGTAGGCGACCGAGCCGGGGCCGCCGCCGTTGTGCGCGGCCAGCGAGGACATGGTGATGACGCGCCCGGCCGAGGACCGGGCCAGATGCGGCAGGGCGGCGCGCACGGCGCGGAAGGTGGAGGTGAGGTTGGTCGAGATGACCTGCTCGAAGTGATCGTCCGTCATCTCGGCGATCTTCGCCCGGCCGATCAGATGCCCCGCGTTGCAGACCAGGACGTCCAGGCCGCCGAGGAATCCGGTCGCCTCCTCGACCAAGCGGTCCACCTCGGCGGTCACCGTCACGTCGGCCTGGAACGCCTTGGCGCGCCTGCCCAGTGCCTCGATCTCGGAGACCGTCTTCGCGGCCTCGTCGGCGGAGGAGTGGTAGTGGACGGCGACATCGGCGCCGGCCTCGGCGAGGGCGACGGCGATGGCACGGCCGATGCCGTGGCCCGCTCCGGTCACCAGCGCGCGGGAACCTTGGAGATCAGCAGACATGGGGGTTGAACCTTTCGGTATCCGGTCTCTTGGACCGGGACCGGTCACTTGAGACCGGCGGTTGCGAAGCCCTGCACGAAATAGCGCTGGCCGATGAGGAAGAGAACGACCATGGGCAGCGTGGCGAGCGTGGTGCCCGCCATCAGGAAGTGCCACTGGGTGCCGTTCTCGGTCTTGAAGACGGAGAGCCCGACCTGGATCACCCGGAGATTGTCCGAATGGGTCACCAGCAACGGCCACAGGAAGTTGTTCCACGAGGATTCGAAGGTCAGCAGCGCCACCGTGATGAAGGCGGGCTTGACCTGCGGGGACATGATCCTGGAGTAGATCCGGAACTCGCCGAGCCCGTCGAGCCGGGCGGCCTCCTCCAGCTCCACCGGAAGGTCCAGGTAGAACTGCCGGAAGAGGAAGACGGCGAACGGGGTGACCGCGCCGGGCACGATGAGCGCCCACCAGGAGTCCAGCCAGCCGCTGCCGCCCTGGCCGAAGAGGTCGTTGCCACCGGCCAGCGGCATGAAGCGGACGATCAGGAACTCCGGCAGCACCTTGGTGTACGTCGGGATCATCAGCGCCGCGATGAACAGGTAGGAGATGACATCGCTGCCGCGGAACCTGATCCGGGCCAGTGAGTACCCCGCCATCGACGCCACCAGGACGTTGATGAGGGTGTGGCTGACCGCGATGATGAGGCTGTTGCGGGCGTACGTGGCGAAGGGCGCCGCCTTCAGCGCGTCGGCGTAGTTGCCGAAGTCCCAGTGCTCCGGCAGCAGTCCGGCGTCCTGCGACGCGATCTCCACCGGTGTCTTGAGGGAGGTCAGCACCATCCAGACGAACGGCACCACCATCAGCAGCGAGACGACGCAGAGCGTCAGGAAGAGCGCGATCCGGCCGGCGGAGCGGTGCCCGGCCTTCGTGGCGGGCCGGGGCGGACGCACGGCCCCGGGCTTGTGCAGCTCAGCTGTGGCCACGGGTGCCTCCCATCATCCGCCGGTTGACCAGGGTGAAGCCCATCAGCAGGACGAACAGCACCAGGGACTGGGCGCAGGCGTAGCCGACGCGGAACTCCCGGAAGGCGGACTTGTAGATCTCATACGTCATCATCGTGGTGCTGTTGGCCGGTCCGCCGTCGGTCAGGATGTAGATCTGGTCGAAGGACTGGAACGCGTTGATCATCGAGGTGATGAGCACGAAGAACGTCGCCGGCTTCAGCAGCGGCAGTGTGATCGAGAAGAACTGCCGCACCTTCGAGGCGCCGTCCACCGACGCCGCTTCGTACAGTTCCTTCGGCAGGGACTGCAGAGCGGCCAAGTAGATGAGCATCTTCATGCCGATGCCCTGCCAGATGCCGACCAGGATCACCGACGGCATCGCCCATGACGTCGAGGCGAGCCAGGCGGGTCCCTGGATGCCCACGAACGACAGCAAGGTGTTGAACAGCCCGTTGCCCGGGTTGTAGATCCACAGCCAGACCAGCGCGATGGCCACCGTCGCGGTGACCTGCGGCAGGAAGATCGCGGTGCGGAAGATTCCCCGCGCCTTCAGGCCCGTGTGCAGGGCGAGCGCCATCAGCAGCCCCAGCGCCATGCCGAACGGCACGGTGAAGAAGGTGTAGACGACGGTGTTCACGATGGACTTGCGGAACACCGCGTCGTCCAGCATGTCCCGGAAGTTGTCGAACCCCACGAACTGCGGCGGCGTCAGCACGTCGTACTTGGTGAACGCGAGGACCACTGACGCGATGACCGGCAGTCCGATCCAGAGGGAGGCGTGCAGCAGGGCGGGTGCCACCAGGAACATGCCGGCCCGTTGCCTGCGGCGGCCGGGACCCATCGGGGTCCTGCGCGACCGGCGTGTCGCCGGTGCGTTGTGCTCAGTCGGGGAAGGCGGCCGCGCGGGCCGTGCCTTCAGTACGGATGTCGCTCCCACAGTGACGCCTCACATCCGGCCGATGGCGGCCTCGGCCAGCCGGCCGAGTTCCGCGATGGCGTCCTTCGCGGACTGACCGCCCACGATCGCGGGCTCCAGCGTCGGCTTGATCTTCTCGCGGATCTCCATCCACGCGGCCGTGCCGCCCTCCGAGCGCGCGGCGCTCATGTTCTGCAGCGACAGATCGACGAACTTGTTCTCCTTCACGTAGCCGCTCTCGTTGAGGTCCTTGAGACCCGGCACGGAACCGCGCTGCTTGGCCGCGCCCAGGATCGACTCCGGCGTCGCGAGGTACTCGACCAGCGCACGGGCCGCCGCGGGGTGCTTGGAACGCGCCGACTGGGAGACCAGGGTGCCGCCCTGGAGCATCGCCGGCCTGCGGTTGGCCAGGACGAAGCAGCCGAGCGTGTCGTCCTTCAGGAGGTCCGGCGACTGCTCGCGGCACTGCTCCCACAGGGCGCTGGTCGTCATCATCATCGACGCCTTGCCGGTCTGGACGTTCGACGGTGCACCGGCGGCCGTCTTCTTGGTGTAGTCGGCGGAGCCGTCCTTCGAGAGGTCCTTGAAGAACTGCAGCGCCTCGACGCCCCGGCTGTCGGTGAACAGCACCTTCTTGCCGTCCTCGCTGAACAGCTGACCGCCGTTGGCGAAGAGGAAGGTCTCCCAGCACTGCCGCAGATCGATGGAGAACGGGTCGAAACCGATCCGGCCGCTCTTCGTCAGCTGCTTCGCGATCGCCCGCAGCTCAGCCCAGTTGGCCGGTGTCTTCTTGATCCCGGCCTCGGCGAAGTGGTCCTTGCGGTAGACGACGATGCGGGTGTCGAGGACCACCGGCAGCGCGTACAGCTTGCCGTCGTAGCGGGAGGGCTCCAGTACCCGCTTCTCGTAGTCGTGCGCGGTGGCGAACTTCTCGGGCAGCGGGGCGATCGCCTTCTTGGCCGCGAACGGCGGGATCCAGCCGACACCCATCATCAGCACGTCGGGCAGCAGGCCGCCCGCGAGACCCGTGGTGATCTTCTCGTTGAGCTGCGCGTACGTGGTGTAGTCCACGTTCACCTTGACGTCCGGGTACTTCTTCCGGAAGCCGCCGAGGATCTGCTTCTCCAACAGCGTCTTGCCGTTGGCGCCCTCGTAGATCGGGGTGAGCAGCGTGATCTCGCCCTCGGCGGGACCGTCGGCGGAGCCGGCCGCCGAGGAGCCGGTGCCGCAGCCGGAGAGGGCGGCCGCGGCAGTGCCGGCGCCGATGGCAGCGAGCAGCGACCGTCGTTTGAGTTCCATGGGCACCCCTTTTGAGGTGGAGGCAGTGGATCGATCCAGCGATGGCAACCCGGCCATGGCTGGGAAGCGCTGGTAAATCGATGCACTGAGACTAGGAACGCGCCGAGACGCTCGTCAACAGCTGATGCACAACAATTTTCAAGGAAGTTAACGGGTGTACCGGTGAAGAGAGTTCAGTAAATCGGTACACTAGTCTGGCTGAACGCGTTCCGAACCGGAGGTGGCATGAGCGGGGTAACGATCCATCAGGTCGCGGAGGCCGCGGGAGTATCCGCGAGCACCGTGTCGAACGTCCTCAACGGGCGTACGGACCGTATGCAGGCGGCCACCCTGGCCCGCGTGGAGCAGGTGATCGAGCGGCTCAGCTACCGGCCCAACCGTGCGGCACGGATGCTGCGCACGGGCCGTATCAAGGTCATCGGTCTGATCGTGCCGTCCGTCGCCAACCCCTTCTGGGGGGCGCTCGCCCGGGAGCTGGAGGCCATCGCGCTGGCCGAGGGCTACCACGTACTGCTCTGCAACAGCGAGCGCGACCCGGCCCGCGAGCTCAAGTACGGCGAGGAGCTGCTGGCCGACGGGGTGAGCGGCGTGGTGCTCTGCTCCTCGCTGCCCTCGCTCGACCATGTCGCGCCGCTGCTCGGCCGAGGCCTGAAGATGGTCGCCTTCGACCGCACCGCCCAGGCCGGTGACCCGCCGTCGCTCGCCTCCATCAGCGTCGACAACGCGATGGGCGCCGAGCTCGCCACCCGGCACCTGCTCGAACTGGGGCACCGCAGGCTGGCGTTCGTCTCGGGCTCGGTCAACAGTGTCAACCGCCGCGAGCGGCTGCGCGGCTTCCGGGCCGCCCTGGAGTCGGCCGGCCTCGACCCCGCCGACGCGATCGTCTGGCCGGGGGCCGACACCGCCGAGTTCGGTGACAAGGACGCCGCCGAACTAGGCCGCAACGCCGCCCGCGAACTCCTCGCCCGGCCGCGCCCGCCCACCGCGTTCGTCGCCATCAACGACATGTGCGCCATCGGGATCTGCCGGGGCGCGAAGGACGCCGGGCGCAGCGCCGGACAGGACGTCTCCGTGGTCGGGTTCGACGACATCCTGCTCGCCGACCTCTTCGAGCCGCCGCTCACCACGGTCCGCCAGCCGCTGCCGGAGATGGCCGCCGAGACGTTCCAGCAGCTGCGCGCCCGCATCGACTCGGCGCCGGTCGCCGGGCGTTCGCTGCTGATCAGGCCGAGGCTCGTCGTGCGCGAGTCGACCGCCCAGGCGCCCGCCGAGGCGACGGTGCCGGCGAGCCGGGCGCGCGTTGGTGAGGCGGCGGCAGCTGCGGCCGTTCCTGCGGCGGGGGCGCGCGGGTGACCGGGCGACGGCGGGCACGAGGACGCCGCCGTCAGGGCGGGCCCTCGCGCGAGTGACCTGCGGGCTTCCGGGACGCGGCCTTCGCGTGGCCGCCGCGTCCCGGAACCCGCGGATCTCAGGAGGCGGTACAGGCTCCGACCGCGGGCGGCGAAGTATTGCCGTTCGTCATGACGGTGAAGCCGAAGGACACCGAGGCCCCGGCGGCCAGGCTCCCGTTGCCGTTGGGCCTCATGGTCATCACGTTGCCGCCGCTGTCCCAGGACGGGGTTCCGTTCCAGGTGGTGGAGACCTTCTGCGGGGAGGTCACGGTGACGGGCACCGTCCAGCCGCTGATCGCGGAACTCCCCGCCCGCACCGTCACCTGTCCGTTGAACCGGTCGCCCCAGGTGTCCGTCCTGGTGTACGTGGCGGTGCAGGCGGCGCCGCCTGGACCGCCGTCACCACCGCCGGAACCGCCGAGCGCCGTCAGTACCGCGGTGTACGCCGGCTTCTTCGCGTAGTCGCCGTCGAAGAGCAGGGGAGTGCCGCCGCTGCGCCACGAGTACTTGTCGGTGACGCCCCAGACGGTCATTCCCGCACAGCGCGACACGGCCAGGCACGCGTTCACGACCCTGGTGTAGTCGGCGGCCTGTGCCGAACCCGATCCCTCGATGTCCAGTTCGGTGATCTGGACGTCGACGCCGAGGTCGGCGAAGCGCTGCAGATTGGCCTGGTAGTCGCCCGGGACGGGCGAGTTGCTGTTGAAGTGTGACTGGAAGCCGACGCAGTCGATGGGTACACCGCGCTGCTTGAAGTCCTTCACCATGGCGTAGACCGCGTTGCTCTTCGCGTTCTGCCCGTCGGTGTTGTAGTCGTTGTAGCAGAGCTTCGCACCCGGGTCGGCCGCGCGGGCGGTGCGGAACGCCTCCTCGATGTAGCCGCCGCCGAGCTTGTCCTGGAAGGGCGAGCTGCGCCGGGCCCCGCTGCCGCCGTCCTGGAAGGCCTCGTTGACGACGTCCCAGGCGTAGATCTTTCCTTTGTAGTGGTCCATCACCTTGGTGATGTGGTTGTTCATGGCCGTGCGCAGATCGTCGCCGCCGAGCCCGCCGACCCAGCCGGGCAGCTGGGAGTACCAGACCAGGGTGTGGCCGCGGACCCGCATGCCCCTGCCCTGCGCGTGGCTGACGATCTGGTCCGCGGAACCGAAGCTGAACGAGCCGCGGGCCGGCTCGACGGCGTCCCACTTCATCTCGTTCTCGGGCGTCACCATGTTGAACTCGGTGTCCAGCGTCGAGGCGTACGCGGACTCGCCGAGGTGGTTCGCGGCGACCGCGGTGCCGAAGTACCGGCCCTTGGCGGCGGCCGAGGAGCCGAGCGTGGTCGCGGCGTCGGCGGTGCCCGCCAGCGACAGGACTCCGGCGGCGGTGAGAACTCCCGCCGTGGCGAGGGTGAATGCTCTTCGTGCCCGGGAGCGCAGCGGCCGGCGCGCGGATTCTCCACCGGGTGGGGGATTGAGGATCACTTTCCAACACCTTCTTCCGGTTGATCGGGTGGTGCGGGGAGCGAGGGAGAGTATGCGCGCGCCGGAATGGCGCGTCAACGCCGCATTTCCGAAATATTTCGAACGGGTTAACCGGCTATATGTCCCGATGGAAGTCTCTGACCTGGCTGAATGTGAGTCGCTAAGCGTCGCCGGCGTCCAAATCGGGGACGGATGCGTACATTCGCATCTGAGCGTTACGAAAGCACTTCGAAATCTGTACCGGCCGGCATGGCGAATGGTGATCGTGATTGCTGAAAGCGGTCGTGCCTATCGCTGCCGACCTGCGATTTTATGCATGTGCCATCGCTGTGCGTGATGTTCAGTCCGAAAATCCGGCACCTTCGCGGCGAAATGTTTCGACGCGGAAAAAATCTTCGGTCAGTTGACCTGGGGCCGGGCGCCGTGGCGCAGCCCGTCGACGAGCAGCGCGACCATCCGCCGCGTGTGGCCCTCCCCGTCGTCGTGGGCGGGCATGGCCAGGTTGCCCGTGGCGCGCAGCAGGTCGTCCGCGCCGATGTCGGAGCGGATCTCGCCGGCCCGCGCCGCGGTGTCCAGGAGTGCGCCGAGCGCGGGTACGAAGCGCTCCTGGAAGTAGTCCGGCAGGCTGTCGTAGGCCCGGTCGCCCGAGTGGAGGGCGGCGCCGAGCCCGCGCTTGGTGCCGATGAAGCCCGCGAAGCGCTGCAGCCACAGGGCGAGTGCCTCAGCCGGCTCGTACCGCGCCGCGAGAGGCGCCGCGGCGTCGGCGCAGGCGTCCACCTCGTTGCGGAAGACCGCGGCGATGAGGTCGGAGCGCTGCGGGAAGTGCCGGTAGAGGGTGCCGGCGCCAACGCCCGCCCTCGCGGTGATCTGGCGTACGGGTGCGTCGACCCCCGAGGTGGCGAAGACCTCCGCGGCCGCCGTCAGCAGGGCGTCGGTGCTGCGCCGGGCGTCGGCGCGCAGGCGCTTGCCGGGCTGGGCCCCGCTCGCGCCGGTACCGCTGGTCTCCCGGTCCGTGTCCTCGTGCACGATGCTCCCCTTGCTAAGCGGAACACTGTTCCGTATTGTTCAGGTCGAACGCTGTTCCGTTTTTCCCAGCGTAGCGCCTGGGCGCGCTGTGCCGGGCACCGGTCAAGGCAAGAGGAAAATCATGAACTACCGCACACTGGGCCGAACCGGCATCAAGGTCAGCCCCTACTGCCTCGGCGCGATGATGTTCGGCGCCGCGGGCAACCGCGATCACGACGAATCCGTCCGGATCATCCACAAGGCGCTGGACGCGGGGATCAACTTCGTCGACACCGCTGACGCCTACTCGCGCGGTGAGTCCGAGGAGATCGTCGGAAAGGCTCTCAAGGGCCGCCGGGACACGGTGGTACTGGCCACCAAGGCCCACCTCCCGATGGGGGACGACCCCAACCAGCAGGGCAACTCGCGGCGCTGGCTGATCCGCGCGCTCGAGGACTCCCTGCGCAGGCTGGGCACCGACCACGTCGATCTCTTCCAGATCCACCGCCCCGCGCCGGACACCGACGTGGAGGAGACCCTCTCCGCCCTCACCGACCTGGTGCGCGCGGGCAAGGTCCGCGCCATCGGTTCCTCCACCTTCCCCGCCTCGGACATCGTCGAGGCGCAGTGGACCGCCGAGCGCCGGGGTCTGGAGCGTTTCCGCACCGAGCAGCCGCCGTACTCGATCCTCAACAGGGGGATCGAGCGCGAGGTACTGCCCGTCTGCGAGCGCTACGGCATGGGCGCCATGGTCTGGAGCCCGCTCGCGCAGGGGCTGCTCACCGGACGCTTCCGCAAGGGCGCCCAGACCGACAGCGTCCGGGCGGCCCGGGGCTACAAGCACCTGAGCGACGAGCGCCGGCTCGACACGGTCGAACAGCTCATCCCGGTCGCCCGTGAGGCGGGTATGCCGCTGACCCACCTGGCGATGGCCTTCGCGATCGCCCACCCCGGCGTCACCTCGGCGATCATCGGCCCGCGCACCATGGAGCACCTCGACGACCTGCTCGCCGGCGCCGGGGCCGTCCTCACCGACGAGGTCTTCGACCGGATCGACGCCATCGTGCCGCCCGGTACCGACGTCGGGATGCTCGACATGGCCTACGACCCGCCCGCCATCGGGCGGGCCGCGCTGCGCCGGCGTGTGCCCGCCGAGCGCTCCGCCGCCTGATCCGGCGGCCCGCGACCGGTGCGGGCCGCGAGCCTTGGACCGGTCAGTTCTCCGAGGGCGTCCAGCCGTTCGCCTCGATGCGCCGTGCGTCGCCCGGCCGGCCCTCGTCGAAGACCGTGCGGCCGCCGTCCTCGACCCTGATCGCGTCGAGGTAGACCCCTCGGCCGACGTACAGCTGGTCCGTGGCGTACCGCCAGCGCAGCCGCACCTCGGTGCCGTGCCAGGCCGACAGGTCCGCGTCCAGCCGGTGCCAGACCCGGCCCGACCAGCCGGAGACGGAGCCGGCCGGATGGGGTTCCGGCCGGGGCCGCCGGTCCGGCGCCGTCGCTGCGGTGCTGAACGGCACCGGCCGCCAGCTCTTCCCGGCGTCCGGCGAGCCCTCCAGGTACAGGAAGTCGGAGCCCGGTTCGGTGTCCCACCACAGGGCGCAGCTCAGCCTGGCGCGCGAGGAGGTGAGGGTCAGCGACGGAAGCGCCAGGGTCGCCGATGACGCACTGGCGAGGCCGGAGAACCAGGCAGTACGGCCCCGGGCGGCCCTGGTCGCGACGGCACGCGCCATCTGGTTGGCGGTGGCGACGCGCGGCGCGCTGCCGGAGCGCCAGTTGCGCACCGGGTGGACCGAGTTGCCCAGCACGATCAGGAAGGAGTCGGTCGACGGGTCCAGGACCAGGCTGGTGCCGGTGAATCCGGTGTGGCCGGCGGTGCGCGGGGTGGCCATCGCCCCCATGTACCAGTGCTGGTAGAGCTCGAAGCCGAGGCCGTGCGCGTCGCCGGGGAACGCCGTGTTGAAGTCGGTGAACAGCAGGTCCACCGAGTGGGCGGAGAGGATCCTCGCACGTCCGTAGACCCCGCCGTTGAGGAGTGTGCGGGCGAGGATCGCCAGGTCCCAGGCGCACGAGAACACCCCGGCGTGACCGGCGACGCCGTCGAGGCTGTACGCGTTCTCGTCGTGCACCTCGCCCCAGACGAGACCCCGGTCCATCCCGGACCACGGCGGCCGCTCGTCCTCGGTCGCCGCGATCTTCGGCTTCCAGGAGGCCGGCGGGTTGTAGCGGGTGCGGTGCATCCCGAGCGGAGCGGTGATCTGCTCGCGGAGCAGTACGTCCTCGGTGCGACCGGTGATCTTCTCCAGTACCAGCTGGAGTGAGATCAGGTTGAGGTCGGAGTAGAGGTAGACCGTGCCGGGCGGGCTCGCCGGGACCTCGTTCCAGATCAGCGCGAGTTTCCCCTCCCGGGTGGGCGCCGAGTAGAGGGGAATCCAGGCGCGGAAGCCCGAGGTGTGGGTGAGCAGCTGACGGATCGTGATGTCCTGCTTGCCGCCGCCGGCGAAGTCGGGCAGGTACGAGGCGACCGTCGCCTCCAGCTCCAGCCTGCCGCGTTCGATCTGCTGCACGGCCAGGATCGAGGTGAACAGCTTCGAGACCGACGCCAGGTCGAAGACCGTGTCCTCGGCCATGGCGATCTGCTGGTCCGGCGGGAACTCGACCCCGGTGTCGGTCTTCTCGTCGTACGACGCGTAGCGCACCGCCTTGCCGATCGGACGGTGCAGCGCGACCGTCCCGCCCCGCCCGGCGAGCAGTACCGCGCCCGCGTACCAGGGGTGCGCGGGGGAGTCGTCCAGGTATCTCTCGGCCTCGCTGACGAGCTGGTCGAGCGGCTCCTGGAGCAGTCCGGCCCGCGCGGCCGACCCGCGCCGCAGCGTCGGCCGGTGCTGTCCGGACGGCGACCCCGCCGCGGTTCCTGCGCGCATGTCCGACGACCCCGCCCCCGACTCCGTGGCAGACGCCCGCTCCGCGAACGGAATCGGCGCCAGGGCGAGTGCTCCGCCCAGGGCCAGCATCCCACCGCCCAGCCTCCGCCTGCTGATGCCGCCGCCCGCCGTGTCCTCGGTCATCCGGAACCCCTTCCCACTGCGTGAAAGTAACTTTCGAAATCTCTTCCGAGCGTGAAACTTCCTGCCGGACCAGAGGGTACTGTCACCCCCCGCCGCCCCATAGGTCCCTGGGGCCACAAAGAATCTGACACTGCATCAGAAAATCTCTTCCTTCGGCCGTCCGACTGCGGCATCCTGCCGCCCATGGAGACGGAGCTGAGCAAGAAACTGGGGATCGAGCACGCCATCTTCGGCTTCACGCCGTTCCCCGCGGTGGCCGCGGCGATCACCCGGGCCGGCGGATTCGGCGTGCTCGGAGCGGTCCGCTACACCGCCCCCGACGACCTCGCACGCGACCTCGACTGGATGCAGGAACACACCGACGGCAAGCCCTACGGCCTCGACGTCGTCATGCCCGCGAAGAAGGTGGAGGGCGTCAGCGAGGCCGATGTCGAGGCGATGATCCCGGCCGGGCACCGGCAGTTCGTCCGGGACACCCTCACCAAGCACGGCGTCCCCGAGCTCGCCGAGGGCGAGGCCTCCGGCTGGCGCATCACCGGCTGGATGGAGGAGGTCGCCCGCAACCAGCTCGACGTCGCGTTCGGCTACCCCATCAAGCTGCTCGCCAACGCGCTGGGCTCACCGCCCGCCGACGTCATCGCCCGCGCGCACGAGCAGGACGTGCTCGTCGCCGCACTCGCGGGCAGCGCCCGGCACGCCCGGCACCACGCGGACGCCGGCATCGACGTCGTCGTCGCCCAGGGCTACGAGGCGGGCGGCCACACCGGGGAGATCGCCTCCATGGTCCTCGTCCCGGACGTCGTGGACGCCGTTGGCCCGCTCCCCGTCCTCGCCGCCGGAGGCATCGGCAGCGGCGAACAGGTCGCCGCCGGGCTCGCCCTGGGCGCCCAGGGCGTCTGGCTCGGCTCCCTCTGGCTCACCACCGAGGAGGCCGACATGCACTCGCGCGCCCTGACCGCCAAACTCCTCGCCGCGGGCTCCGGCGACACCGTCCGCTCCCGCGCCCTCACCGGAAAACCCGCGCGCCAGCTGCGGACCGAGTGGACCGACGCGTGGGACGACCCGGCGGGCCCCGGCCCGCTGCCCATGCCGCTCCAGGGACTGCTGGTCGCCGAGGCCGTCTCCCGTATCCAGAAGTACGAGACGGGCGCCCTGCTCGGCACCCCGGTCGGCCAGATCGTCGGCCGGATGAACACCGAGCGCAGCGTGCAGGCCGTCTTCGACGACCTGACCCGGGGTTTCGAGCGCGCTGTGGACCGGATCAACCGCATCGCCGGACGGAGCACCTCATGAACCAGCCGCCCAACGGCTTCTGGGCCCAGGCCACCGCCGATCCCGACCGTACGATCCTGATCGCACCCGACGGCGAGGAGTGGACGGCCGGCCGGCTGCACGCCGACGCCAACCGGATGGTGCACGGACTGCGTGCCGCCGGCCTGGAGGAAGGCGACTCCTTCGCCGTCGTCCTGCCCAACGGCGTCGAGTTCCTCACCGCCTACCTCGCCGCTTCACAGGCCGGGTTCTACCTCGTCCCGGTCAACCACCACCTGATGGGCCCCGAGATCGCCTGGATCGTCTCCGACTCCGGGGCGAAGGTGCTCATCGCCCACGAACGCTTCACGGACGCCGCGACCGCGGCCGCCGACGAGGCGAAGCTCCCGACGAGCCACCGCTACGGCGTCGGCGCGGTCGACGGCTTCTGCCCGTACGCCGAACTGCTGGCGAACCGGCCGGTATCGCCCCCCGAGGGCCGCACCCTCGGCTGGGTCATGAACTACACCTCCGGCACCACCGGCCGGCCGCGCGGCATCCGGCGCCCGCTGTCCGGAAAGCTCCCCGAGGAGACCTACCTGGGCGGCTTCCTGGGCATCTTCGGCATCAAACCGTTCGACGGCAACGTCCACCTGGTCTGCTCACCGCTCTACCACACCGCGGTGCTCCAGTTCGCGGGAGCCGCCCTGCACATCGGCCACCCGCTGGTCCTGATGGACAGGTGGTCGCCCGAGGAGATGCTGCGGGCGATGGACACCCACCGCTGCACCCACACGCACATGGTCCCCACCCAGTTCCACCGCCTCCTGGCCCTTCCCGACGAGGTGAAGCAGGGCTACGACGTCTCGGCGATGCGTCACGCCATCCACGGGGCGGCCCCCTGCCCCGACCACGTCAAACGGGCCATGATCGACTGGTGGGGCAGTTGTGTCGAGGAGTACTACGCGGCCAGCGAGGGCGGCGGCGCCTTCGCCACCGCCGAGGACTGGCTGCGGAAACCGGGCACGGTCGGCCGGGCCTGGCCGATCAGCGAACTCGCGGTCTTCGACGACGACGCCAACCGCCTCGCACCCGGCGAACTCGGCACCGTCTACATGAAGATGAGCACCGGCGGCTTCAGCTACCACAAGGACGAGGGCAAGACGAGGAAGAACCGCATCGGGGAGTTCTTCACCGTGGGCGACCTCGGCATCCTCGACGAGGACGGCTACCTGTTCCTCCGCGACCGCAAGATAGACATGATCATCTCCGGCGGGGTCAACATCTACCCCGCCGAGATCGAGAGCGAACTGCTCACCCATCCCGCCGTCGCCGACGCGGCGGTCTTCGGCATCCCGCACGCCGACTGGGGCGAGGAGGTCAGAGCCGTCGTCGAAGCCGCGGAGGGGTACGAGGCGGGCGACGCGCTCGCCGCCGAACTCCTCGGCCACTGCGCCGGGCGGCTCGCCGGGTACAAACGCCCCAAGACCCTCGGCTTCATCACGACGATGCCCCGCGACCCCAACGGCAAGCTGTACAAACGGCGTCTGCGCGAGCCGTACTGGGAGGGCCACGCCTGACAGTGCCCCGGGGTCCGCCCGCCGCACGGGCCCCGGCCGAGGGGGAATCGGGCCCGCCGGACGCCTGCGACATCCCGGCCGGTATCCGGCCCCTTGACCGCCGGGCCCGGCCCGCACAGGATCACGCCATGACAGGTGTACGAAGCAGCACAGTCGACGGCGTCCTGACCCGAAGCGCACGGCGCACCCCCGAACGCACCGCCCTGCGGTACGCCGACCGGACCTGGTCCTACCGGGAGCTGGAGGAGTCCGTCAGCACCGCGGCCGCCGTCCTCATGGACGGCCACGGGCTGCGCCCCGGGGACCGGGTGGCCTCCTACGCCCACAACTCCGACGCGTATCTGATCGCCTTCCTCGCCTGCGCCCGCGCCGGACTGGTCCACGTCCCGGTCAATCAGAACCTCACGGGCGAGGACCTGGCGTACATCCTGGAGCAGTCCGGCAGCTCCCTGGTCCTCACCGACCCGGACCTGGCCGGGCGGGTCCCGGACGGCCACGCCGTACGGGCGCTGCGCGACGCCCCGGGCTCACTCCTCACCGAGCTGGCCACGCCGCGCGCCTTCACGCCGGACCGCGAACCGGGCGCGGACGACCTGGTCCAGCTGCTGTACACCTCGGGCACCACCGCGCTCCCCAAGGGCGCGATGATGACGCACGGCGCCCTCGTCCACGAGTACGTCAGCGCCGTCACCGCCCTCGACCTCCGTGCCGGCGACCGCCCGGTCCACGCCCTGCCGCTCTACCATTCCGCGCAGATGCACGTGTTCCTGCTGCCCTACCTCGCGGTCGGAGCCGAGAACACGGTGCTGGACGCCCCCGACGCGGCCAGGATCTTCGACCTCGTCGAGTCCGGGCAGGCCGACAGCCTCTTCGCCCCGCCCACCGTCTGGATCGGCCTCGCCAACCACCCGGACTTCGCCCGGCGCGACCTCGGCGGGCTGCGCAAGGCGTACTACGGCGCCTCGATCATGCCTGTCCCCGTGCTGGAACGGCTGCGCGAGCGGCTGCCCGCGCTGGCCTTCTACAACTGCTTCGGGCAGAGCGAGATCGGCCCGCTCGCCACCGTCCTTGGACCCGACGAGCACGAGGGCCGGATGGACTCCTGCGGCCGGCCCGTCCTCTTCGTGGAGGCCAGGGTCGTCGACGAGAACGGCGAGGACGTCCCCGACGGCACGGCCGGCGAAGTGGTGTTCCGCTCACCGCAGCTGTGCGGCGGCTACTGGGACAAGCCGCAGGAGAGCGCCGAGGCGTTCCGCGACGGCTGGTT
Source organism: Streptomyces sp. NPDC048462 (assembly GCF_043200175.1). Classification (NCBI taxonomy): domain Bacteria; kingdom Bacillati; phylum Actinomycetota; class Actinomycetes; order Kitasatosporales; family Streptomycetaceae; genus Streptomyces; species Streptomyces sp. NPDC048462. The sequence continues at coordinate 573,491 of NZ_JBICXG010000001.1, forward strand.
CCACTCCGGCGACCTGGCCGTACGCGACGCGGAGGGTTACTTCACCGTCGTCGACCGGGTGAAGGACGTGATCAACTCCGGCGGCGTCCTCGTCGCGTCCCGCCAGGTCGAGGACGCCCTCTACACCCACCCGGCCGTCGCCGAGGCAGCCGTCGTCGGCCTGCCCGACGAACGCTGGATCGAGGCCGTCACCGCCGTCGTCGTGCTGCGGGACGAGGCGACGGAGGCCGAGCTGATCGACCACGCCCGCGAGCGGCTCGCCCACTTCAAGGCCCCGAAGAAGATCCTTTTCGTGGACGGCCTCCCGCGCAACGCCAGCGGCAAGATCCTGAAGCGGGAACTGCGCGACCGCTTCGCCCGGTAGGCCCTACCGGGGGACCCGCGCGACTCCGGCGTAGAAGCTGTCGATGGACCCGCTGTTCTGCGGGGGCGGTGTGTCCTTGTGCCACAGCGAGGCCATGACCAGGCCCGGATCGACGAGGTCGAGTCCGTCGAAGAACCGCTCGACCTCGGAGCGCGTCCGGGGCCGCAGGCTGATGCTCGACCGGTAGGTGTCGGTCCTGTCCTGATCGGCGGGGATGAACTCACTGGTGTAGTGCGAAAGGATCAGACAGCTGCCGACGGGCAGTGCGTCGATGAGGGTGCGGGTGATGCCGTAGGGATCGTCCTCGTCGGGCAGGAAGTGCATCAGGGCGATGAGGGACAGCGCGACGGGCCGGTCGAAGTCCAGCAGGGTCCTGGCGTGGTCCAGGATCTTCTCCGGCTCGCGCACATCGGCGTCGAGGTAGTCGGTGGCGCCTTGCGGTGTGCTGATGAGCAGCGCCTCGGCGTGACGCAGGACGATCGGGTCGTTGTCCGTGTAGAGGACCCGGGCCGCCGGATCGACCTCCTGGACTATCTGGTGGAGGTTCGGCCGGGTCGGAATCCCCGTCCCGATGTCGAGGAACTGGTCGATGCCCGTGCGCGCCGCCCAGCCGACCGCCCGGTGCATGAACGCCCGGTTCTGCGCGGCCACGACCTTCGCCAAGGGGGGCAACTGCTCGCCGAGTTCCTGGTCGACCGGGTAGTTGTCCTTGCCGCCCAGCAGATAGTCGTAGACACGCGCCGGGTGCGGCCTGGTGGTGTCGATCGGAGAGTCGGCCGTGCCTGGCGTCATGGAGAGCTCCTGAGTTCCTCGGTGCGCGAAAGCAGGTGGGACGGGGTGACGCGAACCGGACTCCCCCCTGTGGGACGTCGCCCTGTCGACGCATCCTGCCACAGCAACCACGTCCAAAACGTGCCGAGTTGGGCCGGGCGCGGGCGCGGCGATCCGGTCAGCTGCCCGGCCGGCCGCGTTCGTCCACGATCCTCCTGAACTTGCCGACCGACCTCTCCAGCGTCTCCGGATCGAGGATCTCCACCCCGACCGAGACCCCGATCCCGTCCTTGACGGCGGCCGCGACCGAAGCGGCGGCGGCCGCGCGCTGCTCGGGCGTCGCCCCGGCCCTGGCCTCCGCGCGTACCGTCAGCACGTCCAGCCGGCCCTCGCGGGTCAGCCGCAGCTGGAAGTGCGGCGACACCGCCGGGGTACGCAGCACGATCTCCTCGATCTGCGTCGGGAAGAGGTTCACCCCGCGCAGGATCACCAGGTCGTCGCTGCGCCCGGTGACCTTCTCCATGCGCCGGAAGACCCGTGCCGTCCCCGGCAGCAGCCGGGTCAGGTCCCGGGTCCGGTAGCGGATCACCGGCATGGCCTCCTTGGTGAGCGAGGTGAACACCAGCTCGCCCTCGGCCCCCTCGGGCAGCACCTCCCCGGTGAACGGGTCGACGACCTCCGGATAGAAGTGGTCCTCCCAGATGTGCAGCCCGTCCTTCGTCTCCACGCACTCCTGGGCCACGCCCGGGCCCATCACCTCGGACAGCCCGTAGATGTCCACCGCGTCGATCGCGAACCGTTCCTCGATCTCGCGCCGCATCTCCTGCGTCCACGGCTCCGCCCCGAAGATCCCCACCTTCAGCGAGGTCGTACGCGGATCGACGCCCTGGCGCTCGAACTCGTCCAGGAGGGTCAGCATGTACGACGGGGTCACCATGATGATCTCGGGCCGGAAGTCCTGGATCAGCTGGACCTGCCGGGCCGTCATGCCGCCCGACGCGGGAATCACCGTGCAGCCGAGCCGCTCGGCCCCGTAGTGCGCGCCGAGCCCGCCGGTGAACAGGCCGTAGCCGTAGGCGACATGCACCTTCTGCCCCGGGCGGCCGCCCGCCGCCCGGATCGAGCGGGCGACCACGTCGGCCCAGGTGTCCAGATCCCCCTGGGTGTAGCCGACGACGGTCGGGCGGCCCGTCGTGCCGCTGGAGGCGTGGATCCGGCGCACCTGCTCCTCCGGGACCGCGAACATCCCGAACGGGTAGTTGTCCCGCAGGTCCGCCTTGGTGGTGAACGGGAACCGGGCGAGATCCGCGAGCGAGCGGCAGTCGTCGGGGTGCAGCCCCGCCCGGTCGAACGCGGCCCGGTAATGGCCGACGTGGGTGTACACGTGCCGCAGTGTCGCCCGCAGCCGTTCGAGCTGGAGCGCCCGCAGCTCCTCGCGGTCCATCCGTTCCGCCGCGTCCAGCAGAGCCGTCATGCGGATCTCCCTCTTCCGTGCGCATCGTGCAGACGACCGATCATTCGGTCGTTCCTCCGCCGGGAGCAGTAATTCAGGATCTTCCGCCCGCTGGCAAGGGGTGGGACGGGACGCATGTCGTGCGCGGGGCCCGGAGCCGGCCGGACCGTCCGCGGCACGGCTACGCTCGTACCGAACAGGGCTGCGTCACCCGGCCGGCCCTGTTTGGATGGATTCCATGCCGACTTTCCACACGTACGACGGAACCGAGCTCGCGTATCACCTCGTAGGGCAGGGCGAACCGCTGATCTGCCTGCCGGGCGGGGCGATGCGGGCCAGTGCCTACCTCGGCGGACTGGGCGGACTCGACGGCCACCGGCAACTGGTGCTGCTCGATCTGCGTGGCACCGGGGACTCCGCCGTGCCGGACGACACCGCCACCTACCGCTGCGACCGGCTGGTCGACGACGTCGAGGCGCTGCGCGGGCACCTGGGCCTTGAGCACATCGACCTGCTCGCCCACTCGGCGGCGGCGGACCTCGCCGCGCTCTACGCCGCCCGGTACCCGCGGGCGGTGCGCAGGCTGCTGCTCATCGCACCCGCGACGCGGGCCGCCGGACTCGGTTTCGCGGAGCGCGAGGCCCGCGAGGCCGCCGGGCTGCGCCGCGCGGAACCCTGGTACGAGGAGGCGCTCCCGGCTCTGGAGGCGATCTGGGCCGGACGCCTCGACGGCGAACTGCGCGCCGCCGCGCGGCCGTTCCTCTACGGCCGCTGGGACGAGGCCGCGAGGGCCCACGCCGCCTCGTCCGCGGCGCAGATCAACGCCGTTGCCGCAGAGGGCTATTACGCGCCCGGCGCCATCGACCCGCCCGCGACGGTTTCCGCGCTGCGCGAGCTGGCCTCCCCGGTCCTCGTCCTGGCCGGCGAGCTCGACGGCGTGACGACCCCCGACCGCGCCGCCGAACTCGCCGCGCTCTTCCCGGAGTCCGAGTTCGCCGTACAGCGCGGCGGGGGCCACTTCCCGTGGCTGGACGACCCCGGGGCCTTCGTCCGCTCCGTCACCGCCTTCCTGGACCCGGATGTGCACAGCGTGCAGGCCGGTGGGATACGGCTCGCCTACCGGGTGTGGGGGGACCCGGCCGCACCGCCGGTCGTGCTGGTCCACGGACGCTGCGGCGACAGCCGGACCTGGACCCGGATCGCCGAGCGGCTGGCGGCCGGACACCGCGTGTACGCCGTCGACTTCCGGGGCCACGGCCTCAGCGACTGGCCCGGCCGCTACTCCCTCGAGCTGTTCCGCGATGACCTGCACGCGTTCCTGGAGGCCCGCAACCTGGCCGGCGCCACGGTCGTCGGGCACTCGATGGGCGGCGCGGCGGCCTACCTGCTGGCGGGGCGGCAGCCCGGACTCATCGGCCGGCTCGTCCTGGAGGAGGCCCCGCCGCCCTTCCCGCTCGACCCGCCCCGCGGTCCCGTCGAACGCCCCGACGGCGAGCTGGACTTCGACTGGCCCGTGGTGCCGTCCATCAACGCCCAGCTCAACGACCCCGATCCGGCGGGCCGTGAACGCCTCGCCGGCATCACCGCCCCCACCCTGGTCATCGGCGGCGGGCCGGGCAGCCAGATCGACCAGGCGGACCTCGCCTGGATGGCGCGGCGGATCCCCGGCTGCCGGCTCGTCACCATCGACGCCGGCCACCTCGTCCACACCGAACGGCCGGAGGAATTCCTCGCGGCGCTCCGGTCGTTCGGCGTGGGCTGACGCTGACACCCCGGGGCGTCAGCCCCGGTGCAGCAGTGCCACCATGACCTCGCGCAGCGTCGCCTCCGCGTCCGCGACGCCCTCCTGCGAACGCCAGGCGACGAACCCGTCGGGGCGGATCAGCACAGCGCCCTCGGTGCTCGTCCCGTGCGCCTGGGCCCAGTCGGCACCGGCCTCCGGCTCCAGATCGCCGCCGGGGCCGGTACCGATGCCGAACGCGTCCAGGCGTACCGCCAGTTGGTCACCGACCCGGGCCGCCGCCCGCCGCCACGCGACGTCCGCGCCATCGGCGAGCAGTACGAACGAGCGCTCGTACAGGTCGAGCGTGGAGATGCGCTCACCCGCCCGCCGGACCCACAGGTGCGGTGCGCGGCTGCCCGGTTCACCCGTCAGCTGCATGCCCTGCGGCACCACCGGCTGATCCGGGGCGACGCCCAGCACCGCGCCCTCCACATAGCGGTAGCCCAGCGCCACGTTCAGCATGCCGCCGCGCTTGCCGCCGCCCACCGTGGGCGGCGGCGCGTACCCCGGGTGGCTGTGCTCGCCGGAACGCGCCGAGGCCCGCTCGCTCGTCGCCCGCGCCACCGGCAGCCGCTCCGCCCCGTAGGTCTCCAGGAGACCCGGTCCCGCCTCGCCGCGCAGCACGGCGGCGAGCTTCCACGCCAGGTTGTGCGCGTCCTGGATTCCGGTGTTGGAGCCGAACGCCCCGGTGGGCGACATCTCGTGCGCCGCGTCACCGGCCAGGAACACCCGGCCCCGGGAGTAGCGGTCCGCGACCCGCTCCGCCGCGTGCCACGGCGCCTTGCCGGTGATCTCCACATCGATGTCCGGAGCGCCGACCGCCTTGCGGATGTGCTCGGCGCACCGCTCGTCCGTGAAGTCCTCCAGCGTCTCACCCCGGTCGGGCTGCCACGGCGCGTGGAACACCCACCGCTCCTGGTTGTCCACCGGCAGCAGGGCGCCGTCCGCCTCCGGATTGGTCAGGTAGCAGACGATGAAGCGCCGGTCCCCGAGCACATCGGCGAGCCCGCGGGAACGGAAGGTGATACTCACGTTGTGGAACAGGTCACCGGCACCCGAACGGCCGATGCGCAGCTGCTCACGGACCGGGCTGCGCGGACCGTCGGCGGCGATGAGATAGTCCGCCCGCACCGTGGTGTGCTCGCCCGTCTCCCGGTTCTTCAGGACCGCCCCGACCCCTGAGCCGTCCGGGTCGAACGAGAGCAGTTCGGTGGAGAACCGCAGATCGCCGCCCTGCTCCCGGGCCCGCTCCAGCAGCACCGGCTCCAGGTCGTTCTGGCTGCACAGGCACCAGCCCGTCGGGCTGAACCGGGCGAGTGCGCCACCCGGGTCGATCTCCTTGAACAGCCACTCCTGGTCGTCACCGGTCAGCGAACCGGCCTGCAGGATGCCGTGGTTCTCCGCCAGTACCGACGCGGCCGCCCGGACCCGCTCCTCCACCCCCGCCCGGCGGAAGACCTCCATCGTGCGGACGTTGTTGCCTCGGCCGCGCGGATGCGTCGAGGTGGCCGCGTGCTTCTCGACCAGCAGATGCTCGACGCCGAGCCGGCCGAGGAAGAGGGACGCGGACAGGCCCACCAGGGAGCCGCCCACGATGAGGACCGGTACGTGGAGGTCGACGTTCTCGTTCATGAGTTGCTCCAGCTCGGACGCCGTACAGATGCAGTGTCCATGCCCCTGTCGGAGCCTCCTGGGAGCGGTTCGGACGCCCGCTCACCTGAACGGTTCATAAATCTCGCGTCAGCCGGACCAGCGTTTCACGATCGGTGACGGAGACGACGCCCGCGGTCCGGGGCGGACCGTGCGCAGCCGCCGGGAGACTCCCCGCTCCGATTCCACTCGACAGCCGCCGGTCACCAAGCCAACCGGCCGGCCGGGCCGTCCCACCGCTCGAAGGAGTTCGAAAGATGACCACCACCCTCTCGGAACGGACCTCCCAGTCCGCCTTCGACGGATCAAGGCTGCGGGTCATCCTGCTGCTTGACCTGCACGACGGCGCCCAGAAGCAGTTCCTGGAGGCCTACGAGCACATGCGCAACCAGGTGGCCTCCATCCCCGGCCACCTCAGCGACCAGCTGTGCCAGTCCATCGAGAACCCCTCCCAGTGGCTCATCACCAGCGAGTGGGAGAGCGCCCCGCCGTTCCTGGCCTGGGTCAACAGCGAGGAGCACGTCGCCACGGTCCAGCCGCTGCACAGCTGCGTACGCGACACCCGCTCGCTGCGCTTCAGCGTCCTGCGCGAGACCGGCGCCGCCTTCGAGGAGAGCTTCGAGCCCGTCAAGGGTGGCCTCCAGTCCGCGCCCCGCCTCGGGGACGGGATCGTGCGCCACGCGCTGACCTTCACCGTGAAGCCGGGTGCCGAGGAGATGGTCGCGAAGATCCTCGCCGACTACGACCCGCCGAAGGCACGGGTCGACGAGCACACCCGGCTGCGCCGCACCTCGCTCTTCATGCACGGCAACCGCGTCGTGCGTGCGGTCGAGGTCGAGGGCGACCTCCTCGCCGCCCTGCGCCACGTCTCCCGGCAGCCGGAGATCCGGGCCGTCGAGGAAGCGCTCAACCCGTACCTGGAGCAGGACCGCGACCTCGCGGATCCCGACTCGGCCCGGATGTTCTTCACCCGGGCGGCGCTGCCCACCGTCCACCACGTGACGACGGGCCGCCACCCCGACCGGGACCTCAAGCGTCACGCGCTGTTCTACCAGGCCAAGGAGGGCTGCGGCATGGCCCTGGCCCGCCTGCTGGCGGAGCATGACGAGGAGGAGGCCGACGACGCCGGCAGCCCCATCGACAGCAGCACGATCTTCCAGCGCGACGACGTCGTCGTCCGGCTCCTGGAGGTGGACGGCCCCCTCGACGCCCAGCCCGCCCGGTCGCTCGGCATCCACGGCCCCGGCAAGGCGGCCAGGCTCTCCCGCCTCCTCGACGGCGAGGCGAACCCCGTGCCCACCGGCGACCAGGACGCCATGCGCTTCCTCGGCCGCGCCGGGATGAACCTGATCACCGACCGGCGGGCCGCGGAGTCCTGAACCGCGTAACAGCAGAGCGGGGGGTTCTCGCTCGACCCGTCGGCACAACGCGCAACGCGCCAGGAGGAAGACACTCATGACCATGCACCGGCCACGCATCGTGGACCTCAGTGAGACCCAGCCCAACACCAGGCGCGGAGGAGACCTGCGCGCCCTGCTCACCCCGACGGCCGTGGGCGCCACCAGCGGCTTCATGGGGCTGGCCATCATCCAGCCCGGCGACCGCATCGCGGAGCACTACCACCCGTACTCGGAGGAGTTCGTGTACGTGGTGAACGGGCTCCTGGAGGTCGACCTGGACGATGAGCCGTACGCGATGCGGCCCGACCAGGGGCTGCTGATCCCGCTGAACGTCCGCCACCGCTTCCGCAACGTCGGTGACACCGAGGTCCGCATGGTCTTCCACCTCGGCCCCCTCGCGCCCCGCCCGGAGCTCGGACACGTCGACACCGAGCTGCCCGATCTTGCCGCCCCCGAGCAGGGCGCGCCGCCAGAACGAACCGAGGCCGCTTCATGACCCGGCGGGTGGCGGTCACCGGCGTCGGGGTCGTCGCTCCGGGCGGGATCGGCGCACCGGCGTTCTGGGACCTCCTGGCCAACGGCCGCACCGCGACACGCGGCATCACGCTCTTCGACCCGGCCGGCTTCCGGTCCCGGATCGCCGCCGAGTGCGACTTCGACCCGGCGGCCCACGGGCTGGACGCGGACGAGGTCGCCCGCTCCGACCGGTACGTCCAGTTCGCGATGGTGGCCGCCCGCGAGGCACTCGCCGACGCGGGTCTGGACCAGGAGCGCACCGACCCCTGGCGGATGGGCGTCTCGCTCGGCACGGCGGTCGGCGGAACCACCCGGCTGGAGCACGACTACGTCGCCGTCAGCAGGAGGGGCGCCCGCTGGGACGTCGACCACCGCCCGGCCGGACCGCATCTGGAGCGGGCGTTCTCACCGAGTTCGCTGGCCTCCGCCGTCGCCGAGCAGGTCGGGGCGCACGGACCGGTGCAGACCGTCTCGACGGGCTGCACCTCCGGCCTCGACGCGATCGGCTACGCCTTCCACTCCATCGAGGACGGCCGCGTCGACGTGTGCGTGGCCGGGGCGTCGGACTCGCCGATCACCCCGATCACGGTGGCGTGCTTCGACGCCATCAAGGCGACCTCCGCCAACAACGAGGACCCGGAGCACGCCTCCCGGCCCTTCGACTCCCGCCGCGACGGCTTCGTGATGGGCGAGGGCGGAGCCGTACTCGTCCTGGAGGAGCTGGAGCACGCCCGCGCCCGGGGCGCGACGGTGTACTGCGAGATCGCGGGCTACGCGACCTTCGGCAACGCCTACCACATGACCGGGCTGACCCCGGAGGGCCTGGAGATGGCCGAGGCCATCAACCGGGCGCTCGGCCACGCCAGGATCGACGCGTCGGGCATCGACTACGTCAACGCGCACGGCTCGGGCACCAAGCAGAACGACCGGCACGAGACCGCCGCCGTGAAGCGGGCCCTCGGCGCGCACGCCCACGACGTGCCGATGAGCTCCATCAAGTCGATGGTCGGCCACTCGCTCGGAGCGATCGGGGCGATAGAGATCGCGGCCTGCGTACTCGCGCTGGTCCACCAGACGGTCCCGCCGACGGCCAACTACGAGTCGCCGGACCCCGAGTGCGACCTCGACTACGTGCCGCGTACCGCACGTCAGCTGAAGCTGCGCAGCGTTCTCTCGGTCGGCAGCGGCTTCGGCGGCTTCCAGTCCGCTGTCGCCCTGACCAGAACCGGTGGGAGGACATCATGAGTACCGACAACGCCAGGCAGACCCGGCGAATCGCAGTCACCGGCATCGGCGTCGTCGCCCCCAACGGCACGAGCACCGAAGCCTTCTGGAAGCGGACGCAGGAGGGCATGAGCGTTCTGGACCGGGTCACCCGCGAGGGGTGCGAGGATCTCCCGCTGCACGTGGCCGGCGAGGTCCGGGGCTTCGACCCGGTCAGCCTCATCGAGGAGCGCTACCTCGTCCAGACCGACCGGTTCACGCACTTCGCGATGGCCGCGGCGGACATGGCCCTGGACGACGCCCGGCTGGGGCGCGCCGACTACGAGGACAAGCCGTTCAGCGTGGGCGTGGTGACCGCCGCCGGGTCCGGCGGCGGCGAGTTCGGCCAGCGCGAGCTGCAACGGCTGTGGGGCCAGGGCTCCAAGTACGTCGGCCCCTACCAGTCGATCGCCTGGTTCTACGCCGCGAGCACCGGCCAGATCTCCATCCGCGGCGGCTTCAAGGGGCCGTGTGCGGTGGTGGCCAGTGACGAGGCCGGCGGCCTGGACGCCCTGGCCCACGCGGCCCGGTCCGTCCGGCGCGGCACCGACGCGGTGGTGGTCGGCGCGGCGGAGGCCCCGCTCGCGCCGTACTCCGTCGTCTGCCAGCTCGGCTACCGGGACCTGAGCGCCTGCGAGGACCCGACGCGGGCCTACCGCCCGTTCACCTCGGACGCCTGCGGATTCGTGCCCGCCGAGGGCGGCGCGATGTTCGTGGTCGAGGAGGAGAACGCCGCCCGGGAGCGCGGTGCCCGGGTCAGGGCCGAGATCGCCGGTCACGCCGCCACGTTCACCACCGCGATGCGCTGGGAGGAGTCCCGCGAGGGCCTCGCCCACGCCATCGAGGGGGCGCTGCGGGAGGCCGGCTGTGCGCCGGAGGAGATCGACGTGGTCTTCGCGGACGCCCTCGGTGTGCCGGCCGCCGACCGGGCCGAGGCGCTGGCACTGGCCGACGCGCTCGGCGCGCACGGCGGGCGGGTGCCGGTGACGGCGCCCAAGACCGGGATTGGGCGGGCGTACTGCGGTGCCCCCGTGCTGGACGCGGCCGCCGCCGTGCTCGCCATGGAGAACGGCCTGGTCCCGCCCACGCCCAACGTGTTCGAGGTGTGCCACGACCTCGACCTCGTCACCGGACGGGCCCGTCCCGCGGAACTGCGGACCGCGCTCGTGCTCAGCCGCGGCCTCATGGGCTCCAACGCGGCGATGGTGCTGCGCCGGCCCGCCGGCCGCGGCGCGTGAGAGCCACCGACACCCCTCGTGAGAAGGAGATTCCCTCATGACCGACCGACTGACCTACGACGAACTCGCCGTCCTGATGAAGAAGGGCGCCGGGCTGACCGTCGACCCCCGGGAGATGGAGAACCGCTCCGGCACCGCCTTCGACGAGTTCGGCCTCGACTCCCTGGGCCTGCTCGGCATCGTCGGCGTGCTGGAGAACCGGCACGGACAGCCGCTGCCGGCCGACGCCGACCGGTGCAAGACGCCCCGCGAGTTCCTCGACCTCGTCAACAACAGCCTCATGACAGGAGCCTGACGTGTCCGGACACACCGAGAACGAGATCGTCATCGCCGCCCCCCTGGACCTCGTCTGGGACATGACGAACGACCTCGCGAACTGGCCCGACCTGTTCAGCGAGTACGCCGCCGTCGAGATCATCGAGCGCGACGGCGAACGGACCACCTTCCGCCTGACGATGCACCCCGACGACAACGACAAGGTGTGGAGCTGGGTCTCCGAGCGCACCACCGACCGGCGCGGGCGCAAGGTCCGGGCCCGTCGCGTCGAGCCCGGACCGTTCCAGCACATGGACATCCACTGGGAGTACTCCGAGGTCCCCGGCGGAACCCGCATGCACTGGGCGCAGGACTTCGCGATGCGCCCGGACGCCCCGGTCGACGACGCCTGGATGACGGACAACATCAACCGCAACTCGCGCGTCCAGATGGAGCTCATCCGGGACAAGATCGAGCAGCGCGACCGTGAGCGCCGTTCGGCGTCCGTCACGGCCGGCTGACGTCCCGTCCGCCGACGGTCCGGCCACCCGGCCCCGCGCCGGGTACCGGGCCGGTACCAGAAAGGCACCACCCGATGCACCACGCCCTGATCGTCGCCCGGATGGCACCGGGGTCGGCGCCGGACATCGCCGACCTGTTCGCCGCCTCCGACAGCAGCGAGCTGCCGCACCTGGTCGGCGTCACCCGGCGCAAGCTCTTCCAGTTCGGTGACGTCTACCTGCACATGATCGAGTCCGAGCGGCCGCCCGGCCCGGAGATCGCCAAGGTGACCGAGCACCCGGCGTTCAAGGACATCAGCGACCGGCTCACCGCCTTCGTCAGCCCGTACGACCCGCAGACCTGGCGCGGCCCCAAGGACGCGATGGCCCACGAGTTCTACCGCTGGGAGAGCGACACCTCCGCCTGACGACGGCGAATCGCCCCGGGCCCGGCCGCAAGGCCGGGCCCGGGGCGATTCGCGTGCTGCCCGGGACGTGCTGCCCGGGACGTGCTGCCCGGGACGGCGGAATCAGTCCGGGACCACGCATTCGAAGGCGTGGAGGTAGGGGTTGACCTGCCGGATGTCCCCGATGCGCAGACCGGCCTCGGACAGCCGGTCCACCAGACTCTGCCGGGTGTGCTTGGCACCGCCGACGTTCAGCAGGAGAAGCAGGTCCATGGCGGTGGTGAACCGCATCGACGGCGTGTCGTCGACAAGGTTCTCGATGACGACGACCCGGGCCCCGGGACGCGCCGCCGCGACGACGCTGCGCAACGCCCGGCGGGTGCTGTCGTCGTCCCACTCCAGGATGTTCTTGATGATGTAGAGGTCGGCCGCCACCGGGATGCCCTCACGGCAGTCCCCGGCCACGATGGCCGCCCGGCCGGCCAGCTGACCGCCCTCCCGCAGCCGTTCGTCGGCCCGTGCCACCACACCGGGCAGATCCATCAGGGTGCCGCTCACCGAGGGGTGCTTCTCCAGCAGGCTCGCCAGTACGTGCCCCTGACCGCCGCCGATGTCCGCGACCACGGACACCCCGGTGAGGTCGAGGAGGGCCGCGACGTCCAGCGCGGACTGCACGCTGGACGTGGTCATGGCCCGGTTGAACACCTGGGCCGACTCGTGGGCGTTCTGGTGCAGGTAGTCGAAGAACTCCTTGCCGTGCACGTCCTCGAAGACGTTGCGGCCCGAGCGCACCGCGTCGTCGAGGCGTGGCCAGACGTCCCAGGTCCAGGGCTCGGTGCACCAGAGCGAGATGTAGCGGAGGCTGTTCGGGTCGTCCTCGCGCAGTAGCCGTGACATCTCGGTGTGGGCGAACGCGCCGTCCGCCGTCTCGGTGAAGACGCCGTAGCAGGACAGGGCGCGCAGCAGGCGCTCCATCGGTGCCGGCTCGGTCTTCACCGCTGCGGCCAGTTCGGCCGCGGTGGCCGGCGTCTCGCCGAGCGCGTCGGCGACACCGAGCCGGCACGCGGCACGTACCGCGGCGGCGCAGGCGGCACCGAACACGATCTCGCGCAGCCGCATCGCGGGCTGCGGGGCAGCCGAGGGCGGGTCGGGAGCGGTGGCGGGGGTGGGGGTGGTACTCACGGTGGTCATGCCGTCTCGCTTCTCCTCGTACGGGGGCGCACCGGTCAGCACATTCCGGCCGGTGCGGACGTCGTGCAGACGTTGCCGGTGAAGTCGTTGCCCGTGCCGGTGTCCTCGTTGGCCAGGTCGGCCGGCCGGTTGCCCGTGACCACGTTGCCGGTGATGGTGTTGTCGGTGTTCTTCGCTCCGACGAAGCTCTTGAACAGCACGACGCCGCCCGAGAGCGGTGTGGCACCGACGTTGTCCCGGATCACGTTGGAGCGCACCTGGGTGGTCTCGGTGCCGGTGAGCACGATGCCGGAGCCCTGGAGCGCGGGCAGCCGGTCGGTGGCGGCGCAGAACTTGTTGTTCCCGGTGATCCGGTTGGACCGGATGGTCATGGCGCCGGCCTTCGGCGTTCCCTCGTCGCCGACGACGAACACGCCGGTGCAGTTGGCGGTGAGGGTGTTGTCGTGGACGAGCAGGTTCCGCACGCGGCGTGCGGTGAACCCGATCCGGTTGTCGGTGAGTGTGTTGCCCCGGACGCGGGTGCCCCGGGTGTCGGTCGCGCCGCCTTCCTCGTCGACGCTGTTGGCGACGAAGATGCCCGCGTCGCCGTTGGCGCGGGCGGTGTTGTCACGGATGTCGGAGCGGGTGGAGCGCTGCTGGGCGATGCCCCAGGTGCCGTTGGACCCCGCGGTCACGTCCCGGACCTCCAGCCGGTCCGTCCAGGACGCCCAGACGCCGCTCTTGGCGAATCCGGTGACCGCGAGGGACCGGACGGACACGCCGTCCACGGTGTGCTGGGCCGTGCCCAGGACGCAGACGCCGTTGCCGGCCTTCGCGCACGCGTTGTCCGGCTGCGCGCGGTTGGTGTCCGGCACGATGACCGTACGGTCCCCGGAGCCGCGCAGGGTCAGGTCCGGCGTGCTGATCAGCACGCTCTCGCGGTAGGTGCCGGGCCGCACGACGATGGTGTCACCCGGCCGTGCGGCGTCCACGGCGGCCTGGATCGACTGGCCCGGATACACCACACGGCCGCCGGCCGCAGCGGCCGAGGCCGACGGCACGGCCGCGCCCAGTCCGGCGGCCGAGACGGCTGCGATGCTCACGAGGCATGTGAAGTGTCGTTTCCTCATGAGCCGACGCTATGGGCGATCACCCCCCGATGCCACGCAGGGTGAGCGGTTGGGCACCGGACGTGCCCGAATGGCTTACGCCGTGCGCCGCGGGCCGTGTCCGCGGCGCACGCGGGGCCGCGCACTCGGGTGATACGGGCGCCGGCCCTCCGCGCCCGGCTCAGGCCTCGGCCGGGCCGGCGGGCGCGACGACCGAGCGGGCCCACCGGTAGTCCGCCTTGCCGCTGGGGGAGCGCCGGATCTGCGGGGCGATCACCAGGTGCCGGGGGATCTTGTAGCCGGCCAGCCGGGTCCGGCAGTGTGCCTGGACGTCGTCGAGCGAGGGGACGTCGGCGCCCTCGCGCAGTTGCACCACGGCGGCGACCTGGCTGCCCCAGCGCGCGTCGGGCGCGCCGGCGACCAGCGCGTCGTACACGTCCGGATGGGCCTTGAGCGCCTGCTCGACCTCCTCCGGATACACCTTCTCGCCCCCGGTGTTGATGCACTGCGAACCCCGCCCGAGCACGGTCACGATGCCCTCGGCGTCGACCGTCGCCATGTCCCCGAGCAGCACCCACCGCTCCTCGCCCTTGCGGAAGAACGTCTCGGCCGTCTTGCGCGGGTCGTTGTAGTAGCCGAGCGGTACGTGACCGCGCTGGGCGATCCGCCCCGGCACGCCCGGCGCCGCAAGCTCGAAGGTCGCCGGATCGACCACCGCCGTACGGGAGTTCATCCGCAGCCGGAAGCCGTTCTTCGGCCCGGAGTCGGCCGTCGCGGTGCCGTTGAAACCGGACTCGGACGAGCCGAAGTTGTTCAGCAGCATCACATTGGGCACGAGCGCCTGGAACTCCGCCCGCACCGAGTCGGACATCACGGCGCCCGAGCTGGAGACGGAGAACATCGACGAGCAGTCGGTGCCCTTCAGCGGTCCCTTCAGGGCGTCGATGAGCGGCCGCAGCATCGCGTCGCCGACCAGCGACACGCTGGTGACCTTCTCCCGCTCGATCGTGCGAAGGACCTCGTGCGGCACGAACTTGCGGTGCAGCACGACCCGCTGCCCGAAGTTGAAGCCGATGAACGCCGTGAGCGTCGAGGTGCCGTGCATCAGCGGGGGAGTGGGGAAGAAGGTGATGCCCTCCCCGCCCGCCGCGACCCGCTCGGCCAGCTCCTGCGGGGTCTTCACCGCCTCACCGGTCGGCGCGCCGCCGCCGAGGCCGGAGAAGAAGAGATCCTCCTGGCGCCACATCACTCCCTTGGGCATGCCCGTGGTGCCGCCCGTGTAGATGATGAACTGGTCGTCGGGCGAGCGGGGGGCGAAGCCGCGCCCCGGAGCTCCCTCGGCCTCGGCCGCCGCGAACGCGACGGCGTCCGGACCCGGTACCCCCTGCTCGGGCGTCCCCACCCGGACGAGATGGCGGAGCTCGGGCGCCTGCGGCGCGGCCGCCGCGACGCGCTCGTCGAACTCGGCGTCGAAGACGAGCGCCGCCAGGTCCGCGTCCCGGTAGAGGTAGACCAGTTCCTCCTCCACGTAGCGGTAGTTGACGTTGACCGGGACGATGCGGGCCTTCAGGCAGGCCAGGACCGTCTGGAGGTACTCGACGCCGTTGTACAGGTGCAGGCCCAGGTGCTCGCCGGGGGTGATGCCGGCCCCGATCAGATGATGGGCGACACGGTTCGCCGCCGCGTCGAGCTCCGCGTAGGTGAGCCGGCGCTCGGCGCCCGTCCCCGGGTGGTCGAGGTAGACGAGCGCCTCGCGTTCCGGGACAGCGTCGACGACCGATTCGAACAGGTCGGCAAGGTTGTACTCCACCGTTCCTCCTGACCCCGGTTGCTGAGTGGCCCGGCGGTCATTAGAGCGCCGACCGGCACAAGTGGGAAGGGGGCCCGGCGAAGAAAACTGACTGACTGTCAGAAAACTATTGAACTGCCTCCCCGACTACTGCAACCTGTTCTAGCCTTACGACGGGAGACAGACCATGGGCGGTACGGAACACCTCACCGTGCAGCGCGAAGGCGCCACACTGGTGCTCACCTTGAACAGGCCGGAAGCCAAGAACGCGCTCTCGCTGCCGATGCTGGTCGGCCTGTACGACGGCTGGCTGGCCGCCGACGCGGACGACGGGATCCGCTCCGTCGTCCTCACCGGCTCCGGCGGCTGCTTCTGCGCCGGCATGGACCTCAAGGCCCTCGCGGGCGGTTCCATGGGCGGCGAGCAGTACCGGGACCGGATGAAGGCCGACCCCGACCTGCACTGGAAGGCCATGCTGCGTCACCACCGCCCCCGCAAACCGGTCATCGCCGCGGTCGAGGGCCACTGCGTGGCGGGCGGCACCGAAATCCTCCAGGGCACCGACATCCGCATCGCGGGGGAGAGCGCCACCTTCGGCCTCTTCGAGGTCAGACGCGGACTCTTCCCCATCGGCGGCTCCACCGTCCGGCTGCCCCGCCAGATCGCCCGGACCCACGCACTCGAGATGCTGCTCACCGGCCGCCCGTACGACGCCGGCGAGGCGGCGGCGATCGGACTGATCGGCCGGGTCGTCCCCGACGGCACCGCGCTGGAAGCGGCCCTCGCGGTCGCCGAACAGATCAACGCCTGCGGCCCGCTCGCCGTCGAAGAGGTCAAGGCATCGGTGTACGAGAGCGCCGAGATGACCGAGACCGACGGCCTCGCCGCCGAACTCAAGCGCGGCTGGCCGGTCTTCGCCACCGCCGACGCCAAGGAGGGCGCCCGCGCCTTCGCCGAGAAGCGCCCGCCGGTCTACCGACGCGCCTGACCCATAGGAGCACCCGTGCCCGACATCCTCAGCGCACCGCTGGTGGTCGAATTCCCCTTCACCCGCTCCCTCGGCCCGGTCCAGAGCGCGTTCCTCACCGGACTGCGCGAACGCACCGTGCTGGGTGTGCGGACCGGCGACGGAAAGGTCCTGGTCCCGCCCGTCGAGTACGATCCCGTCACCGCGGAGGAGATCCACGACCTGGTCGAGGTCGCCGCCACCGGCACCGTCACCACCTGGGCCTGGAACCCGCACCCCCGCCGCGACCAGCCCCTGGACACCCCCTTCGCCTGGGTGCTCGTCCGCCTCGACGGAGCCGACACCGCACTCCTGCACGTCCTGGACGCACCCGGCCCCCAGGCCGTCCGCACCGGCATGCGCGTCCGCGTCCGCTGGGCCGGGGACCGCACCGGAGCCATCACGGACATCGCCTGCTTCGAACCGTACGACAGCGACCCCGGCGAAAGCTCCCCGCACGACGGTGAGTTCGACGAGCCCGTCACCGGGATCGTCACCCCCGCCCGCCTCGACTACACCTACTCCCCGGGCCGCGCCCAGAGCGCCTACCTGGAAGCCCTGGCGGACCGGCGGGTCGTCGGCGAGCGCTGCCCGTCCTGCCGCAAGGTGTACGTACCACCGCGCGGCGCCTGCCCCACCTGCGGCGTCGCCACCGACGAACGGGTCGAGGTCGGACCCCGCGGCACGGTCACCACCTACTGCGTCGTCAACATCAAGGCCAAGAACCTCGACATCGAGGTCCCCTACGTCTACGCGCACATCGCCCTGGACGGCGCCGACCTCGCCCTGCACGCACGGATCGGCGGCATTCCGTACGACCAGGTGCGGATGGGCCTGCGCGTCGAACCCGTCTGGACCGAGGGAAGCCGCCATCCCGACCACTACCGGCCGACCGGTGAACCGGACGCCGACTACGACGCGTACAAGGAGCTGGTCTAGATGCGGGACGTAGCGATCGTCGCCTTCGCGCAGACCGACCATCTGCGCCGCACCGACGAACTCTCCGAAGTCGAGATGCTGATGCCCGTCCTGCACCAGGTCCTGGACGCGACCGGCCTGCGGACCAGCGGCATCGACTTCACCTGCTCCGGCTCCAGCGACTACCTCGCCGGCCGCGCCTTCTCCTTCACCATGGCGCTCGACGGCGTCGGCGCGCACCCGCCGATCTCCGAGTCCCACGTCGAGATGGACGGGGCCTGGGCCCTGTACGAGGCCTGGGTGAAGATCCAGACCGGCGAGGCGGACACGGCACTCGTCTACGCCTACGGGAAGTCCTCGCCCGGCCAGGTGCGCGACGTGCTCACCCGCCAGCTCGACCCCTACTACACCGCCCCGCTCTGGCCCGACTCCGTCGCACTCGCCGCCCTCCAGGCCCAGGCACTCATCGACGCGGGCGACACCGACGAAAGCGCGCTCACGGCCATCGCCACCCGCAGCCGCGCGGCCGCGTCGGACAACCCGTACGCCCAGCTCAGCGGCGACGTGCCGGCCGGCGACTACCTCGTGCGGCCGCTGCGCACCGGCGACTGCCCGCCCATCGGTGACGGCGCCGCCGCCGTGATCCTCGCCGCCGGCGACACCGCGCGGGCGCTGTGCGAGCGGCCCGCCTGGATCCGAGGCATCGACCACCGCATCGAGGCCCACGGCCTCGGAGTGCGCGAGCTGACCGAGTCACCGTCGACCCGGCTCGCCGCCGAACGCGCCGGGGTCTTCGAACGGCCCGTCGACACCGCTGAGCTGCACGCCCCGTTCAGCTCCCAGGAAGTGGTGCTGCGAAAGGCGCTCGGCCTCGGTGACGAGGTCAGCGTCAACCCGTCCGGCGGCGCGCTCGCCGCCAACCCGGTGATGGCCGCCGGGCTGATCCGCCTCGGTGAGGCCGCCGCCCGCATCCATCGCGGGGAGTCCGACCGGGCGCTCGCCCACGCCACGTCCGGCCCCTGCCTCCAGCAGAACCTGGTCGCCGTCCTCGAAGGGGAGAGCACCCATGCCTAAGGAGCCCGTGGCCGTCGTCGGCGTCGGCCAGACCAAGCACGTCGCCGCCCGCCACGACGTCTCGCTCGCCGGACTCGTCCGCGAGGCCGCCGTCGCCGCCCTGAAGGACGCCGAACTGACCTGGGCGGACATCGACGCCGTGGTCATCGGCAAGGCGCCCGACTTCTTCGAGGGCGTGATGATGCCGGAGCTCTACCTGGCCGACGCCCTCGGCGCGGTCGGCAAGCCCATGCTCCGGGTCCACACCGCGGGCTCGGTCGGCGGCTCGACGGCGCTCGTCGCCACCAACCTCGTCGCCGCCCGGGTGCACCGCACCGTCCTCACCCTGGCCTTCGAGAAGCAGTCCGAGTCCAACGCGATGTGGGGCCTCTCGCTGCCCATCCCGTTCCAGCAGCCCCTGCTGGCCGGCGCGGGCGGATTCTTCGCCCCGCACGTGCGGGCCTACATGCGCCGCACCGGCGCGCCCGACACCGTCGGCTCGCTCGTCGCCTACAAGGACCGGCGCAACGCCCTGAAGAACCCGTACGCGCACATCCACGACCCGGGCATCACCCTGGAGAAGGTCCAGTCGGCGCCGATGCTCTGGGACCCGATCCGCTACTCGGAGACCTGCCCGTCCTCCGACGGGGCCTGCGCGATGATCCTCACCGACCGGGCGGGCGCGGAGCGGTCGCCGCGCCCGCCCGCCTGGGTGCACGGGGGCGCGATGCGCAGCGAACCGACCCTCTTCGCCGGCAAGGACTTCGTCTCGCCGCAGGCCGGCAAGGACTGCGCCGCCGACGTCTACCGGCAGGCCGGGATCAGCGACCCGCGCCGGGAGATCGACGCCGTCGAGATGTACGTCCCGTTCTCCTGGTACGAGCCGATGTGGCTGGAGAACCTCGGCTTCGCGGACGAGGGAGAGGGCTGGAAGCTCACCGAGGCCGGCGTCACCGAACTCGACGGCGACCTGCCGGTGAACCCCTCGGGCGGGGTGCTCTCCACCAATCCCATCGGCGCCTCCGGCATGATCCGCTTCGCCGAGGCGGCCCTCCAGGTACGCGGCGGCGCGGGGGAGCACCAGGTGGACGGCGCCCGCCGGGCACTCGGGCACGCCTACGGGGGCGGGGCGCAGTTCTTCTCCATGTGGCTGGTCGGAGCCGAACCTCCCACGCGCTGACCCCACGCCGTCCCGGGCGGGCCACCGAGTCCCGCGGCCCGTCCGGCAGGCGGCCGGCTCACGGCCACAGCAGCTCGCGCACCCAGCCGCCCTGCTGGAAACGGTAGTTGAGCCGGGTGTGCTTGCGCTGCGGGTCCCCCTGCCAGAACTCCACGCTCTGCGGCCGCACGGTATGCAGCGTCCAGTCCGGTGGTACGAGATCCGGCTCCCGCTCCAGCCGCTCCAGCGACCGGCGGACCGCCGCGTCGCGCTCGGCGGGATCACTCAGCGGGCCGCTCTGCCGGCCGATGAGCGTCTCCGCCCTCGCCGCCGCCCCACGGGCCCGGAAATCGGCGGCGCTCAGCTCGGCGCTCTCCGCTGTCACCGGGCCGCGAACCCTGACCTGCCGGGCCAGCGGCGACCAGTAGAACGTGAGCGCGGCAAAGGGCCGGACGGCCAGATCACGCCCCTTGACGCCGCCCGAGTCCGAGGCGAACTGCCAGCCCTGTGCCGTGACGTCCTTGAGGATGAGGGTGCGGGCCGTCGGATTTCCGTCCGCGCCCGCCGTGGAGAGGGTCATCGCATGCGGCTCCCGCACCCCGGTCTCCATCGCGTGCAGCAGCCACTGGGTGAACAGCTCGGCCGGGTCCTCCGGCGCCGTCCGAGGATCGAACACGGGCAACTCGCCCTCGAACACCTCGATGTCGCGCAGCAGCTTCCGCAGTCCGGTCATGCCGTCCTCCTCTGTGGCGCCGCGGTGACCGCACCAGCGCGACGGCCTACGGCTAATGGTTTAGCGTGACGCTACCATTAGCGACATGCCTGACAGCAGCATGCCCGACAGCCGTACGTCCGCCGGCCGCACGCCCGGCAGCCCGACGGCCGGAACCCGGCTCGCGCTCGACCTGACCCTCACGATCCGGCACGACGGGCGGGGCGGGGTCGCGGACGACCTCGACAGCCCGGCCGGCCTGACCCGGTGGGTCCGCGAACGGCCGGACCTGCTCGCCCGGGTCCGGGCCCCCGCCGGCTGGACGGCGAACGGCGCGGACCTCGCCGCCGTACGATCCCTCCGCGATGCCGCACGGGCGCTCTTCGCGCGTGCTGTGCGCCCCGGTGACCCGAGCCCCGCCGACGCGGCACGGCTGATCCCCGTCGAGACGGCGATCGGCCTGCTGAACGGGGCCGCCGCAGCCGTACCCGCCGTGCCGCGCCTGGAGTGGCCGCGGGACGGGGGGCCCGTCGCCCACGACCATCCGGCCGGGGGTTCGGCCGCGGACGCGCTTCCCGCCGCCCTCGCCCGCGCCGTCATCGGCTTCCTGGCCGGGCCCGGCCGGGCGGAGCTGCGTGCCTGCCACGCCCCCCGCTGCGTGCGCTACTTCGTCAAGGAGCACCCGCGCCAGGAGTGGTGCAAGCCGTCCTGCGGCAACCGCGCCCGTGTCGCACGCCATCACGAGCGGCACCGCACACCGTAGGTAGCCTGGCGGTGTGACCGCCGAGAGCGACCTCCGTACCCTGCTGAGCGACCTGCGCCCCGAGCTCCACCCCGGCCGCTACGTCTTCGCGAGCGTGCCCGACGGCGTGGTGCCCGCCGGCGCCTCTCCCGTCGTCACAGTCAGTGAGGCCGAGGGGCTCACGCTGGTGCTGCCGGAGCCCGAGGCCGTGGCCGCCGGTCTTGACCACTCCTACCCGGCGGGCTGGATCACGCTCCGCGTGCACTCGGCGCTGGAAGCCGTCGGACTCACCGCGGCCGTCTCGCTCGCCCTCACCGACGCGGGGATCAGCTGCAACGTGGTGGCCGGATTCCATCACGACCACCTCTTCGTGCCGTACGGCCGGGCGGCCGGGGCCGTCGCCGTACTGGAGAGGCTGGCGGCGGAGTCGGAGGTGGGGTGACGGGATGCCGGGCGGGTACCCCTGCGGCATAGGCCGGCGAGTGCCCCTGCGGCATGCGCCCGGGCCCTGCGGGGACCGGGCTCCGCGAGGTGAGCCCGGCCACGTAACATGTCCGCATGTCCTTCCTCCGCCGCCGTAGCGCCGCCACACCCGCGGGCCCCGACTTCGACGTCCTGGCCATGGACCCCGGGGACTGGCCCGGAAACCTCGGCGCCGGCCTGCTGCCCGCCCCCGACGGGAGCTGTCAGGGCGTCTTCCTCCGTTACGACCTGTTCGGCGGCCGCGGCCCAGCGATGATCATCGGCAACCTCCCGGAGGGCTCGCCCGCCCGCGAGACCGAGGAGGGCCAGGTCCCCTTCGAGGTGGCCCAGCTGCTGCTCGCGCTGGAGAACGACGAGCCGGTCGAGGTCACCGGGACCGAGGACATGCCTGTCATGCAGGGTGACAACCTGCTGATCGTCCGCCGCGTCAAGCTCTCCGAGAGCCGGATCGCCTGCGTCCAGTTCGACCGCAGCGACGGCGTGCTCGTCACGATCGCCAGCTGGGACCGTCCGATCACCGATGACCTCTACACGCTCCTGAAGCCGCTGCCCGCGGAACTCTTCCAGCAGGGCTGAGCCGCACCCACGCCGGGCCGTCGCAGGGCCCGCGCCGTCCGGTCCGGCGGCGGCACTTCCGTCCGAACGCGTTCGCCTCTGCTCAGGAGGCGACTTTGTCACGCGTCTTGTTTTATTAGTCGTCGGACCTCTACCGTCATTCGGCATGACATCCGGGATGACGCGACGCACCACGATGAAGACAGCGATCGGCGCAACTGGAGCTCTGACGCTGGGAGTTCCAGGATTATCCGGTACGGCCGCTGTCGCCGGTACCTCCGATGAATCGGTGAAGGCGGGAGCCAAGAGGGAGCTGCCCAACCCGGTGCTCCACTACCTCGCACCGGCCGCCGACTGGGAGCGTGAATCCCTGCCCATCGGGGGCGGCGCCCTCGGTGCGAGCGTCCACGGCACGCTCGCCACCGAACGTCTCACCTTCAACGAGAAGACCCTGTGGTCGGGCGGGCCGGGCTCGGCCGACGGCTACGACTTCGGGAACTGGA
Organism: Streptomyces sp. NPDC048462; assembly: GCF_043200175.1. Classification (NCBI taxonomy): domain Bacteria; kingdom Bacillati; phylum Actinomycetota; class Actinomycetes; order Kitasatosporales; family Streptomycetaceae; genus Streptomyces; species Streptomyces sp. NPDC048462. The sequence continues at coordinate 596,290 of NZ_JBICXG010000001.1, forward strand.
CCGCCCCCAGACCCGACGCCCTCGACGACGTCCGCCGGCGCCTCGACTCCGACGGCGCCCTCGGCCCCGACGCGGTCGTCGCGGAGCTCGGCCAGTCCCGTCGGGGCTACGGCGCCTACCAGGTCTTCGGGGACCTGCTGATCGACGTGCCGGGCGCCCCGGCCGCCCCCGACGCCTCCTACCGCCGCGCCCTCGATCTGCGTACCGCACTCGCGACGGTCGGCTACACCCGGGACGGGGCCGCCCACAGCAGGGAGTACTTCGTCTCGCACCCGGGCGGGGTAATCGGCGGACGGTTCACGGCGGACCGGCCGGGACAGGTGACCCTCACGCTGCGCTACACCTCACCGCGCGCCGACTGCACCGCGGCCGCCGCCGGCGACCGGCTCACCGTACGAGGCGCGCTCAAGGACAACGGACTCCGCTTCGAGGCCCAGCTCCGGGTCCGTACCCAGGGCGGCACCGTCACCGCCGGCGCCGACGGCAGCCTCACCGTCACCGGCGCCGACAGCGCCTGGTTCTTCCTCGCCGCCGGCACCGACTACGCGGACACCTATCCCGACTACCGGGGCGCGGACCCGCACGACAAGGTCACCGCCGCCGTCGACGCTGCGGCCGGCGCCCCCTACGAGCAGGTCCGCGACACCCACACCGCCGACCACCGCGCCCTCTTCGACCGAGTGGCGCTCGACGTCGGCCAGCAACTGCCCGACCTGCCCACCGACCAGCTGCTCAGCGGGTACACCGGAGGTGACACCCTGGCGGACCGGGCCCTGGAGGTGCTCTTCTTCCAGTACGGGCGCTACCTGCTGATCGCCTCCTCGCGCGAGGGCTCACTGCCCGCCAACCTCCAGGGCGTCTGGAACAACTCCACCACCCCGCCCTGGTCCGCCGACTACCACACCAACATCAACATCCAGATGAACTACTGGCTCGCGGAGGTCACCAACCTCGCCGAGACCACCGCTCCCTACGACCGCTACGTCGAGGCCATGCGCGAGCCCGGCCGGCGGACGGCGAAGGAGATGTTCGGCAGCGCCGGCTGGGTCGTGCACAACGAGACCAACCCCTACGGCTTCACCGGCGTGCACGACTACTCCACCTCGTTCTGGTTCCCCGAGGCCGCCGCCTGGCTCACCCAGCAGATGTACGAGCACTACCGGTTCAACGGCTCCACCGACTACCTCCGCGCCACCGCCTACCCGGCGATGAAGGAGGCCGCGGAGTTCTGGCTTGCCAATCTGCGCACCGACCCCCGTGACGGGCTGCTCGTCGTCACCCCGAGCTACTCGCCCGAGCACGGGGACTTCACCGCCGGTGCCGCGATGTCCCAGCAGATCGTCCACGACCTCCTCACCAGCACCCTGGAGGCCGCCGGCACCCTGGGCGACGACGCGGCCTTCCGGGGCAGGCTGGAAACCGCCCTGGGCCAGCTCGACCCCGGCCTGCGGACCGGTTCCTGGGGCCAGCTCCAGGAGTGGAAGACCGACCGGGACGACCCGGCCGACGACCACCGCCACGTCTCCCACCTCTTCGGCCTCCACCCCGGACGGCAGATCGAGGCCGGGAGCCGGTGGGCCGAGGCGGCCAAGGTCTCCCTCGGCGCCCGAGGTGACGGCGGCACCGGCTGGTCCAAGGCCTGGAAGATCAACTTCTGGGCGCGGCTGCGGGACGGCGACCACGCGCACAAGATGCTCTCGGAGCAGCTGAAGAGCTCCACCCTGCCCAACCTCTGGGACACCCACCCGCCCTTCCAGATCGACGGGAACTTCGGCGCCGCGTCCGGCGTCGCGGAGATGCTGCTGCAGAGCCAGCACGACACCGTCGAGATCCTCCCCGCGCTCCCGGCATCCTGGCCGCAGGGATCGGTGCGCGGCCTGCGCGCCCGGGGCGGATTCACCGTCGACATCGAATGGTCCTCGGGCACGGCCCGCCGCGTGGTCGTCACGGCGAGCCGTACCCGCGACGTCACCGTCGCCGGCACCCTGTTCCCGAGCGGCTCGAAGACCTTCCGGGCGCTCGCGGGACAGAGCTACACACTGACCCCCGAGAGCTGACCGAACAGCGAGGAGATCCGGGCGGAGGAAGTGCCTGGCCCCGTGGGACCGCTCAGGTGCCACGGGGCCGCCGTGCCCCGCCGCAGATCCTCCTCGCGGTAGCGCCGGCAGCCCCGGTGCCAGATCAGGATCCCCGCGATCCAGTGCTTCAGCTCCAGCACATAGCCCGCCAGGATCTCGCGCGCCTCGTCATCCAGCCCGAAGTCGTCGTACAAAACCGGCAGTTCGTGCTCGGCGACGTGCAGGAACTGCCGCAGCCGCGACTTCATCAGGTCGTACACGAGCCGCATCCCGGTCGGATAGTCCACCCCGAAGAAGTTCTGCACCACCAGGACGCCGTTGTGCACCTCGCCCTCGTACTCGATCTCCTTCTGGTACGAGAACAGGTCGTTGAGCAGCGCGGCGTAGTCCGCCGCCGCGTTCTCCAGGGAACGCAGCGGGCCGGTGTCGTAGATCTCCGGCGGAACCTTCCTGCCGTGCCCCAGCCTGCACAGACTCATCGTCAGATCCGAACCGAAGGTCATGCGCCGCATCTCGACGTAGTCCACCGGGTCGGGGATCCGGTTCTGCGCCTGGTTCGCGAGCTCCCACACCCAGCTCGCCGTCATGTCCTCGACGCAGGTACGGAAGGCCCGCCGGCCGCTCTCGTCCATCGGCGCCGCCGTGCGTTCCCACAGGTCTCCCAGCCCGCGCTCCAGCGCGTTGACCGGCTCGGGCGCGGGCGTCCCGTCCAGCGGCATGAACATGGACAGCCGCGCGTTGGCCACCTTCGCCCCCGCCAGGTCACGGGCGCGCCCGTGGACCACCGGGAACCAGTCGTCACCGTACGTTCCCCAGGCCAGCCACTGGGAGGACAGGTCGAGTTCGTCAGGGGTGGCGTCGGGGTGGATGCCCGCAGCGCACAGCGGCAGATCGATCGCCAGCAGCCGTTCCTCGTCCCAGATGTGCGAGCCGGGCACCCCCGGCTGCGACTCCAGGATGCCCATTCGCGAGGACCAGTCGACGAGCCGCAGCCGGGCCCCGCCCAGATGCGGACTGAGCGTCGTGCCGAACGGCAGGTCGAAATCGGGCAGCAGGGACGGGCCGACATGCTGGTAGGGCAGATACGTGTGACTGCGCAGCCTGGCCGACTCCGACCGGGGAGTGAACCGGATCGAGGCGGCCGCCATCCCGAAGCCCGGAGTCGCCTGCGCGGCCCCTCCGCCGTTCATGTAGCGACTGGAGCGCATGTGCCACTCGTGTCCGCCGGACTGCCAGTCCTGGAGGCCCTTGACGTACGCCAGGACCGCCGCGGTCTGCGCCGGATCGAGCGCCCGCTCGGAGCAGAGCGGACCGAGTTCGGTGAGGGCGGTGTTCTCGAACTGCTGGAGCCGCGACGTCAGCAGATCGTTCACCGACTCGGCGGCCTCCTGGGTCGAGCAGCCCAGGAAGTGCTCAAGGACCAGCACACCGTTGCTGTTCTCGCCCTCGTCCTCGACCTCGCGCTGGTACGAGAAGAGGTCGTTGCGCAGGTGGACGGCGTCGGAGAAGGCGTCGCGCAGCACCCGCAGCGCCCGTTCACCGGCCACCGCGTCGGGCACCTCGGCGCCGGCCGCGTACTCCACCAGCCCCGCCGACCACGGCGCTCCGCCCACCTTGCGGCGCATCTCGATGTACTCGACGGGGTTCGCGATGCGGCCCTCGTTGATGTTCGCGAGTTCCCACAGCGACTCGTTGAGCAGGTTCCTCGTCGACTCGGCGAACCGCGCCCGCCAGCCGTCGGACATCGTCGGCACGGTCCGCGCCCACAGATCGGCCAGCCCCGCCTCCACCGGGTTCTCCGGCTCGGGCGTCGGCGCACCGCGCTCCATCGGCATGAAGGCGGGCAGCCGGTCCAGATACCGTTTGCCGCCCGCCCGGTCCGGGGTGCGTTTGAACAGCTCCAGGAAGTGGTCGTCGAAGAAGAAGACCCACACGTACCAGTCGGTCACCAGCGACAACGCCTCGGCCGAGCAGTCGGGGTGGGTGTACGCGCACAGCAGCGCGTAGTCGTGGGAATCGAGGTCCTTCTCCTCCCAGATGCCCGACCCCTCCAGCATTCCTATGGCGCGTGCCCACCCCTTGGTGTGCTGTCGGGCCTCCTCGACGTGAGGATTGAGCCGCGCCGGATACGGAACGTAGAAGTCCGGCAGGGTGAAGGGCTGAGCCATGTGCGTACGGCCTTTCGATGAGCCTCCGCGTGAGTGTCACGCGGTTCGTCGTGTCCGCGCGAGCACTACCCCTCGGCCGTTCGGGGCACGCACCAGCTCGATTAGTCACATAAATTGTGGCGTCGCCAGAAACCCGTGTCTCATCGCCCTTCGCAGGTCAGCACCCCTGCCAGTGGTCTGGTCCACTGGTTCGATTCGTTGCCCCCGCAACGCTCTTGACGTCCTCTCACCTCAGGTCACAGAGTGTGCGCGCACGACGCAAAGCCCGGAAAGCGCACAGCTCCAAGAAGGGTCGTCATGACGTCCAAGCAGAGGACCGGACTCGCGGTCGCGTTCACCACCGTTGGCGCGCTGAGTCTCGCGCTGCTCAGTCCCACGGCGCAGGCCGGTGCGGACGGGGTGCGGCCCGAATGCCCGCGCGGCCTCGAATGCGACTGGGTCCCGGCCGCCTACCAGCAGACCGGCGACCCGGCCGACAAGGAGACGTACGGCAACTACGACACCGCGGACCGGCCGCACAGCAACAAGATCAAGTTCATCGTCCTCCACGACACCGAGGAGGACTTCGACACCACCCTGGACATCTTCCAGAACCCGCTGAAGCAGACCTCCGCCCACTACGTGGTGCGTTCCGGCGACGGCCACGTCACCCAGATGGTCAAGGACAAGGACGTCGCCTGGCAGGCCGGGAACTGGTACCTCAACTCCAACTCCATCGGCATCGAGCAGGAGGGCGTCGCCGTGGACGGCGCCAAGTGGTACACCCCCGAGATGTACCGCTCGACCGCCGCACTGGTGCGCTACCTCGCCGCCAAGTACGACATCCCGCTCGACCGCCAGCACATCATCGGCCACGACGGGGTGCCGCCCACCAGCGCCGCCGGCACCGCCGGCATGCACTGGGACCCGGGCACCTACTGGGACTGGAACCGCTTCATGGCCCTGCTCGGCAGGCCCACCGTGCCGACCGCCCGCAAGAACAGCGAACTCGTCACCGTCAGCCCGCGGTTCAAGGACAACAAGCAGGCGTTCCGCGACTGCGAGAAGAAGGTCGACCTGCCCGTCCAGGGCTCCAGCGCCGTCCCGCTCCACACGGAGCCCGCCACCGACGCACCGCTCTTCTCCGACCCGGGCCTGCACACGGACGGCTCGCCCGGCACCAACTGCGCCGCCGACTGGGGCAGCAAGATCAGCGCGACCCAGCAGGCCGTCGTCGCGGGCCACGCGCCCGGCTGGACGGCGATCTGGTGGTACGGCCGGAAGGCCTGGTTCGAGACACCGGCCGGCGCCCGCACCACCACCCCCAGCGCGGGCTACGTCGTGCGGCCGAAGGCGGGCCGGGCCGAGGTGCCGGTGTACGGCGTGGCCTACCCGGAGAAGTCCGAGTACCCCGAGGGCTTCGCGGACCAGCGGGTCGGTACGCCGCTCCAGTACACGATCAAGGCGGGCCAGTCCTACCCCGGCGGCGGCGAGGCCCCCACCGGCTTCTACTACGCCCCGACGATCGATGCCTCGCTCCCGCTGGACCACTCCTTCTTCCGGGGCAAGGAGAAGTACGTGACCGTCCAGATCGGGCACCGCATCGCCTTCGTGAAGGCCGCCGACGTGGACATCGTCCGCGCGCACTGAGAGCGCGTCCACTGAGCGCGCCCGTCCGGCGGCGGGCGCGACACAGCGTGCTGCGGGTCCGGTGTGTCGGCACCGGACCCGCAGCACGCGTCCCCCGGGAGGGTCAGCGAGTGCCGACCGCGGCTCGTACGGCCCGCCTTGCGAGCGCGCAGTCGTCATGCAGCCTGCGCAGCAACAGGCGCTGCTCCTCACCCGAGGAGAGGGCGCCCGGCCGGTCCTGGCCGGCCCGGGGGGCCGCGGTGTCCCGCATGGCCCGCTGCACGGCCGTCTCGTAGGTGCGGATCTCCCGCGTCAGTACGAGCATCAGGTTGACGAGGAAGGCGTCCCGCGCCGCCGGGCCCGCGACCTGGGCGAGCTGGCTGATCTGACGCCGGGCCACCGGTGCGTCGCCCAGCACCGTCCACAGCGTCGCCAGGTCGTACCCCGGCAGATACCAGCCGGCGTGCTCCCAGTCGACCAGCACCGGACCGGTGGGCGACAGCAGGATGTTGGAGAGCAGCGCGTCACCGTGACAGAACTGCCCCATCCCCTGACGGCCGCCCGCGTGGGCCAGACCGTGGAGGAGCTTCTGCAGATCGCCCAGGTCGCGATCGGTGAACAGCCCCAGCTCGTGGTAGCGCGAGATGCGCGCCGCGTAGTCCAGCGGGGCCTCGAAGAGACCGGGCGGCGGCCGCCAGGCGTTGACCCGGCTGACCGCTCCGAGCACCGCCCGCAGGTCGGCCCGCGGTGGTGCCTCCGACGGATGCCTCGTCAGTGCCGCCACCCGGCCGGGCATCCGTTCGATGACCAGGGTGCAGTTCTCCGGGTCCGCCGCGATGAGCCGGGGAACCCGTACCGGCGGGCGGTGCCGGACGAACGCCCGGTATGCCGCTATTTCGTGGCGGAACCGCTCCGACCACGCCGGGGAGTGGTCAAGTAAGCACTTGGCCACCGCGGTCGCCCGTCCGGTGGAACCGACGAGCAGGACCGAACGGCCGCTGCGCCGCAGCACCTGCACCGGGTTGAACTCCGGGCAGATCCGGTGCACCGAGGCGATCGCCATCCTCAGCTGCGCGCCCTGCGGGCCGGACAGGTCCAGTCTTCCGCTGAGCGATTGGGCGCCCGGCCCTGCCATGCGCCGGGCCCGACCCATGCCGGGCGCCGGAACAGCGGCGCGGGGGTCGAGATACGGTCCGCCGCCCGACCCGAGAGGACGGAGCGGCCGGGGCGGGGCGGACACGGAGGACGATGCTGTGTACATGGGCGAGACAGATCCCTTCGTGCGCCGACAAGTTGCGTGCGCCGCCCCGGCCGGCGGCCGTTCGGCACCCTGGGGAGTACCTAGGGCTGCCGGGCGGGGTGGCGCTTTCCTACCTGACACCGGCGCGAGGGTGGCAGACCATCTGGCGGACCCTGGCGGACCCTGGCGAATAGTCGCAGGGCATCTGACAGGGGGTTACTGTCAACACAGCCGAGAACCTGGGGGCTTGACGTGACCGGAGAACCCAACACCCGTCTGTCGGACCTGTTCGGCCTTGCCGGCTGGTCCAAGGGCGAACTCGCGAGAATGGTGAACAGGCAGGCGGCGGCCATGGGCCACCCCCAGCTCGCCACCGACACCTCGCGGGTGAGACGCTGGATCGACATGGGGGAGTCCCCCCGCGATCCCGTTCCCAAAGTGCTGGCAGCCCTGTTCACCGAGCGGCTCGGTCGTGTCGTGACCATCGAGGACCTCGGGTTCGGCCGACGCGGGCGTGTGGGGAAACGGCGAGATACCGGGACGGAAAACAATCCCGACCAACTCCCCTGGGCGCCCGAGCGGACGGCAGCGGTCCTCACCGAATTCACGGGAATGGACCTCATGCTCAACCGACGCGGCTTGGTGAGCGCGGGCGCCGCGCTCGCCGCCGGCTCCACCATCGCCGGCCCCATGCACGACTGGCTGCACACCGACCCCGTACTGGCGGCCGACGCGCCACGCACCGACGATCCCGTGCACGCGGACCCGGCCGGCTTCGACCGGTACGAGGCCGCGCCCATCGGTTCGCAGGAGATCGAGGCGCTGGAGCGGTCCGTGGAGGTGTTCCGCGCCTGGGACGCCTCCCGGGGCGGCGGTCTCCAGCGCAAGGCCGTGGTGGGCCAGCTCAACGAGGTGGGCGGCATGCTGGCCTACCGCCATCCCGACCATCTGCAGCGCCGCCTCTGGGGCGTCGCTGCCAACCTCGCCGTACTCGCGGGGTGGATGTCGCACGACATCGGCCTCGAACCGACGGCACAGAAGTACTTCGTCATCGCGGCGCACGCGGCGCGCGAGGGCGGCGACCGCCCGCGCGCGGGCGAGGCCCTGTCCAGGGCGGCCCGCCAGATGGTCCACCTGGGCCGCCCGGACGACGCGCTCGACCTCATGAAGCTCGCCAAGTCCGGCTCGGGCGACATGGTCCTGCCACGCACCCAGGCCATGCTGCACACCATCGAGGCCTGGGCACAGGCCTCCTTGGGCCGGGGCCAGGCCATGCGGCGCACGCTGGGCCTGGCCGAGGAGCTCTTCATCTCGGACAAGGGCGATGTCCCACCGCCCAGCTGGATGCAGATGTTCGACGAGGCGGATCTGCACGGTATGCAGGCACTCGCGTTCCGCACCCTGGCCGAGCACGAGCCCGCGGCGGCCGTCATCGCCCAGCGGCACGCGAAGCAGGCACTCGAACTGCGGGTCAACGGGCGCCAGCGGTCCAAGATCTTCGACTACATCTCGCTCGCCTCGGCGTGCTTCATCGCCGACGATCCGGAGCAGGCCGACCGCTATGCCCGGCTCGCCCTGGTGACGATGGGGGAGACCTCCTCGCACCGCACCTGGGACCGGCTGCGCGAGATGTACCGGCTCACCGGCCAGTTCGCGGGCTACGCGAAGATCGAGGACCTGCGCGAGGAGATCGAGCGGTCCCTGCCGCAGAGGTCCCTCATCAAGCAGCGGACCAGGAGCTCCGAGATCTGACCCCGGGCGCGGGCGTAGCTCGGTGCGCCCTTGCCACCGCGCGCGGTGTGCCGGTGCCTACGCGCCGATGCGGGCGATCAGCACACACGCGTCATCCAGCCGAGGGCTGCCGCCGAACTCCTCGGCGACGGTGCGTACACAGTCCTGGGCCGTACGGGCCCCGGCGAAACGCGGCGCGAGTTCGAGCAGTGTCTCGGTGCCCGGGCGGAGGCCGCCGCGCCCGTCATCGGTCCGGGCCAGGCCGTCGGTGTGGAGCACCAGCACATCGCCGGGCAGCAGGTGCGCCTCGTCCTGCTCGTAGGCGACGCCCGAGGCCGCGCCGAGCAGGACGCCGTCGGGCTGGGGCAGCGGGCGCCCGGTTCCGTCGCGGAACAGCAGCGGCGCGGGGTGCCCGGCCTGCGCCCAGTCCAGGGTGCGGGTCCCGGGGTCGAACCGGCAGCACACCGCGCTGCCGAGGGCGGGCTGGACCGACGTCTCCAGCAGCTGGTTCAGATGACCCATCAGGGCCCCGGGGGCGATGCCGGCCATCGCCATGCCGCGCAGCGCGCCGAGGATCATCGTCATGGCCGAGGTGGCCTGGATGCCGTGACCGGTCAGATCGCCGACGGTGAGCAGCGTCCTGCCGTCCGGCAGTTCCATGGCGTCGTACCAGCCGCCGCCGATCAGGTCGCTGGACCCGGAGGGGAGGTAGTGGGCCGCGATGTCCAGCACCCCGGGCCCCTGGTCCGGAAGACGCAGTGAACCCCGCCACGGCGGGAGCACGGCCTGCTGCAGTTCGACCGCGATCCGGTGCTCCGTGCGGTCGATGTGCTGCTGGCGGCGGAGCGAGTCCTGGGTGCGACGCACCGTCTGCTGGCTGCGCCGCAACTCGCTCACGTCGCGCAGGACCGCCCACATGGATGCGGTGCAGCCGTCGGCGTCGAGGACGGGCTCGCCCATCATGTGCAGGGTGCGGGTCCCGCCGTCGGGGCGGTTGATCCGGAACTCCCCGTCTATCGGCTTCCCGTCGACCAGGCAGTCCGTCACCAGAGCGGTGAGCGCCGGCTGGTCCTCGGGGAAGAGCGCGGTGGGGAGATCGTCCAGGGAGAGCGGCCCGGCCTGCGCGGTCCGGCCGAAGATCTGGAGCAGCTCGTCGGACCAGCTGACCTCGTCCGTCAGCAGATTCCACTCGGCGCTGCCCACCCGGCCGATCAGCGATCCCGGCCGCTCCTCACTGAGGGGTACCTGCCCCGTTCCCAGCGACAGCTCGGCCGCGAGCTGCTCCGCGGCCTCGGGCGGCAGTCCCTCCTTGAGCTGTCCCAGGTGCGCCCCGAGATCGTCCAGGTGATGGACCGCCAGATCACAGAGCGCGCGCTGCCAGCGCATCTGCGGATCGTCCTCGTCGACCGCCACGGCATCGCGCCGCACCGCGTCCACATCGCCGCGCAGCCGACGCGTCCGGCTGATCAACGCGTCGACGGCATCGCGCTCGGGCGGCTGGGGGGCGGGGCGGTCCGCGGACAGGTGGGACGGCATGACGTACTCCGATACAGGCGCGGTACAACCAGGTCTGAGGGTGGACCGAATACGACTGTCGCACAGCCGGCTGGGGCCCGTAAGCGGTTTGGCAACACTCGATGCGTTCTTGCTTCTGGCATATGTCAGCGGCTGAACGGCGCGGTTGCCTTTCGAACAGCCTTTCTTTTCAAGGCCGTTGAGGCAAGTGGTCCGGGGTGCCCAGGCCTTCGGCGCGCCTGTTCGTGCCGGCTCCGCACAGGGGCGGGCGCGCCACGCCGGGGCATATGCGGGCCGGAGGCTCCGCTGGGTGGCGAGGCCTCCGGCCGGGTGCGGCCGCTCGCCTCAGCAGACGGCGATGCGGCCGTACGAACCCACCTTCCACGTCCACTTGAGGGTCTCGCCGGGGAACGTGGTCCAGCACTGCTTGTCGGGGCCGTTGTCGATGACCAGCTTGATGTGCATGTTCCGGCCGCAGTTGTTCGTCGTCCAGGCCGTCTTGTCCTGCTTGACGACCTCGCGCGCCACGCACGCGGGCGCGGTGCCGCCGGCGGCTGCCGCCGGGCCCGCCGCCGTCAGCGTGCAGGCGGTGATCATCGCGGCGGCCGCGGCGGCGGAAAGGGTGTTCTTCAGGTGCATGGTCTCGTTCCTCGGGCGGTCGTTCGCTGTGCCGGGCACTGCGGTCAACGATCGTGACGCCCTGGCGTGACGGCTCGCGGAGGAGTGCCGGAGCCGCGGCTGCCGGCTTCGGGGTCCGGGCCGGACCGGGCGGGAATGCGACCGGGCGACGCGGCGTTGGACGGGCAGAACGAAAACGAATCCCGTTACCGTCTTGGTGCGGATTCGGTTCGCGAGCACGGAGGTAACCATGGCCCGAAGTGAATCCCGTCCCGTCGTCACGCTCCGCTCGACCGCGGGTACGGGGCAGAGCTATGTGACGCGCAAGAGCCGTCGCAACAACCCCGACCGGCTGGTCCTGCGCAAGTACGACCCCGCCGCCGGGCAGCACGTCCTCTTCCGTGAGGAGCGCTGAGCGCGGAGCGGTGCGCCGTGCCCGCGTTCCCGCGTCCGTGCTCTGGATCACAGTCCGGAGTGCGGATTCCCGGGAACGCGAGGCGATGGTTTATCGTTCACCTATGTGTGATGGCGCGCTGAGCGCACACACCAAGAACCGCCCCGGCTGGATTCCCCCGATCCGGCCGGGGCTTCCCCTTTTTCCGGTGCCCGGCACTCCCGTCCCGGCTCACCGCCGACGCGGTGCGGCCTCGACGAGCAGCGCCGCCGCCGCGAGCGCGGCCGCCGCCACGGCCCCGGCCTCCGGCCGCTCTCGCACGGCCAGCGCGGCTGCCCCCGCGCCCGCCACCACGGCCGCGAGCCGGCCGACCACCCAGCCGTCGCCCCGCTGCCACGAACCCACGGCCAGCCGGCCGACAAGCGAGGTCAGCGTGCCGGTGAAGTAGTTCGTCGGCGTGGCACGCAGCCGTCCCTGGATCCCCATCGCGAGCCCCATGAGAGCCAGCAGCCCCAGCCGGTCCGCGCCCGACGTGATCAGACCCAGCCCCCACAGCACCGCACCCGCGGCGAGCAGCACCACCTCGGCCGTCAGCATGACCGGCAGCCGCCGCCACACCCGCTCGCCCGCCACCGCACCCCAGGCCACCCCGCAGCCGTACGAGAGGAGCGCGGTGACGACACGCAGCGCCACCCCTTCCTCGCCCGCCCCGGCGGCCGACGCGCCCAGCAGGACCAGGTTGCCCGTCATCACCCCGGCGAATACCTGGCCCACGCAGATGAAGACGAACGCGTCCGCCGCCCCGGACGCCGCCGACAGGAGCAGCAGGGCCGCATGACCGTGAGGCTCGTCCACGGTGTCACGGCCGGCCGGGGCGGAGGGGGCGTCGGTAGTCGGCATGGCCGCATTTTCGCTGCCGCCGGGCCCGGCGGGGTGCGTTGTCCCCGATGCGGCGTGCCGTGCCGCCGTCTCTACGCGGGCGCGCGCCCGCGTAGAGACGGCGGCGTTCACTCCAGGCCACGCGCCTGTTTGAACCGGGCCAGTGCGTCGGGCAGCTCCACCACCGGATCCGGATACTCCAGCCGGGCGCGCTCCGCCCCGCGCAGCTTCCACGGCTGGTGCACGGCAGGCCCGGCAAGGGAAGCCAGCTCCGGCACCCACCGCCGGACGTAGTCGCCGTCCGGGTCGTAGCGCTTGGCCTGGAGCACCGGATTGAGCACCCGGTTGGGGCGGCTGTCCGTTCCGGTGCCGGCCATCCACTGCCAGTTCAGCTGGTTGTTGGCGACGTCTCCGTCCACCAGCAGATCCAGGAAGTGCCGGGCGCCGACGCGCCAGTCCACGTACAGGGTCTTGGTCAGGAAGCCCGCCGCGAGCAGCCGTCCTCGGTTGTGCATCCAGCCCTCGTGGCGCAGCTGGCGCATGGCGGCGTCGACCACCGGGTAGCCGGTGCGCCCCTGGCGCCAGGCCTCGGTCTCCTCTGCGGCAGCACCCCCGGACCGCCAGTGGTCGTGCCGGGTGCGGTAGTCCAGCCGGGCCGCCGCGGGCCTGGCGGCCAGGACCTGGTGATGGAACTCGCGCCAGCACAGCTGCCGCACGAACGCGTCGGCCCCGGCGCCACCTGCCGTACGGGCCCGGTGGATCAGCTCGGCCGGCGAGAGGGTGCCGAAGTGCAGATGCGGGGAGAGCCGGGACGTGGCGTCGCCCGGCAGGTCGTCGTGGCGGTCCTCGTACGACGCGAGCCCGTGGCGCCGCCAGGCCGTGAACCGCTTGCGGGCCTCCTGTTCACCGCCCTCGGCGAGCCCCGCCGAGACGCCCGGCACATGGGCGCGGACCGGCACGTCCTCGGACCCCGGACCGTCCGGCACCCGGACCGCTCGCGGCGCGCCGAACGGATCACGCACGCGCTCCCCGGACCAGCGCCTGAAGTACGGGGTGAACACCGCGAAGTGGTCCGAACCTGCGGGGGTCACGGCACCCGGCGCGACCGCGGTGACCACGCCGTCGTGGACGTGCAGCCGGGCTCCGCCGGACTCCAGGGCCGCCCGCAGCCGCTCCTCGCGGCCATGGGCGTAGCCGCTGACCCCGGCGGCCACGTGGACGTCGCCCGCACCGCTCTCGGAGACGATCCGGCACACCTCGGTGACCACGTCGCCCGAGCGGATCACCAGCCGGCCGCCCCGTTCGCGCAGCCCCTCGTCGAGATCCCGCAGGCAGTCGGCGAGGAAGGCGCGGCGGTTCGGGGCGCCGAACCCCGCCGCCTCGATCCCCGTGTCGCGGACGAACAGGGGCACGATCTCGTCCGACGACGCGAGCGCGGCATGCAACGGCGGATGGTCGTGCAGACGGAGATCGGCGGTGAAGAGGACGACCGCTACGGTCATGGCGCAACTCCTGGTCGGGGATGTGGATATGCCCCTGTTCCGTCCGCGGGCCCCCGGCGGATGCGCCGGTCACCGGGACAGTGCGCCGCGTTCCTCCGCGGGCGCGGCGGACACTTGCCCCGTGGCCGCCCGGGCGATGTTGCGGGCCATGCCGCCGAACACGATCGCGTGGAACGGCGACACGCTCCACCAGTACGCGTGACCGAGCAGCCCGCGGGGATGGAACAGCGCCCGCTGCCGGTAGTGCGCCCGGCCCCGGTCGTCCCGTTCCGCGTACATCTCCAGCCAGGCCAGGCCCGGCAGCCGCATCTCCGCGCGAAGCCGCAGCAGGCGACCGGGCTCGATCTCCTCGACCCGCCAGAAGTCCAGGGAGTCGCCCACCCGGAGCCGGTCGGTGTCCCGCCGCCCCCGGCGCAGGCCCACCCCTCCCACCAGCCGGTCGAGCCAGCCGCGTACCGCCCACGCCAGCGGGAACGAGTACCAGCCGTGATCCCCGCCGATGCCCTCGACGACCTTCCAGAGGGCCTCCGGCGACGCCTCGACATCGAGTTCCCGCACATCCGTGTACAGGCTGCCACCGGCCCAGTCGGGGTCCGTGGGCAGCGGGTCGCTCGGCACCCCGGGCACGGAAGCCGAGGACCACCGGGTGGTGACCTTGGCCTCGCGCACCCGCTGGAGAGCGAGGCTCAGGGCCCGCTCGAACGTGAAGGGCTGCCCCGGCCCGTCGGGCACGTGCCGCGCGATGTCGTGCTCCTGGCACACGACCTCGTACCGCAGCGACTCCGCGAGCGGCCGCGCGATCGACCTGGGAACGGGGGTGACGAGCCCGATCCAGTGGCTGGACAGCCGGGGCGTCAGCATCGGGACGGGCACGATCAGCCGGTGCGGGAGGGCCGCGATCTCCGCGTACCGCTGCATCATGTCGCGGTAGGTGATGACGTCCGGGCCCCCGATGTCGAAGGCGCGGTTCACGTCCCGGGACATCCGGGCGCTGCCGACCAGGTAGCGCAGCACGTCCCGGACCGCGATCGGCTGGATCCGGGTGGACACCCAGCTCGGCGTCACCATGACCGGCAGCCGTTCGGTGAGGTAGCGCAGCATCTCGAACGAGGCCGAACCGGATCCGATGATCACGGCGGCCCGCAGGGCGGTGGTCGGGACCCCGGAATCCAGCAGGATCCTGCCGACCTCGGCGCGCGAACGCAGATGCGGCGAGAGTTCCCCCTCGGGTACGCCGGGCGGCGTGAGGCCGCCGAGGTAGACGATCCGGCCGACGCCTCGCGAAACGGCCGACTCCGCGAAGACCGTGGCCGACCTGCGGTCCGTCTCCTCGAAGTCGGCCCCGGTCGTCAGCGCGTGCACCAGGTAGTAGGCCACATCGATATCGGCCATGGCCGATGCGACCGAGTCCGCGTCGGTGACATCGCCCCGGACGATCTCCACGTCCTGGGCCCACGGGTAGTCCCGCAGCTTGTGTGGGCTACGCACCATGCACCGCACCCGGTGCCCGGCCTCCAGGAGCTCGGGCACCAGCCGGCCCCCGATGTATCCGGTGGCCCCCGTCACCAGGCAGTGCAAGGGCTTCTCGGTCTTCTCCGCGCTGTCGCTGCTCGTCATGGGATCTCCGCATCGGCTGGGGTACCCGCTCGGTTCACCGTGCCCCGTCGTCACGCATCACGCGCTTCGAGGCGCCCGGATGCGGTGAACGCACCCCCTCATTTTCCATTCGCGGGGTGTTTGAGCGGCGCGCGTCGATTCTGCGTCGGTACTGAGGCCGGCCCGGCGGCCGGGCAGCGGGCTGCCTGCCGCGAGGGCCGGGCCGTCCCGGCTACCGCTCGGCGTCGCCGCCGGACATCGAGCGCCGGATCCGGTGCAGCGCGCGGCGTACGTGGCTCTTGACCGTGCCGAGCGGAAGTCCGGTCAGTTCCGCGATGCGGGTCTGGGGGAGACCGTCGTAGTAGGCCATGTGCAGGATGCGGCGCTGTACCTGCGGCAGCTTCCCCAGCTCCGTACCGACCAGGACCCGGTCCAGGGCCGACTCCGGGCCCCCGGCCGCGCCGGTCTCCACGAGCCGCAGCCGCGCCGCCGTCGCCGCGGCCAGTTCCGTGCGGCGGGTGCGGGCGGCGAGGGCGTCCGCGATCTTGCGGCGGGTGATGCCGACGAGCCAGCCGGGCAGCGGGCCGCGCTCGGGGCGGTAGCCGAGCCTGCCCCGCCAGGCGGCCATGAAGACCTGCTGCGTGACGTCCTCGGCCTCGCGGCTGTCGCCGAGGGACCGGGCTGCCAGGGAGTGCACGAGCGCGCCCCACCTCCGGTAGGCGGCGGCGAAACAGTCCTCGCTGCCGCGCATCAGACCGGCGGCCAGCTCCTCGTCGGCGAGGTCCTGCGCGGCGCACGGTCGCGGGCCCGGTCCGCCGGGCAGCGTGTCCTGCGGTGCGAGCGCGGTCATGGCTGTCCTTCCTCCGGGCGCCCCGGCCCAGGAGCTGTCTCCCGCCCCCGCCGGCCGGGGTCGTCCGGGATGCTCTGCGGCGCGCCCTCCGACGGGCGCCCGTGACCGGCAGCGTTCCAATAGCCGCCCCGCCCGGACAACCTGCGTCGATTCTGCGTCGTATGATCAAACGCATGCCGTCCTCCACGGAACGGGCCCCGGTGGGAACCACCGGCCACGGCCTGACCACCGGCACAGTGGCACGCCGGCTCGGCGTCGCGCCGACGACACTCCGGACCTGGGACCGCCGCTACGGGATCGGCCCCGCTCGCCGGCAGGGCGGCACGCACCGGCGGTGGACTGCCGAGGACATTGCCGTACTGGAACACATGTGTGAGCTGACCAGTGCCGGGATACCCCCTGCGGAGGCTGCCCGCACGGCACTCGGCACGACTCCCGGCTCCCGGGCCCCGGCCGCCGCACACCCGGTGCGCCCGTCGCTCCCGGCAACTCCGGTGCGCTCCGGCGCGGAGCCGGCCGGGCTCGCCGCTGACGTGGCGCGCCATGAACGCCGGGGGCTGACGAGTGCGGCACTGCGGCTGGACTCCCGGATCATCGACGAGCGGCTGACCGCCGCGATCGGCCGGTACGGGCTGGTGGCCGCCTGGGACCAGGTGATCATGCCGGCACTGCACGCGGTGGGACGCAAGTGGCAGACCTCGGGCGAGCGTTACGTCGAGGTCGAGCACCTGCTGTCCTGGCACGTCTCCAGCGCCCTGCGGCGGGTCGCCGTACCGCCCGCCGAAGGTGACGACGGAGCCGGGCCCGCCCTGCTGGCCTGCACCCCGGGCGAGACGCACACGCTTCCGCTGGAGGCGCTCGCCGCCGGTCTCGCCGAACGCGGCCTGGGCGTACGGATGTTCGGCGCTTCGGTGCCGGGCGAGGCACTGAGCGAGGCCGTGCGCCGGACCGGCCCGTCGGCCGTGGTGCTGTGGTCCCAGTCGCGGAACACGGC
The DNA here is from genome assembly GCF_043200175.1 of Streptomyces sp. NPDC048462. NCBI lineage: Bacteria > Bacillati > Actinomycetota > Actinomycetes > Kitasatosporales > Streptomycetaceae > Streptomyces > Streptomyces sp. NPDC048462. The sequence continues at coordinate 613,463 of NZ_JBICXG010000001.1, forward strand.
CGCACGCCCCCTGGCGCACCACGTGACGTCCGTCGAACGCGGGGTACGGGGGGCCAGAACCCGCCCGGCGGTGCTGATCGCCGGACCGGGCTGGGCGGGCGCCCCGCTGCCCGGCACCCACCGCCCCCGGGACCTGGGCGAGGCGATCAGGATGCTCACCGGACTGTGCGCGCGGTGAATCGTCCGGCGAGGCGCCCGGCGAAGCGTGCGGTGAGGCGTCCGGCGAGCAGTCCGGTGCGGCACGGAGTGAGACACGCTGTGCGGCGCGCGCCCACCGCCTGCCGTGCTTCAGGGGCTTGAGCTGGGAGCATGCGCGGTGAGCCCGGCCCGGACCGGCCAGGACGCACGACCCGGTCGCCCGGCCCGGCTCCCGGCCGGGCCCCGGCCGAGGTCATTCAGCCCGTGCGAAAGGCGTATTCCATGGTGCAACCTGCTGAGCCCCGGCCCGATGTCATCGTGATCGGAGCGGGCGCGGCGGGCCTCGCCTGTGCGGCCGACCTGAGCGCCGCCGGACTCTCGGTCCGCCTCCTGGAGGCGTCGGACGAGGTGGGCGGCCGCATGCGCACCGACCGGCGGGACGGCTTCCTCCTCGACCGGGGCTTCCAGGTGTTCAACACGTCCTACCCGCAGGTCAAGAAGCGTCTGACACTGCGTGAGCTGCGGCTGCACCCCTTCACACCGGGCGTGCTCGTGCAGACGGGGCCCGGGGACACCGGCCGGGTACGGTTCAGCGACCCGACCCGCCGCCCGGCTTCCGCCGGGGACCTGTTGCCCGGACGGCTGGCATCCGGCCGCGATCTGCTGGCGCTCGGGGTGCTCTCGGCCCGGGACATGTTCGGCCCGGTGAGCGCGATCCTGCGGCGCGCCGACCGCACGACCCGCACCGAACTCGCCGATGCGGGCATCTCCGACGAGCTCGTGCGGACCCTGTTCCGGCCGTTCCTGTCGGGCGTCTTCCTGGAGGACGAGCTGGAGACCTCCTCCCGCGTCTTCCACCTCGTCTGGCGCAGCATGCTGCGCGGCAGCCTCTGCCTGCCCGCCGCCGGCATCGGCGCCGTACCGGCGGCGCTCGCCGCGGCCCTGCCGCCGCGCGCCCTGTCCGTCGACACCCCCGTGCACAGCCTGACCGACGACGGTGTGCTCGGCGAGGACGGCACGGAGCGCCCCGCGCCCGTGGTGGTGGTGGCTACGGGCCCCGAACGGGCCGCGCGGCTGCTGCCCGGCCTGACGGTCCCGGAGACCCGCACCGTCACGACGTACTACCACGTTGCCGGTTCGTCCCCGCTGCGGGAACCGACCCTGCTCGTCGACAGCAGGCGCCGCTTCCTGAACACCGTGGTCCTCAGCGAGGCCGTACCGTCCTGTGCGCCCGCCGGGTACGCGCTGGTCTCGACCTCCGTGGCGGGCCCGGACGCCCCGGGCCGGGAGGCGCGGGTCCGGCGGGATCTCGCCGAGGTCCACGCCACCGACACCGCCGGCTGGGACCTGCTCGCCACCTGCTCGGTGCCGGGAGCTCTGCCCGCCATGCCGCCGCCCTGGCCGTTGTCCCGCACCTCGCGCGTCGGGCCCGGCCGGTACGTGTGCGGGGACCACCGGGCGACCGGCTCGTTGCAGGGGGCGCTCGCCTCAGGGGCACGTGCGGCCCGTGAGGTTCTCGCGGACCGGGGCTGACCGCGCGACCACGGCGGCTTCGCCCCGGAGACGGCGGTTCCGCGGCGCCGAAGCGGCGAGGCGATCGCGGGCCGACCCGAGCGGCCAGGTGTGGTCCGGGCGGACGGGGGCACTTGTCGCCCATGAACGCAGAGGCTGAGAGTGGTACGCGGAACGGAACGCGGCGCAGAACGTGGGGAAGCGTTCTCCTGCAGGTGACCTTTCTGGTGTTGGCCTTCCTGGCCATGGTCGGTTTCTCGGTTGTGCTGGCGAAGGTGACGCTCACACCGTCGCCGGCCTCCGAGGAGCTCGTGAAGTCGAATCTGCGTCCCGGCCGTTCGCTGCGGCAGTACGCCGAGGACTACACCTTCCTCGCGGCCTGCAAGCAGGCGGGCGGAAACCTGGTGCTGGGCATGCCGTTCGGCGTGCTCCTGCCCATTCTCGTGCCGCGCCGGCTGCGGATGATCCGGATGGTCCTGCTGACCGTACTGGTCATAGCGATCGTCGAACTCGTCCAGGGAGCGCTCGTAGCCGGGCGTGCCTTCGACGTCGACGACGTCATCCTCAACACCGCAGGCGCGCTCATCGGCTATCTGCTGCTGGGCCGTCGCCTGAGCCACCGCTACCACGTCCTCGCGGCCGGACCGCAGCCGGAGCCGGTGCCTGAACGCACCCGGGCGTCGGAACCGGCCGGACGCGACGAGCGTGGGACCGAGGCGCGCCGCCGGCCCTGGCAGGAGACATGGGCGAAGGTCGGGGCACGGACGAAGCCGGCGACGAAACCCTTGGAGAAGCCGGAGAGCAAATCCGCGAAGAAGCCAGTGCGGAAAACGGAGAAGACGGCGGGGCCGAACACCAGGCCCAAGCCGGCTGCAACGTCCAAGCCCAAGCCGAAGACGGCCACGACGTCCAAGCCCAAGACCGCTGCGACGTCCAAGACCAAGGCCCAGCCGAAGTCCCCGTCTGCGAGCGGCGGAACACCGCGCGCAGACGGGGACCGAACCGGTCCGGGCCGTGCGCTGCTGGACCGGTTCCGCGGCCGCTGACCGTCCGGGCCGGGGTGCGCCCCGGCCCGCACGGTCCCGGGCCGGCGGGCACCCGATCGGCCCGTGGCCGTTTGCGGGCCGCTCTCCCGGGCCCGAGCGTGAGGTGACGCGGAGTGCGCAGAGGGCGTACGCGATCACCTGCCGAAGGGGAGCGCCATGGCCGACGCCCAGTGGAGCCCGGGGCGCAGGGCGGGGGACGCGGGTGAGTTCCTGCCCGTGCTGGACCTCATCGAGCCCACCCGTCAGCGTCGGCTCACCGTCCTGTTCCGGCTGCTCCTGCTGATTCCGCACTTCGTCGTGCTGCTGTTCCTGGAGATCGCGGCCTTCTTCACCGCCGTGTTCGGCTGGTTCGCGGCCCTGGTGCTGGGCCGGCTGCCGGAGCCCGTCTTCCGCTTCCTCGCCGGAGTGCTCGGCTACCGTACCCGGGTCGCAGCGAGCGCCTTGCTGCTCATCGACCGCTACCCGCCGTTCGCGCTGAACCCGCCGTCCGGCTATCCGGTTGAGATCGACGTCCGCCCGACGAGGCTCAACCGGCTGGCTGTCTTCTTCCGGCTCATCCTGGTGATTCCCGCCGCGATCGTGCAGAGCCTGGTCACATCGGGCTGGTACGTCCTGGCGATCGTGTGGTGGCTGATCACGCTGATCCTTGGACGTATGCCCCGCCCGCTCTTCGAGGCCACGGCTGCCACGCTGCGCTACGACATGCGGGTGTCCGCCTATATGTCGTTGCTCAGCCCCGCCTACCCCAAGGGCCTCTTCGGCGAGGACGCGCTCTCCGTGCCGGAGCGGCAGGGGCGCTCCGCCACCCGGCCGCTGGTCATCAGCGGCGCGGGCAAGGCGCTGCTGGTGTTCTTCCTGGTACTCGGACTCGTCAGCGCCATCACGACCTCCGTCACCAGCTCGTCGTCCGACGACAGCGACATGTGGATGCATCGACAAAGCACTCGCGTCGTGTACCCGCCAACAGGCATGATCGGGCGATGACATGGACAGCCCCAGAGGCAGAACGCACCGGCGGATCGCTCGTCGCCGGTGAGCGCGAGATGCTCATCGGCTATCTCGGATGGTTCCGCGGCACTCTCCTGATGAAGTGCGCCGGCCTGACCGGTGAGCAGCTCGCCGAGCGGACCGTGGAGCCGTCGAACCTCTCGCTCCTCGGGCTCGTACGCCATATGGCCAAGGTCGAACGCACCTGGTTCAGGCAGCGCTTCGCCGGCCAGGCGATCGAGCCGATGTACGACCCTGGCGACGGCAAGGACGCCGACTTCGAGCAGCTCGATCCGGCCACAGCCGCCGAGGACTACGCCCGGCTGGTGGAGGAGTCCCGGCTGGCGGACGAGGTCGTCGCCGGTGCCTCGTTCGACGACACCTTCACCCATGACGGTGAGGTCTACAACCTGCGGTTGGTGCACATCCACCTGATCAGCGAGTACGCGCGCCACATCGGCCACGCCGACCTGGTGCGCGAGCGGCTGGACGGCGTCACAGGGGCGTGAGTGCCGGTCCGGCGCGGCCGGCCGTCTGTATCAACGTACGGAATCGGCCGGATCCGGGGCGGACGGCGGAGTGAATCCGGACAGCCGGGTCACACGGGGAGTATGACTTCCACCGACTTACCTACAGACGCACCGGGCAAGTCCGACGGACAAGCGGGCGGCGGCCGCGACAACGGCCCCCGCCGCAGCCGGCGATGGGGGAGGGCGGCCGCGATCGGTGCGGTCGCCGTCGTGCTGCTCCTCCTGGGCACGCGACTCAGCCTGCTGCCGGGGCTGGGTGACATCTTCGGCGAGAAGACCCATGACCGCTCCGGTCCCGCCGTGCTCAAGTCGATCCGTGACATGAGCAGGTACGAGGCGGCGGCGGGCAACTTCCAGGTCGTCGTCGATCTGGAGAAGGACACGAAGTTCGTCCCGGACGCGATCCGGGGCTCCCGAACGCTGTACGTCGGCGCGGGCACGGTAGGTGCCTCCGTCGACCTGGGCGATGTCGCGGACAACGGAGTCGTCGTCAACGAGGACCGGACCAAGGCCGAGCTCCGGCTGCCGCACGCCGTCCTCGGGAAACCGGCGCTCGACCCCGACCGCTCGTACGCGGTGTCCAAGCAACGCGGGCTCTTCGACCGGATCGGGGACTTCTTCTCCGACAATCCCGGCAGCGAGCAGGCGGTGAACCAGCTGGCGGCCCAGCACATCGGTGAGGCGGCGAAGGAGAGCGGGCTCACCCAGCGCGCCGAGAAGAACACCACCGCCATGCTGCAGGGGCTGCTCGGCTCGCTCGGCTTCACGGAGGTCACGGTCAGTTACGGCGACGCCCGGAAGTAGGTGCGGTCATCGAGCGGACCCGGCCCGGCTCCCGGGTCCGCTCCCCGGCCTTCCCGCTCGGCTGTTCTCCCATGCGGTCCGGATCGGCGGACGTCTTCATCCTTGCCCTCCTCAACTTCCTTGAGGCTGCGCACCCTTGACGGCTACGCCTCGATAGGTATGGTCTAGTCCAAGTGCAGGGACGGCGCCGGACACCGCGTTCGCGGGGTGTTTCCGGTCATGGATCCTGCCGTTCCCTTCGCGCCTCTTGGCCCCACACTCGAGAGGCTGGACTGCCGCTGTCGGGCTCCCCACGGTCCGCCCGCGTCGCAGCGATGCCTCATGTGAAGGAGAAGCATGCACGCGAAAAGGAAGACCGCCGTAGCCGTCGGTGCCGTACTCGCACCGGTACTCGCCCTGACCCTTCCGGCAGGCTCGGCCAGCGCCCACGGCTACATCTCGTCACCCCCGAGCAGGCAGGCGCAGTGTGCCGCCGGAACGGTCAGCTGCGGCTCCATCACCTACGAGCCCCAGAGCGTGGAAGGCCCCAAGGGGCTGACCAGTTGCAGCGGCGGCAACAGCGCGTTCGCCGAGCTCGACGACGACGCCAAGGGCTGGAAGGTCACTCCGGTGAGTTCCAGCACCTCGTTCCAGTGGAAGCTGACGGCGCGTCACTCCACCAGTACGTGGCAGTACTTCGCGAGCGGCCAGAAGATCGCGGAGTTCAACGACAACGGTGCCCAGCCCGGCGCCACCGTCACCCACCAGGTGAACTTCGGCAGCCTCAAGGGCCAGCAGAAGGTCCTCGCGGTCTGGAACATCGCCGACACGGCCAACGCCTTCTACGCGTGCATCGACGTCAACGTCAGCTGATCCCCGCACGCACCGCCCCGCCGCCGCGGCCACCGGCGGGGCGGCAGACGAGGAGAGGGACCCCTGCCCTGCACCGGGCGGGGGTCCCTCTCGTGGCACCGTGAACCGGCCGGTACCGCTCCTGGGGGTACCGGGCCCCGGACACCCGGTTGGTCCGCTCCGTCACCCGCATGCTGCCGGGGCCGCGCAGAATCGGCCGGGCGCGGCAACGCTGATTCCGTCACCGCGTCTGCAGAATCGGGATCAGCATGCTCATATCGAACATCCTCGGCCTCGGCCCCGGAGTGTCGGGCCGTTCGCGTCGCGGGTACGCCTTCGCGGCCGCTCTCACCGCGGCGGTGTACGCGGGAGCGGTGCCGGCCGCCGCTGAGGGGGCGCCCCACACCGCCGCGGGCGGGAGCGGCGTCGCCGAGCGGCCCGCGCATCCCGTCGTCGCCCCGGCCTCACCGTCCGGACCGCCGGTCGACACCACTGCGGTCGGCCCGGACCGGGGCGAGGTCATCGGCTCCCGTCTTCCGGGCGCGCCCGAGCCGCTCGCGCCCGGGGGAGCCAGGACGCTGGTGCCCGCCGTGATTGGGGGCGCCGTCGGGCTGGCCCTGTTCGCGGCCGGCGGTGTGCTGGCCGCCGCCCGCGGGCGCGGTGGCCGCGGAGGCCGGCAGCACGGCTGACACCGCCCGGCGCGACACGTCGGACGTCCCCGGGATTCGGGGCGGCCGATGGTGTTGAAGCCATGATGAGGAAGCGCGGCCGATGAAGTGTCACGGCCGGATCGTCGACGACGGGACAGACGTCATGCCTCTCCAGGGTGAGTACGAACCGAGCCCCTCCCAGTGGGTTCGGGACCAGGTCGAGAAGTACGAGGGCTCGGGCGGTACGGAAGGGACGACGATGCGGGACCTGCCCGTCATCATCCTGACCACCCGTGGAGCCAGGAGCGGGAAGATCCGCAAGACGCCGCTCATGCGCGTCGAGCACAACGGTGTGTACGCGGTGGTCGCCTCGCAGGGCGGAGCCCCCAAGCACCCGGTGTGGTACCACAACCTCGCCGCCGACCCGCGTGCCGAACTGCAGGACGGCCCGGTGCGCCAGGACATGAACGTCCGGGAGGTGACCGGGGACGAGAAGGCGCTCTGGTGGGAGCGCGCCGTCGAGGCGTTCCCCGACTACGCCGACTACCAGAAGAAGACCGACCGGCAGATCCCGGTGTTCGTCCTGGAACCGGCGGAGACCAGCCACTGACCAGCCGGACACGGCACGAGGACGGGCGCGGCAGTACCCCTGAGCGCGCTCGGAGGCCCCACCGGTTTCCCTTCCCGGAACCGTGGGCCTCCGGCCGTCTCTCCGGCTGTCCTGCGGGCCGCCTCCGCGGCCGCCCCGGGCCCCTGCCCGGCGGCTCCACGCGCGGCGGCGGACACACGGGCCCGCGACGAGCTGCTACGGGGCACAGGGCCCGGCGGGATACCCTCCAGCACGGCCCCTTGAGGTGCGGGGCCGAGTCGGAAGGATTCAGAACCAGATGACAGACAATTCCTACCTGGTCGCGTTCGTCCGGGCGCGTCTCGACGAGGAAGAAGAGGTCGCACGTGCGGCAGGCGGTCAGGGGTGGCGATGTCCGGCCGAGGTGCCGGGCGAGATCCACGACCGCACCGGCGCCATCGCGTTCAGTCTGAGGACGCACGGCTACAACCACCACATCGCCCGGCAGGACCCCGCCCGCACCCTCCAGCGCATCGAGACGAGCCGCGTACTCCTGGACGAGTACGCGGAGGTCGCCGGGCTGGACACCGACCGCCCCGAGCGGGACTTCGCATCGGGGCGCGCCTTCGGGCTGGGGTTCGTGGTCAGGCAGATGGCCGCGGAGCACGCGGGACACCCCGACTACCAGGTGAAGTGGCTTCCCCGGTTCACGCAGTAGCGCCGCGGCCGGGCCTGCGCACCGCTCGCGCCCGGCCGCCCCCCTGTGGCCACCGCACCCGCGTACGGCGGCCGACCGGATCCCGACGGCGGTGCTCAGAGGGGATTCATGTCCCCGTCGCCCTTCGTGCTCACCTGATCGCTCCGCTCCTGGAGCCGGCGCGCCTTGTCCATGAGGCGCGCCCGCTCCTGTGGGTCGGAGGCCCGCTCGGCGGCCTCCTGCATTTCCTGCGCCTTGGCGCGAATACGCTCGGCGCGGCCTCCGGATTCATCCGCAACGCTCATGATCACTCCTGGAACTCGGGGAGCCGACGCCACCAGCGAATCAGCGCTCCCGCGCACCTGCATCTCGAACGGTGACCGACTGCGACGAATACGCGCGGTGCGGGGTGCGGGCGTACGGCGCCGGGCCGGAGGTGGTCGGAGCGGCCGCCGACGTGGCGTAGAGTGGTGATCACAACGACGCGGGGTGGAGCAGCTCGGTAGCTCGCTGGGCTCATAACCCAGAGGTCGCAGGTTCAAATCCTGTCCCCGCTACTTTTGAGGCAGGGCCCGGAACCAGACGGTTCCGGGCCCTGCTGGTTTCTCCGGGCGTCCGGGTCCGGCCCTGCGCCGCGGCCCGTGAGCGGGTCAGCCGAAGGGGCTGTTGCCCGGTGAGCCGTCCTCGGTGCGGTCCCCGAAGATCGTGGAGTAAGCGATGAGGGCGATGAACGGGTAGACGATGACATCGACCCACATCCACGTGTTCGCACCCACCACCAGTGGCCAGATGACGGATGCCGCGTAGATCACGAGCACGGTCACGAGGAAGACGGCGAGCGCGGGCCGTACGTGGTGCTGTCTGACCGGCTTCGCCGGATATCCGCGCGGGCCGCCGGTCCGGCAGGTACCCCGTCCGCCGCTGTGGTGATGACCTGCTCCAGGACGTCGCGTGAGCGGAGCAGGTCGCCCACGGCCCGGTCGATCCGGTCCCGCTCGATGGTGAGTTCGGCGACCAGTGCCGGGGAGGCGTTCATGGACGGGCCGCCGTCGTTGTCCCGCATGCAGGGCAGGACCCGTGCGATCCTCGAGCTGTGGAGCCCTGCCGCGTAGAGCTCCTGGATACGGATGACACGATCGACGGCGCCGTCCGCGAAGTCCCGGTGGCCGCCGGGTGTCCGGCCGGATGCCAGCAGGCCCTGTTCCTCGTAATAACGCAGTGACCGCTGGCTGACACCTGTGCGTGACGCCAGTTCCCCGATGCGCATGTCCCACCCCACGACTTGAACTTGACACCAATGTCAGGTTCTACGTTACCGGCATGACGAACACACAGCAGGCTCCCGCCGTCTCCCGGCTGTTCGGGCCGGCCCGCCTCGGCACCCTGGAACTGTCCAGCCGACTGGTGATGGCGCCGCTCTCCCGCAACCGGGCCGGGGCCGACGGGGTCCCGGGCGAGCTGATGGCGACCCACTACGCGCAACGCGCTTCGGCCGGTCTGATCATCGCCGAGGGCACGACGCCGAACCCCGTCGGCCAGACGTATCCTCACATCCCCGGCATCCACAACTCCGCGCAGATCGCCGGCTGGCGACGCGTCACCGATGCGGTGCGCGAGGCCTCCGGCACCCGGATGTTTCTCCAGTTGCAGCACGGCGGCCGGGTCGGCCACCCCGACACCAGTGGCCACATCCCGCTCGCCCCGTCCGCCGTACGGTTCCCGGAGGAGCTGCACACCCCCGGCGGAGCGCGGAGTACCGTCGTGCCCCGTGCGATGAGCGCCGGGGACATCAGGTCCACCATCGCCGACTTCGCCACCGCCGCACGCAACGCCGTCGAGGCCGGCTTCGCCGGTGTGGAGGTGCATTCTGCCAACGGCCATCTGCTCCACCAGTTCCTGGCGAAGAACACCAACCGCCGCACCGACGGCTGGGGCGGACCGGTTCAGGGGCGGATCCGGTTCACCACCGAGGTGGTCCGGGCCGTCACCGAAGCCATCGGACCGGACCGGGTCGGCGTACGGATATCGCCCGGACTGGGCGTCAACAGCATCGAGGAGGGTGACACGGAGGACATCTACCAGGCGCTTCTTCCCGCGCTCGCGCGCATCGGCCCGGCCTATCTGCACCTGATCTACGCCGACCCCGACAGCGCCCTCTTCGCCGGCATCCGCAAGGCCTGGCCCGGCACGCTGATGGCGAACCCGGTGCTCTCCCGTGCGGAGGGCGCGGCCGACGGCGGCAAGCGGCGGGGGGAGCGGCTGATGGCCGAGGGCGCCGACCTCGTCGCGCTGGGCCGCGGCTTCCTCGCCAACCCCGACTTCGTCGAGAGGCTGCGAACCGGCGCGCCGCTCAACGAGATCCGCCCGGAGCTGCTGATGCACGTGCACGGGTCGGAGGGCTACAACGACTACCCCGCGCTGGTCCGCCAGTGAACCGCGCGGACCCGGTCAGCGCTGCTCCCGGCGGCGGGCACGCCGGCAGCACGGCCCGTCAGCGCAGGTCGAGCCGCATCAGGACGCGGGGATGACCGGCGAGCACCGAGGTGGTGTCGGCGGCGTGGGCGAACCCAGCGCGCTCGAAGTTCTTCCGGATTCCGGCGTACGCCATCGTCAGGTCGACCTTCGCGTCACCGTTGTCGAGGGGATAGGCCTCGATCACCGGTGCGCCCTGAGCGCGGGCGAAGTCCACCGCACCGGCGATGAGGGCGTGCGAGATCCCCTTCCTGCGATGGCCGGGGCGCACGCGGATGCACCAGAGGGACCAGACGGGCAGGTCGTCGAGGTGCGGAACCTTGCGGCTGCGCGCGAAGACGGTATCCGAGCGCGGGCCCACGGCGGCCCAGCCGACCGGCTCCTCGCCGTCGTAGGCCAGGACCCCCGGAGGGGGCTGCTCGCGGCACAGCCCGGCCACGTAGTCACCCCGGGCCTGACCCCGGAGCTCGTTGTTCAGCTTCGAGGGGATGCGGTGGCTCAGGCACCAGCAGACGTTGGAATCAGGCGACTTCGGCCCGATCAGGGTGCGGGTGTCCCCGAAGACCGTAGCCGGACGAACCTCGATGGTCATGCCACCACAGTGCCACGGCCCGGACGGCGGGGCAGGCGGACGGCGAGCCCGCCGTGCGACGGGGGAGCCGGTACGAGGCGGTGCGAGGCGGTCAGCGGGGACGGTGCGTTCCCGGCGTGTGCCCGAAGGCGCGGCGGAAGACATCGATGAACGCGCTGGCGGAAGACCAGCCGCACCGGTGGGCCACGGTGGTCACCGGGACGTTCTCGGCGAGCAGGACCAGCGCCTGGTACAGGCGCAGTTGGGTGCGCCACTGCGGGAACGTCATACCGAGATCGGCTCTGAAGCGACGGGAGAGAGTGCGGTCGCTGGCGCCGACCTCCCTGCCCAGGGCGGCCAGAGTACGGTCGTCCGCCGGATCGGCGCGCAGGATCTCGCACACCGCCCTCAGCTGAGGGGCCGTCGGGGTGGGCAGGTGCAGGGGCTCCTGGGGCGAGACCCGCAGCTGGTCGAGCAACACGGCCCGCAGCCTGCCGCGTTCGGGGCCGTCCTCGTACGGGGTGCGCGTGTGGGCGAGGATCAGTTCACGAAGGAGAGGGCCGACCGCCAGCACGGCCGGCTCGTCCAGGCCGAGCGGGTTGTCACCGGCGTCCAGGCCGACCAGGTGCAGTTCGAGTTCGCCGTGGGCCTGGTGGGCGTGCACGGTGCCGGCGGGCACCCAGATCGCGCGGGTGCCCGGTGCGATCCAGGTGCCCGTCCTCGTCGTCACGGCCAGCACGCCCCGGCCCGCGTAGACGATCTGGTGGCCGTCGTGGCGGTGGGCGTCGATGGCGGCTCCGGACGCCAGCCACTGGGTGCGGGTCGGCGCCACGGGCTCGTGGCGGATTTCCGTCATTGATTGGCAGCATATCGGAAGCGCGTCACACCGCTCCACGATGAACATGGCGATGTGCCAAGGAACCGGACCATCCTCATGCTGTCGGTCGGCCACGCCTGCGTGGACATCTACCAGGGCGCCGTGGCGTCGCTCGTCCCGTTCTTCGTCGCCGAGCGCGCCTACAGCTACGCCGCGGTCTCGGGCGTCGTGCTCGCCGCGTCCCTGCTGTCCTCGGTCGCCCAGCCGGTTTTCGGCATCCTCACCGACCGGTGGGCGATGCCCTGGCTGCTGCCCGTGAGCACGGTCCTCGCAGGGCTGGGCATCGCCCTGAGCTGCGTGAGCGGTTCCTACCCCCTGACCCTGATGTTCGTTGCCGTGTCCGGTGTCGGCGTCGCCGCCTATCACCCCGAGTCCGCCCGCGTCGCACGGCTCGTCAGCCGGGGCAGCCACACCGCGATGGGCTGGTTCTCGCTCGGCGGCAACCTCGGCTTCGCCGCCGCACCCCTCATGGTCACCGCGGTCGTCGCGTCCGGCGGACTGCGTCTGGCGCCCCTGTTCGTGGTGCCCGCCCTGGTCGGCAGCGTGCTGTGCCTGCCCGTGCTGCGCGCGCTGGAGAAGACGGCACACGGCGGCCCCGGCAGCGCGATTGGCACCGGCACCGACGACAGGGCCTCGTTCGTGAAGCTGTCGCTGGCCGTCGTCTGCCGGTCCATCGCCTTCATCGGCCTGAGCACGTTCATCTCGCTCTACGTCAAACAGCGTCTCGGCGGCAGCACGGCGGCCGGCACCGCCGCGCTGTTCGTCCTCTACCTCGGTGGCGCGGTGGGTTCCGTACTGGGCGGCGCCCTGGCCAACCGCTGGGACCGGGTCGCCGTCGCCCGCTGGTCCTACCTCGTCTCGGCCGCCGCCGTCGCGGGGGTCGTGTACGTACCCGGCCCGGTGGTCTACGTATGCGTGGTGCTGACCTCCGCCGGCCTGTACGTCCCCTTCTCGCTGCAGGTCACGCTCGGCCAGGACTACCTGCCCACCCGCGTCGGCACGGCGAGCGGGATCACCCTGGGGCTGACGGTCAGCATCGGCGGACTGGCCAGCCCCCTCATCGGCAGCATCGCCGACGCGACCTCGCTGCGCACCGCCCTGACCCCACTGATCCTGATGCCCGCCCTGAGCTGGCTGCTGCTGCGCACACTGCCCGAGCCCGCAGCGCCGAAGCCCGCCGCTGCCGAGCCCGTCGCGGCGGCACGGCAGACCGGAGACGACACGGATGCCGAACTCTCACCCTCCCGCGACCACCGCTGACCCGGACCTTTCGACGGGCACGCGGTCGCAGGACGCGTGCCCCCTTCAGGACTGGGGCTGTACGGCCGCTCGTCGCCAGCCTTCGTGGCAGCTGCTGTCGAGCCACCGGACGTCGGCCGGAGAGGTCGAGTACTGCCGGTGCACCTGTGACGCGGTGGTGGTCCTCCACCGGGGCGAACTCGCGGCGTACATCGGGCCCCGGCCCGACCGGAGTGCCTCCCCCTGATCAGGAGCCTCGGCTGTGTCCGGCGCCCTGGCGGCTCGCGGCGAAGCGGGACGGCGGCAGGCCGAAGGTACGAGTGAAGGCCGCGGTGAACGCCGCGGGGGAGGCGTAGCCCAGCCGCCCGCCGACCTCGCTCACCGACGCGGTCCGCAGCAGCGGAACGGCGGCGAGCAGCCGGGCGCGGCCCCGCCAGACCGCGGGGCTGTCGCCCGTCTCGGCGCGGAAGCGCCGGGTGAAGGCCCGCTCGCTCATGGCCGTCCGCGCGGCCCACGCCGCGTTGCTGACACCCGCGTCCGGAGCGGCCAGATACTCGCGGCAGAGCCTCGCGAGGTCGGCGGAGGCGGGGATCCCCACATGGAACGGCAGCGGGGCGCGCTCGGCGATCTCGTGGAGGAGGAGCGCCGCGACAGCTCCCTCCCGCCCGGACAGGCCGTAGTCGCTCCCGAACTCCACCGCGGCCAGGAGCAGTTCACGCAGCAGCGCCGACACATCCACCACCGTGCAGTTCACGGGCCACCAGGGGACCGCGTCCGGCTCGATGTACAGACTCCTGGTGCTCACCCCCAGCATGTGGACCCGATGCCGGGTCGCGGCCGGAATCAGAACCGCCCGCTCCGGCGGAACCGTCCAGGTGCCGTCCGCGGTGTCGACGACCATGACCCCGGTGGCGCCGTAGAGGAACTGCGCGCGCCGGTGTTCGTGCCAGTCCAGCACGTGGCCGGGCGGATAGTCGGTGCCGATCGGCAGAACGGCCCGGTCGACGTGGTCGACGTCCGCGAGAGGAACGTTCTTCACCCCTTCACCCTTCCACGCCCGTGGCCGAAACGCGAAGGAATGCTGCCGGTCATCGAATGCGGGCAGCCCGTCCGCGCTGGTGGAGTGGTGCCCATGGACGTTGTGGCATTGGCGGGGATCGGACTCCTCACAGGGATGACGACGGTGTTGTTCGGGTTCGGCGGCGGATTCGTCGCGGTGCCCGTCGTGGTGTGGGCCGACGCCGCACTCGGCGCGGACGCGATGCGGGTGGCGACGGCCACCTCGGCCCTGGTGATGGTGGTGAACGCGGGCTTCGCGACGGCCGTCACACCGTGGCGGGTGCTCCGCGCGCTGCGCGGCAGCGGCCGGCTGCTCCTCCTCCTGGCGGCGGGCGCATCGGCCGGAGCCGCCGCCGCGGGGTTCGCCCCGGCCGGCCCGGCCCGCTGGGCCTTCGTCGCGTACGTCGCTCTCACCATCGTCGATCTGCTGCTGCGTCCCGGATTCCTGCGCCCCCGCGCCCGCGAGGCGGTTCCCGGCACTCCGCGTCCGCCTGCCCGCACTCCGCGTCCGCCTGCCCGCACTCCGCGTCCGCTGCCCGCGCTCCTCGGCGCGCCGGTCGGGGCGGTCGCGGCCTTCCTGGGCGTCGGGGGAAGCGTGCTGACCGTCCCCGCGATGCGGCGCGCCGGGCACACGATGCGGGTGGCGACCGCCCTGGCCAACCCGCTCACCCTCGCCATCGCACTGCCGGCCACCGCGGTAGCCCTCTGCGGCGCCGCGCTCCCCGCCGCAGCGGACGCACACGCGCACCTGGTCGGTCTCGTCGACCTCCGCGCCGCCTCGGCGCTGCTCCTCGGAGCGCTGCCGGTGATCGCGGTGCTGCGCCGGCGCCCGCCGAGGATCTCCGACCGCACCCACGCCTGGGCGTACATCGGGCTGCTGGCCATGGTGACGGTGGCGATGCCGCTGGCGGGCTGAGCCCGACAGCCGGCAGGGGCCGGGAGCTCGTCCGCCCGTGTTCGCCGTGAGCCGAGCCGGTCCCGAACGGCGGGGAGCGGCGGCAGGGTTGGCCGCATGCAGCCGATCCTCGTACTCGTGCACAGCCCGTCCGTGGGTCCTGCCACCTGGGGTCCGGTGGCGGACCGGTTGACCGCCGAGGGGCATCAGGTACGCGTCCCGTCCCTGCTGCGGGTGGGCGCCGGTGAACCGCCGTTCTGGCCCAGGGCCGCCGAAGCCGTCCGGGCGGACCTCCGCGACATTCCCACGGATCACCCGCTCGTTCTGGTGGCGCACAGCAACGCGGGCCTGTTCCTCCCGGCCGTCCGCTCGGTGCTCGACCACCCGGTGGCCGCATCGGTCTTCGTCGACGCCGCGCTGCCCGCCCGTACCGGACCGACTCCCGTCGCCCCGCCCGAACTGCTCGAATTCCTGCGCCCGATGGCGGTGAACGGAATCCTGCCGCGCTGGACCGACTGGTGGGACGAGGCGGACGTCGCGCCCATGTTCTGCGATCCGGCGATGCGCCGGAGGGTCGTCGCCGAACAGCCCAGGCTTCCGCTCGCCTACTACGAGCAGCACATCCCGGTTCCCGCCGGCTGGGACGACCACCCCTGTTCGTACCTGTTGTTCGGCCCTCCGTACGAGGAGACGGCCGCCGAAGCCCGCGCCCGCGGCTGGCGGACCGCGCACCTGCCCGGGGAACATCTGCACCAGACCGTCGACCCGGCCGGCACCGCGCGGCAGCTCATCGAACTCACCGCCGGAGAAGGCCGCCAGTAGGATGCCGGAATGCGTGTACAGGGCAACGGGGCTGCGTCCGCCCTTCTGATCAACGGCACCGTCGGTGTGGGCAAGACGACCGCCGCCGAGGCGGTGGGCGAGCTCCTCGCCGACGCCGGGGTCCCCCATGCGGTCCTCGACCTCGACAGCCTCAGGCAGTCGTGGCCCGCGCCGCCCGGTGACCGCTTCAACTTCGGCATGCTGCTGCGCAACGTCCGGAGCATCGCCGCCAACTACCTCGACGCGGGAGCGGCGCGTCTCGTGCTCGCGGGCGTGATCGAGCAGCCGGACGAGCGGCGGCGACTGGCCGACGCGGTGGGTGTCGAACTCACGGTGTGCCGCCTGAGGGCCGGGCCCGGTGTCCTGCGCGAGCGCCTGACCCGCCGCCATGAAGGCGAAACCGAAGCCCTGCGATGGCATCTGGACCGGTCCGGTGAACTGGACGCAATCCTCGACCGTTCGACGGTCGACGACTTCGTCGTCGACACGACCACGGGACCGGTCACCGGCATCGCCGCGTCCGTCGTCGAGCGGGCCGGCTGGCTGTGACCGGGCTGACCGGGGGGCCGGTCCGTTCCCATCAGGACAGCGAAGCGGCCCGCCCCGCCCCGCGCGGGGACGCGGTGCGGGGCGGGCCGGATGCGTGGTCAGCCGTCAGCTGCCGGTGGTGCCCGCGGTCGCCGGGGCCCGCGTCGCCGGGCGGGCGGGGGCGGCGGACTCGGCGGTGAGGCGGAGCTGGTGGTAGGTCCGCAGCCGCAGGGTGCACCAGATGCCGATGACGGAGACGATCATCAGCGCCACCGCGGGCGGCCAGTAGGCGCCGCCGGCCAGGGACGAGAGCCATACCGCCGTGACGGGTGCGAAGCCGGCGAAGATCATGTTGCAGATCTGGTAGGAGAGCGAGATGCCGGTGTAGCGCACGTGCGGGGCGAAGCCGTCGGCGAGGATCGCCGCGATCGGCCCGTACAGCGCGGACATCACCAGTCGCATGGCCAGCATCGACAGATAGATCAGCACGACGCTGCCGGTGTCCATCACCATGAACTGCGGCAGTGAGAACAGCACGACTCCGCTCAGGCCCGCGACGACGACCCGGTGCGCCCCGATCCGGTCCCCGAGCAGTGCGAGGAACGGGGTGACGACGAGTTCCAGGAACGCGGCGAGTGAGAGCCCGTTGAGCAGCATCGACTCGGACAGGTGCAGTTCGTCGGTGCCGTACGACAGCAGATAGCTGGTCACGACGTAGTAGCCGCCGGTGGCCGTGGCGAGGGCGAACACGCCCACCAGGACCGTCTTCCAGTCCTTGCTCAGCACCTCGGCGACGGGCAGCCGGCTGCCGCCCTCGCCGGGCTCGGGCTGCGAGGCGTGGATGTCGTCCATCACCGGGGAGTCCTCGAGCTTCGTGCGGACCACGAGACCGATGATGACGAGGATCGACGAGGCGAGGAACGGCACGCGCCAGCCCCAGCTGTGGAACGCCTCGCTGCCGAACAGGTTCATCAGGCTGAACGCGCCGGTCGACAGCAGCGCGCCGACGGAGGAGCCGAGCTGGGCGAAGGAGCCGAAGAAGGTGGCCCTGCCCTTGGGCGCGTTCTCGACCGCGATGAGAACCGCGCCGCCCCACTCGCCGCCGATCGCTATCCCCTGGACCAGGCGGAGCGTGATCAGCAGGATCGGGGAGAGCGCGCCGACCTGCGCGTAGGTGGGCAGCAGGCCGATGGCGAACGAGGCGATCCCCATCATCAGCAACGTGATGACCAGGGTCTTCTTGCGCCCGACGCGGTCACCGATGTGACCGAAGACGATGCCGCCGAGTGGCCGCAGCAGGAAGCCCACGGCGAAGGTGGCGAAGGCGGCGATCGTCCTGAGCGCCGGCGGCATGTCGGAGGGGAAGAAGACGTCGTCGAACACGATCGCCGCGGCGGTGGCGAAGGCGTAGAAGTCGTACCACTCGATCGACGTGCCGGCCAGGGCGGCCAGGGCCGACCGGTACGGGCTCTGGGGCTTGCTCGGGGTGGTGCGGTCCGGCATGGGGACCTCCGGCAGGAAGGGTTACGGGGACGGGGAGGAGCGGACCCGGCAGGCGGCCGTTGGCCGCCGGGCGAGCGGAAGTACGGGCGGACACGGCCCACGGAGGACCGGGCGGCCGGACGGGTGGCGTGTCGGCCCTGCCCGTCCGGCCGGTCCGCGGCGGCTCGGGCGTGGCCGCCGCAGCGGTCAGCGGCCGGGGGCGGCCCAGGCGCGGCGGCCGCCGACCCAGGTCTCGCGCACCCGGATACCGGTGAGCTCGTCGGCCGGGACCGTCAGCGGATCGGCGTCCAGGACGGTGAAGTCGGCGAGCATGCCGGGGGCGAGGGCGCCGACCGCGTCCTCCCGGTGCAGGGCGTGGGCGGCGGCCGCCGTGTGGGCGTGGAGACCCGCTTCGACCGGCAGCCTCAGCGCCTCGTCACCGAGGACCGTACCGAGCACGGTGCGACGGGTCGCGGCGGCGGCGACGGCCTCCAGCGGGGCGGGCGGCGCGACCGGCGCGTCGGAGGAGAAGACCACCGGGACACCCGCCTCGGGGCAGCGGCCGGCCGGGTTGTAGCGGTGGCCCAGCTCGCCGACGGCGGTCAGGGTTCCGTCGCCGGTGCGCAGGTGGTGCTGGGGCTGCATGACCGGGACGACACCGAGCTGGCCCATGCGGTCGATCTGTTCGTCGGTCGGCAGGCCGCAGTGCTCGATGCGGTGCCGCATGCCGGGCCGCTCCCGGTCCGCCCGGGCCTTCTCGACCGCGTCGAGGACCATGCCGATGGCGTACGGGGACTGGGCGTGCGTGGCCGTCTGCAGACCCGCCGCGTGCGCGCGCCGGACGATGTCCGCGTACTCCTCGACCGAGTGGTAGAGCTGTCCGTGGTGGCAGCAGTCCGCGGCGTAGCCCTCGGGGAAGTAGGCGGTCCAGCCGCCGAGCGTGCCGTCGGCGTAGAACTTCACGCCCTGGATGCGGAAGTGGTCGTCGCCGAAGCCGCGCACCGCGCCGAGTTCCAGCGCGGTGTCGAGCAGCGCCGACGTCAGGTACGCCGAGACGCGCATCCGCAGGCTGCCGTCGTCGTTCGCCCGCAGGTACGTCTCCATCTCGCGCCGCGACACCTGGGCGTCCCCGACGGTGGTGACACCCGCGGCCAGGAACACCTCCTGGGCGCGCAGCAGATGGTCGGCCATGATGTCCTCCGGCTCCGAGAGGTGGAAGTTCGGCCCGTGGTTGCCGATCTTCACCCCGGCGGGTCCGGTGAGCAGGTCGCAGGCGGCGTCCCACAGCTGCCCGTCCGGTTCGCCGTCCTCGAAGTGACCGATGCTGCCGCCCTCGGGCGACGCGGTGCGGGCGCTGATGCCGCAGGTGCGCAGCGTGTGGGAGTTCACGACGCCGCCGTGTCCGGAGGCGTTCATCACGTAGACCTCGCGGTCGTCCGCGACCAGGTCCAGGTCGTGGCACGTGGGGTGTCGCTGCTCCGCGAGCCGCCGGTGCTCGTAGCCGAAGCCCCGGACCGGGACCCCGGCCGGCAGCTCGCGGCCGGCCTCGCGCAGTACCTCCACCAGCGTCGCGATGTCCGGCACGCGCTCCGGCCGCAGGTCGACCCAGGCCAGTGCCTGCCCGTACATCACGGGGTGGCAGTGGGCGTCGATGAAGCCGGGGTGGACGAGGCCGCCGTCCAGACGGAGTTCCTCGTCGACCCGGCCGAGCGCCGCGCGGGCCTCCTCGGCGGTGCCGACGTACACGATGCGGTCGCCGCGCACGGCCAGCGCCTCGGCGCGGACCGAGGTGCCCGCGGCGGCGACGGCGGCACCGGTGACGAGCAGGGTGCGGTCGGGGTTGTCGGGATGACGGGGCATGGCAGGCCTGCTTTCGACCGGAGAGGTACGGGGGAGCGCCGACAGACGATTCGGCTCGCTGAACGATATGAAACGAACGAAGGATTGACCATAGAGGGGAGTGGGCAATTTTTGTAAAGTTCAATCGTTAGCGTGATTACGAATCGGCTGTGGTGATCCTGGCGGGGTGGTGTTCTGTCCGCCGTGCGCCGTCGCGGCGAGCCGTTCAGGCCGGGCGCGGAGCGGTGTCGTAGCGCTCCTTCACCAGTTCCAGGTGCAGCCAGCTCTCGACCTCGCGCACCGCCGGAAGTGCCCGCATCTCCTCCAGCGTGGCGCCCACCGCGTCGAAGGACTCCGCCGTGATCGTGCCGACCAGCTCCGCCCTGCCCAGGCACGTCGACAGGAAGGTCACCCGTTCGAGCCGCTCCACCTGCGTGGCGACGGCCGCGGCCTCGCCGGCGACCCGGAGGCTGAATCCGCACAGGAAGCCCAGGCCCAGTACGTCGGGCCGCACCAGCGCGACCACTTGCGCCACCCCGCCGTCGAGCAGGCGCAGGGTCCGGGACCGGGTGGCCCCGGCGGACAGGCCCACCCGCACCGCCAGTTCGGCGAAGGGCAGCCGTCCGTCGTCCTCCAGTGCGGCCAGGATCCGCTCGTCGACGTCGTCCTGCAGTGTCACGGTCGGCTCGTCGGTCATCAGGTACGGGTCCTTGACGTGCCGGGTGGCGACCAGGGGGTCCACGGTCCGCACTCCCGGAAGGGCGCGGATGTGCTCGATGGTCCGCTCCAGTTCCTGGAAACCCGCGGTCCGCAGCTCGCTCATGATGGCCCGGCGCCCGCTCGTCAGGGTGACGAACGGGGCCTGCGGGAGCGCGGCGATCTCCCGGGCGACCGGCGCGGCCGCCCCCTCGGTGTCGATGGCGAGATGGGCCGAGGCCGACAGCTGGCGCACCGCCGGGTGCACGATCGCGACCACGCGCACCGCCCCGGACTCCGTCAGTCGCTGGACCCGCATCCGGGCCGCCGGGCGGGACAGGCCCACCCGCTGGGCCAGCGTCTCGTAGGTGAGCCGCCCGTCGCTCTGCAGCTCCCGCACGATTCTCAGATCGGTCCCGTCCAGTTCCATGTGCTGTCCCCTCGGTGGCTCGGTGCCACCCGGCCGTACCCGCCGGGCGCCCGCTCATTGTCGGTCAGCGCCTCCGGTGCCCCGCCGGGGGAGTGTGGAGGTCGCCACGGGTCCGTTCAGGCAACCATGTCGGCGGCCATGGACAAATAATGCAGCGGAAACGTAAGTTTGTCGGCATCGCAACGATCGAATCATCTATGGAGACCGAAATGACGCGACCCGTCGCCGTGATCACCGATCCGGAGGAGCTCGACCCGGAGCCGGCTGTCCGGCTCCTGACCGAGAGCGGCTTCGAGGTCCGGGTGGTGGGCAGTCGCGATCCGGAGGCGATCGCCGCGGCCGCGCACGACGCCGACGCCCTGATCGTCGGCTACGCGCGGATCGACGCCGCTCTCCTGGACCGCATGCCCAAGGTGCGGCTCCTCGCGACCATGTCCGCTGGCTACGACATGATCGACACCGCCGAGGCCGCCCGCCGCGGCCTGTGGGTCACCAATCTGCCGCACTCGGCCACCGAGGACGTCGCCGTCCACGCGCTGGCCGCGGCACTCTCGCTGATCCGGCACCTCCCGCAGGCGGATGCGGTGGTGCGCTCCGGCGGCTGGAACCGCGACTTCACGGAGGTGCCGCGCCGGGCGAGCGAACTGACCCTCGGCCTGATCGGATTCGGCCGCATCGCCCGTGCCCTCGCCCGCATCGCCGCCCCGGTCTTCGGCCGCGTCGTCGCCTTCGACCCGCACGCCACCGACGCCGACTGGCCCGGGGGCGTCGAACGGCTCGATCTGGACGGCCTCGTCGCCCGGGCCGACGTCCTCTCCCTGCACACCCCGTCCACCCCGGCCACCCGAGGGATGATCGACGCGGATCTGCTCGCCCGGACGCGTCCGGGCAGCATGCTCGTCAACGTGTCCCGAGGCGACCTCGTCGACCCGCAGGCGCTGCTCGACGCCCTCGACACCGGCCGGCTGGGCGGCGCCGCCCTCGACGTCTTCCCCGTCGAACCCCCGGCGCGGGACGACCCCCTGCGCACCCACCCGCGCCTGCGGCTGTCGCCGCACAGCGCGTTCCTCACCGACGCGTCCCTGCGCGCCTACGTCCTCGAACCCGCCCGCAACGTAGTGGCGTGGTGGACCACAGGACGCCCGTACACCCCCGTCGTCGACCCGGCAGCAGCCACCGCCGGCGCACCGCAGCAGGCCCCCGGCCGGCAAGGAGTATCCGCGTGACCGAGACCCTCACCACCCCCGCCGACGCCCCCACCGCCGTCCCCGCCACGGCCGACGCCCTCGCGGCCGAGGAACTGCGCCTGCGGCGCGAACTGGCCGCCGTCTACCGCCTCGTCGCGCACTTCCGCATGACGGACCTGATCTTCACGCACATCTCGCAGCGGCTGCCCGGCCCGGACAACCACTTCCTGATCAACCCCTACGGGCTGCTGTTCGAGGAGATCACCGCGTCGAGCCTGGTCAGGATCGACCTCGACGGCAATCCCGTCGGCGACTCGCCGCACCCGGTCAACCCGGCCGGATTCGTGATCCACAGCGCGATCCACAAGGCCCGCCCGGACGCCCACTGCGTCCTGCACACCCACACCAGGGCGGGCTGCGCCGTGGCCGCCCAGCAAGGCGGACTGCTCCCGCTCAACCAGATGTCGATGGAGTTCCACAACCGCGTCGGCTACCACGACTACGAGGGCGTCGCGCTCAACCTCGACGAGCAGGAGCGCCTGGTCACGGACCTCGGCGGACACCCGGCACTCATCCTGCGCAACCACGGCCTGCTCACCGTCGGCGAGAGCGCCGCCCAGGCGTTCCTGCGGATGTACTACCTGGAGAAGGCCTGCGAGATCCAGGTCACCGCCCAGGCGGCCGGCACCGCGCTCGTGCTGCCGCCCGAGGAGGTCTGCGAGTACACCGCGCGGCAGCTGGCGGGGGAGGCCGCCGCGGACTTCCAGGACGACATCGCCTATGACCTGGCATGGGCGGCGCTGCTGCGCCTCGTCGAGCGGATCGCCCCCGATCACAAGGACTGACGGGACGCGCGGGGGCCCGCGGCCGTGTAGGGCCGCGGGCCCCTTCGAGCGCAGTGGTGCGACAGGTTCAGCAGTTGCCCGCCGGACGCTCCCGCGTCACCAGGTCGGTGTAGCCGGTCGTGCCGTCCAGCCACACGACCCGCTTGCCGGTGTCGGCGGACGGGAGCACCTGGTCGCCGCGGTTGCAGGAGACGCGCCGCGCGCCGCCCTTGCCGTCCGGGGCCACCTGGTACAGCTTCGGCATGGTCTCGTTGGCGTAGCTGGTGGCCATCGGGACGCTCATCACGGTGACCGCGTCGTCGGAGGCCGTCAGCGAGTACGTGAACACCGAGTCCTTGCTCGCCTCGGGCAGCACGGTGATGTGGTCCGAGCCGTCGAGGGCGGAGCGCTCCACCGAGGTCCGGCCCTCGTCGGCCAGGTCCTGGTCGAGGATCCAGAAGACACCGTCGTCGGTGATGGCCGTCTGGCCGATCCCCATCGCGGTGTTCTTGTCGACGGAGGGCATCAGCTTCGTGGTGCCGGTGGCGGTGTCGAAGACCTCGACGCCGAGCTTGTAGCCGTCGCTCTCCGCCCACAGCTTGGCGTACGCGATCTTCCCGTCCTTCACCGACGGCATGGCGGTGGAGAACTGGTAACCGCCGCCGTCCACCTTGCCGTTCGCGCCGGTCCTGATGTTGATGTAACCGACGTGCCCGCCGCCCGTGTACGGGTCCATCTCGGTGTAGACGAGGTAGTCGCCGTCGATGGCGAGCGCGGAGACATCGGTGCCGGAGGCGCCCACGATTCTGTCGATGCCGCCGGCGACCGGACGCACGTGGAACTGGATGCTCGTCGCGGTGTACTCCGCCCAGGCGACGGTCTTCCCGTCGGTGTCGGCGTACACGTTGTAGTTGCCGTTGTTGCCGCTGACCAGGGTCGTGCCACCCTTGCCGCTGGTCTTGCCGGTCCAGACCGAGTACGGCTCGCTGCCGTCCTCGTTGGTCCGCGAGGTGGCGTAGCGCCCGCCGCCCGCGCCCGCCCCGGTGCCGGCGATGTTGACCTTGCCGAGCAGCGTGTCGCTGTCGACGCCGATCGCCTTCTCCCAGCCCGGCACGATGCCGTGCGCGTCGAAGGAGCGCTTCACGAGCTTCAGCTGCGCCTTGGAGACCCCCAGCTCCTGCGCGGCGGCGATGACCGCGGCGCGGCCCTCGGTGAAGCCGTCCAGGGGAGTCATGTACGCGGTCAGCGCGCGGTAGACGACCTTGTCGGCGAGGTCCGCGCCGAGGTCCTGGCGCATGTCCCACAGGGCGCCGGAGAAGATCGTGGAGTTGAGGTGCACGCCGCCGTTGTCGGAACGGTAGGAGGCCCCGAGGAAGTTCTTCGACGTGGTCGCACCGTCGTCCAGGTCACGCAGCGCGCACTCGCGCGGTCCCGCCGTGGTGCACAGGTCCTCACCCAGCAGGGCGGCGTCCGGGTCGTCCATGGAGATGTGGTTGGCCGCCAGGTCGATCGCGTTGCCGAAGTAGTCGGCCAGCGCCTCGTTCATGGCGCCGGACTGGCCCGCGTACACCAGGTTCGCACTGTGCTGGATCACGCCGTGGGTCATCTCGTGACCCACCACGTCGGTGTCGGCGGAGAAGGTGCGGTAGTCGCCGCCGCCCTGCCCGTACACCATCTTGCTGCCGTCCCAGAAGGCGTTGTTGTACGGCCGGCCGCCGTCCACGACGCCGACGAGGGAGTAGATGAAGCCGCCCTTGCCGTCGAGGCTGTCCCGGCCGAACTCGGAGTGGTAGTAGTCGTAGACCTGACCGGCCGCCCAGTGGGCGTCCACCGCGCCGGAGTTCGTGTACTCGGGTCCGAGCTCCGGGGTGGCGGGCCGGAAGGTCTTGATACCGCTGGGCCACGCACCGGACGCCGAGGAGGCCTCGCGGCCGCGGGCGTCGTAGGTGGCGATCATGACGTTGCTGTCGTTGGCCACGCGGCGCGAGTAGTCGATCGTCTGCAGGGCGCCGTCGGTGCCTCTGTAGAGGTTGACCTCGGTGCTCTCACCGTTGTAGCGGGTGCCGGTCCCCTTGACCACCAGCTCGTCCGACGCGGCGGTGCCGGCGTCGGGCACGCTGCCCGTCGCGCCCGCCGCGCCGGCACCCGCGGTGTCGGCGCCGAACGTCTGCAGGGCGCTGTACTGGAGCAGCGGGTAGCCGGAGTGCGCGTCTACGTAGACCTCCTGCGCCAGCGGCTCACCGGTCGTCGGGTCGACACCCGTGACCGTGATGTGGCGGGTCAGCACGCCTTCGCCCTGCGGCAGGATCGTCAGACCGTTCGACTTGCCCGTCAGGGCGGGGGCGGTCGTTTCCTTCCCGGTGGCCGGGGCACGCAGCGGGGCGTTGCCGAGACCGGACGCGACCGCGCCGACGGCCCGCGAGATCGCCGTCTTCTCGGACACCGCCGCCGAGGTCGTGGCGACCTTCAGGTCCGTGAAGTACTTGCCCGACGTGCCGGTGACGGTCCGTCGGCCGTCACCGTCGGTCATGCGGACGACATACTGGCCGCCGAGCACCGTGATGCCCTTGTACTTCTGCTGGAGCCGGACGGTCTCGTCCTTGCCGCTCTTCCGGGTGGTGACGGCGGTGAGGTCGCGATCGGGATCGGCGATGTGGTAGCGGCTCTTCCTGGTGGCCAGGTGCCCGCGTGCCGCATCGGCCGCACTGCCGGTGGCGGCCGCCTTCTCGCTGAGCCCGGTGACGAGGGCCGGGGTGTCCGTCCCGGTGCCGGACGCCGCGACGACGGGGCCGGGCCCCGTGTCGTCGGCGTGGGCGCCGGACACACCGCCGAGCATCATGCCGGCGGTGGCCAGCAGGACCGTTATGCCTTGTCCGGGGCGTATGCCGGAAGCCGGCGAGGTGCCCGATGATCTCCGACGTGCTGAAGTACGCAAGGTGTTGCCTCTCGTAGGCACCGACGGTGGATGTGGGGGACATGCAATACCGGGGATCGCCCCTGAACAATGATTTGCCGGTGCCGATTTGTGGACGTGTCCACTTGTGTGGCAGCAGGTTCGACGAAGGATCGGGACGTGCAGAAGAACGCAGCTGACTGGCAGGCCCTCGGCCTGGACGGCAAGCAACTTGGTCTCTACGAGGCCCTGTTGAATCCCACTGGATACCGTGATCCGGAAGCGCTCGCCGCCGCACTCTCGCTGTCACCGAATCAGTTCGACGCCATGTGTGCGCGGTTGGAGAAGCTTGGATTCATCCGGTCCGCCCCCGCCGGCAGACTGCCCGCAGCTGTCAGTCCCGCCATCGCGATCCGCAACCGGATCCACCTGCGCAAGGCCGAACTCCTGCGCAGATCGGCCGAGCTGGAGACGCTCACCGCATCCGTGGGCCGCCTGGCCGCGGAGATGCTGGGAGGGATGGCGGCCGCCGAGACGACCGGTATCGAGACGGTGCGCGGCCGCGTGGCCATAGCCGAACGCGTCGCGTCCCTGCTGGCCTCCGCGACCAGCCGGGTCTGTCTTCTCGACCGGCCGCCGTACGCCGGGAGCGACCCCGCGGGCACGCCCGCGCCGCTGGCCGTGGGCGATCTGGTCGCGCGGGGTGTGGAGGTCCGGGTGGTGGTGGACCGGGAAGGGCTGAGCTTCCCCGGCCGCGCCAGGGGACTGGGCGAGCTGGCCGAACAAGGGGTACAGATCCGGCTCGCGGCAGACCTGCCGACCAAGCTGATCACCGTGGACGGCCAGGTGACCCTGCTGCCCCCGACCGACGTCGCCGATCCGACGGCCGCCGCACTCGTCGTCAGCGACGCGCTGCTGGGAAACGCCCTGGTGCCGCTGTTCGAGGCGGTCTGGGAGCGCTCCATGCCCATCGGCCCCGGCGGCTCGGGTGAACTGGACCACGAGCGCAGCGAGTTGCTCACCCTGCTCGCCTCGGGCCTGAAGGACGAGGCGATCGCCCGCAGGCTCGGGGTCCACGTGCACACCGCCCGCCGCCGGATCAGCCGCCTGCTGGTGGAGTTGAACGCCGAGACCAGGTTCCAGGCCGGGGTCCAGGCGCTGCGCAGGGGCTGGCTGACGCCCTGAGCCGGGGCGGGCGGCGGTTTCAGACGGTGCGGGAGCGGACCGGGGGCCAGGGCGCGGACAGGATGGGCACGATGTCGTACTGGTAACACGGCGTGGTGAAGCACTGCTTGGGCGCCGGGACGCAGACGGAGCCGAGAGGTGCGACGACGGTGGCGCACGGGTTCGCCGAGGACGCCGCGGGGCCCTCCACGGCGTGTGCGGGGCCGGTCGGCGTCAGGGACAGGGCGGCGAGAGCGACCGGCACTCCGGCGCGCAGCAGGTTCTTGAGCATGGGCAACAGGCATAGCCGCTCGGCCGCACCCGGGGAAGGCTGTCGCGGCTCAAGTCACCCGTCCGGGTTCTCGATCGGCCGGAGCGCCGCTCCTGATGTGCCGGACCGTCGGCCGGCGTGCCGCGCTCAGGCAGCGCGGCGGCCCGTGTGCAGCGGGGTGCCGCCTGCGAGGCCCTCCGGGTCGAGCGCCAGCGACAGGGCGGCCGTCGCGCCGACGTCCGCCAGGCTGTGCGCGTCCGGGAGGAGTTCCACGCCGTCCGCGCCGGGCCGGTGGATCAGCACCGGGACGTACTCCCGGGTGTGGTGGGCGTGACCGATCGTGGGGTCGTTGCCGTGGTCGCCGGTGACGATCAGCCGGTCGCCGGGTTCCGCGAGCAGCGCCACGAGCCCGGCGAGCCCGGCGTCCACCTGTTCCAGCAGCTGTCCGTACCGCTCGGTGTCCTGCTGATGCCCTGCCAGGTCCGTCTCCTGGACGTTCGCGACCACGAGGGCGTCGCCCTCGGCGCGAACCGCGTCCAGGGTGTACGACAGGACGTCGGCCGTGGCGACGGCCGGATGACGGGTGGCCGCGTCGCACACCAGGATGTCGGCCGCCTTGCCCACCAGGGTGACCGGGATCCCGGCCCGTGCCGCCAGCTCGGGGAGCTGACGGGTGTGGTCCAGCGGGGCGCCCAGGTGCTGCACCTGGAGGCCCCCGTTGCGGTAGAAGCCGGTGGCGGGGGTGTCAAGACCGACCGTCCCCCCGTCGCCGGGGCGGACGAAGTCGCGGAGCGGGCCGTCCGCGTGGCCGCCGACGGCGATGACCCGCGCTACCGGGGCGACGGCGCGCACGGTGCGGGCGATGGCGAGGATTCCTCCGGGCCCGTCGAACGGGAGGTCGTCCAGGCGGCCCGACGCGTTCCAGTTGATGCCGGGATCGGCCTCCAGGTTGTCGTGGACCAGGACCGCCCCGTCGACCACGAGCAGCGGCCCGCCGTCAAGGCGCCCGACCCGGTGACCGGCCGCCGTGAGGGCGTCGGACACCTCGTCCAGGTGGTCGGCGAGCCGCGCCACCGTCACCCGGCTGAAATCGGCGCCCATCATGGTCTGGTGTCCGGCGAAGGTGTCGGCGCCCGGATAGCCGAGCGCGGCCCGGCCCGCGGCCACCGGCAGATGCGTGCGGCGCACCAGGTCCGGATGCGGGTGGACGAGGCCGAGCCCCAGCGCACCGAGCACCGGCAGGCGCAACGGCCGCCCGAACGCGGCGCGGCAGTGGTCGAGTACGTGTCCGCAGGTGTCGGCGGTGAGGTCGCCGGGGCGCAGGCTGCCCGCGTCGGGCATGGCGCCGACGCCGAATCCGTCGATGACGACGATGACGGTCTTGGCCATGAGGTGCTCCTTACAGGGCTCGGCCATGTGCGTCGTAGAGCCCGTTCAGCCGGGGGGCGCCGGAGGCGAGCCCGGAGACGACTGCGACGGTCGAGCGGGTGACGAAGATCTGGGTACGGAAGGCGAGCAGCGCGGTGTCCCCGGCCCGGGCGTCCGCCGCGCGGCCGGGCGCGTCGAGCAGCCGGTAGTAGTCGATGTTCTCGGCGGGCGCGTCCTGCACGCCCAGGCGGATGCCGGTGCGGGGCAGGAGGGCACTGCGGATGTGCGCACGGCTGTAGAAGCCGCCGCCGAATATCGCCGGACGGCCGTCGTCGAGGGTGTGGGCGACCTCGCTCACGTACACGTAAGCGGGCTGCTCGGGCTGCGCGGGATCGACGGCGTGCAGCGGGGTCGTGCCGGTGAGGGCGTGGCCCGGCTCGCCGTGGGTCGCGCCCAGTCCGGCGAGCAGCGGGAGGGACGCCATCGAGGTGGCGCTGGGGGCGCTGAGCTTGAGGTCGTGGTGCCCGCGCGCGGCCAGCAGTTCACGGGCCCGGATCGCCAGGCCGAAGTTGGGGGTCGCGGCGGGCACGCCCGTCGCCGGGTCGCACAGTACGCAGGGGAAGGCGGTGACGCCCGCGATCCGGATGCCGTCCAGTGCTTCGGCCTCCTTGGCGAAGGCGTCCAGGCGGTCGAGCGGCACGCCGCCCTCCTGGCCGGGGTAGACGTCGCCCTCGGCGCCTGCGAGCCGGATCAGGACGGGCTGGACGAAGCCCAGGTCGCGGGCCGCGTCCGACACGGCACGGGCGTTGGCCAGGTCGAAGACCGTCACGGTCTCCGGACGCCAGGCCAGCATCTCGGGCAGCGCGCGCCGAGGGATCTGGACCAGGTGCCCGAGGTTGCCTGGTCTGGCCCCGGCGGCGTGCAGGGTGCGGGCCTCCGCCGGGTCGATGGCGGCCGAGCGGGGGATGTGCCGGGCGATGGCCCGGATCAGTTCGGGGTTGCGGCCCAGCTGCTTGACGACGAACCAGAGGCGGATGTCCAGGCGGTCGGCCTCGGCAGCGAGCAGCGCGGCGTTGGCCTCGACGGCGTCCAGGTCGACGACGTAGGTGTCCGGCGGGATGTCGCCGTTGCGGTGCAGCGCGGCCGCGGTGTCCACGAGCCCGGGATTGCGGGTGAGTACGGTGTCGAGGAACACGGTCAGTCGTCCTTCGGGTCGTCCAGGGCGGCGAGCGAGCGGCGCAGGATGTCGATGACGAGGTCCGCGCCCGCCCGCATCGGGTTGATGCGTACGGTCCAGTCGGCCAGCTCGGGGGAGTCGTCCAGCGCGGAGCTGGACATCCGGTAGAAGAGCGGCGCGATCTCGTACCTGGAGTTGGAGCCGACGGGGTAGGGGGCGGCGCCGAACCGGGCGGCGACGGCGGGCAGCGCGGCCGCGACGGGCCGGTCCAGGCGTACCAGGAGGCAGCGGTCCTGGGCGTTAGCGATGCGCACCTGTGCCACCCCGTCCACCTCGCCGGCCGCCAGCCGCCGCGCGACCTCGGCGCCCACCCGGGACTGCACGGACCACATCACGGGCACGTGGGTGAGGGCGCGCAGGGCGTCGAGCGCCTGATGGCCCTGGACCTGCCCGCCGCCGGAGTAGTTGTCGCGGCGGACGTGCTCGACCAGGTCGCCGGCGCCGACGACGAGGCCGACGCCCTCCGGCCCGTGCAGCTTGAAGAGGGAGAAGCAGGAGGCGTCGGCCCCCAGCTCCACACCGGCGGCGGGCGTGCGCATCACGGCGTAGTTGTCGTCGACGATCGTGCGGACCCCGGCGGCCCGGCAGGCGGCGATGACCCCGGCCGGATCGTAGGAGTCCGCGAGCCGCTGACGCGTGTGCTGGATGTACGCCCAGCGCAACCGCCCGGACTCCAGGGCCTCGCGCAGCGCCGCGCCGTCGTTGAAGTCGGCCTCGACGGTGTGGACGCCGAGGCCCCGCAGGGTGACCTCGGTGGTGCGGTAGACCGGGGCGCGGTGGATGAGCAGCGGGTCGCCCGCCCGTACGGCGGCGTTGAGAGCGGCCCGGATCGCACCGGTGCCCGCGCCCTGGACGAAGGCGGCGTCCTGCGCCCCGAAGAAGTCCGCCAGCACGGCCTCCACCCGGGCGGTGGTGCGCGGCCGGCCCAGACCGGGGACGACGCCCGCGTCGGACGAGAACAGCTGCTGGCCCTCGAAGTGGGCGGCGGTGGCCTCCAGCAGCCGGAACTGCCGGGTGACGGCGTCGTCCAGACCGACGGTCGCCAGCGGGTGGGTGACGGGAAGGACGGGAGGTACGGGGCTCATGTCAGTTCTCCTCCACGCTCGCGCCGGTCAGGAAGCGCAGCGGATTGCGGCGGGTCAGCAGGTCGATCAGATCGTCGTCGGCACCCGCCGCGCGCAGCTCGGGCAGGAAGCTCCGGAACAGGTGCCCGTAGCCCTGGCCGCCCTCGTCCAGCAGGTAGCCGTGGCGGGAGATGTCGCAGCTGAGCAGGGCCCGGTCGGCGTGCCCGGCCTCCACCAGGGCGAGCAGCAGCCGCAGCCGGGTCCGGTCGCTCTGGTAGGCCGATTTGCCCACGGTGTCGAAGGCGACGTACGCCCCGCGCGCCGCGAGTTCCCGGTGGACGCCCGGGTCGTCGAGCAGGTCCTGGTGGCCGATGCTGACGCGGTGGGCGGGGAGACCCTCGCCGGTGAGCAGTTCCAGCTGGGCGAGCCCGCCCCGGCCCAGCTGCGCGTGGGTGGCGAGGGAGAGCCCGGTGGCCCGCGCGGCCCGTGCGCCGGCCCGCAGCACCTTGGCCTCGGGAGCCGTGGGGACGTCACCGTGGCTGCCGATCTCGCCGAGGACGCCGGGCCGGATGCCGGTCGCGCCGATGCCGTCCTGGATCTCCCGGACGAGGACCTCGGTGAGCTGCTCCACGCCGGCGGTGTCGATCTCCGGGGTGTGGAACGGCTCGTAGTACCAGCCGGTCGCGGCGACCACCGCGACCCGCGCCTCCCGGGCGATCCGCGCGAGGGCGGCGACATCGCGCCCCATGCCGCGGCAGGTCAGCTCGATGACGAGGGAGAGCCCGAACTCCTCCCGCAGCGCGTTCAGCTCGGCGGTGACGGCCGCCGTGTGGCGCCGCGGATCGAGGACGGCCGCGCCGTCGCCCCGCTGGTCGAGATCGAGGACGAGGTGCTCATGGGCGAGGGCCGGGCCGTGTACCGAAGCGGTCGCGACCTCGCCGGTGACGGTGCGCAGGGTGTGCGGGGCGGGGTGGTTCATCGTGGGGGTTCCTTCTACGTGTACGGGCCCGGTCCGGTCGGCGGCCTTGCGGCACCGACGCG
Organism: Streptomyces sp. NPDC048462; assembly: GCF_043200175.1. Taxonomy (NCBI): domain Bacteria; kingdom Bacillati; phylum Actinomycetota; class Actinomycetes; order Kitasatosporales; family Streptomycetaceae; genus Streptomyces; species Streptomyces sp. NPDC048462. Next base: position 645,185 of record NZ_JBICXG010000001.1, read on the forward strand.
GGGGTGGTCAGGTCCCGGTCCCAGGGGTGTCAGCCCTTGACCGGGGTGAACAGATCGAGCCAGTACAGGATGTTGAGCAGGATGCCGCCGATGATCACGGCAGCGGGTGCGGCGGCCATCTTCACGACGGGGCGGCCCATCGCCTCGTTCAGCAGGTAGAGCCCGCCGACGACGAGGATGCCGAGTCCGCCGCCCATCGCGTTCGCGGCCATCAGCGAACCGAAGAGGATCGCGAGCTGGAGGGTGTCACCGATCGCGCTGCGCAGGTGTTCCGAGGAGTCGCGGACGCTGGGCAGCTTGCCGAGGACCCGGCCGATCCAGGAGAGGGCCAGTACCTCGGCCGCGAACACGAGAGCACCGACGACAGCGGCCAGGAACGGGTTCGGCATGAGGTAGCCGATCGGGTACACCAGCGTGAAGCCGGCGATGCCGTACGCCCCGGAGGCGAGCGCGGTGGTCGCGATCAGCGGGATGAAGCCGAACACGCGGTAGAAGTCGACCTGTGCGGCCTCGGAGTACTGCCCCTTGGCGATCAGGAAGCTGGTGGCCTCACCGCCGCCGAATATGTGCATCTGGGCCAGCACACAGACCCCGGCCCCCAGCACCATGAACAGCGGCAGATACCTGCGCAGCCGGGCCGCGCTCGCGCTGAACAGCGACGCCATCGGGTCGTCCTCCAGGACGATCTCCTCGACGCCCGCCGCCCGGTCGGCCCGGCGCTGCCGGACGTCCTTGGCGACCGCGAGGCCGATGAGCATCAGCACGCCGACGGCCATGGCCAGCGCCCCGGCGAACATGTTCGGCCACAGCTTCATGGTCATGACGACGAGGGCCAGTTCGAGGACGCCCGCGATCCCGCCCCACTTGCGGCCGAACTGCTTGGTGATGGCGAGCACCGGGAACAGCGAGAACAGGAACAGGATCGGCGTCGACATCTGCTGCATCGCGGTCAGGAAGTCGACCGGCAGGTCGTGGGCGACGTTGTTCGCGCCGTTCAGACCGAACACGACCACAGCGCCCCAGGCGGCGCCGAGGATGGGGGCGAGCCACTTCTTCGGTGCCAGGATCCCGAGGATGTCCGTGGGCAGGAAGACCAGCCACGGGTTCAGCACACCGGTGGACAGGGCCATCGGCGCGCCCAGTCCGAAGATGAACCCGGCGGAGAGACCGAACGAGACAGCCGTCGTCGCGCTGCGGGTGGTGCGCCCCTGGATGAAGTCCAGCATGAAGGGGCGGACCCCGTCGTTGAAGACGGCCAAGGCCATGTGCGAGATGTAGGCCGTCAGCGCACAGAGGGCTATCACGGTCAGTTGCTGGGCCAGCGTGAAGTCAAGGCCGGCGCCGGCTGCGAGTGTGGTGCTCACGAGTCACTCCTTGGTGCCCGGGATGATGAGAACAGGCTGTGTTCAGCCGCGGGCGGCGATGGCGCGCGCCATGAGGGGGGCGATGATGTCGATCTGGTCCATCGAGAAGCCGAAGACCTTCTTGCCTTCGGCGAGCAGTGCGGTGACCTGCTCCTCCGTCGGCACGCTCCGCCCGAAGGTGTGGCAGGCGGCGCTGCCCATCAGGCCGACGAGCACGCCGAGCGAGGCGCCGGCGCCGGTGTGGCAGGTGCCCAGGTAGTAGTCGGCCTGGCCGGCCCGGAGCTTCATCGCGGCGTCCATGTCGCTGGAGGCGACGACGTCGAGCGAGTCGATGCCGAGCTTGCCGATGGCCGCGGTGACCTCGACCTTGCCGACTCCACCGGTGAGGATCTTCGTCATGGCTGTTCTTCTCTCTGTGCGGGTACGGGCGGCGCGGGACGCCTGCCCAGACCGGTCAGGACGTGGGTGCGGAGGGGGACTGCTGGGCCAGGACGGCCAGGTGCATCCCGAGGAAGTTGACCTCGGACTCGGGGAGCGCGGCCCCGAGCTCCCGTTCGGCGCGGGCCGATACGGCGCGGGCGCGGGCGACGGCGTCGGGGTGTCCGGCCAGTTCGGCGGCGACCTGGTCGTCGGTGAGGAACTGCTCGATCGCCTCGCCGTCCAGGATCCGCCCGAGCGCCATCATCAGGTGGCTGGTCAGCATGCCTGCCGTCGCTTCGGTGACCGTGCGCCCCTCGGCCTCCAGGGCGGTCAGCTCGGTGGTGACGAAGTCGGCCACCTCGGGCCGGACCGTGCCGCCTTCGCGAAAGAGCTGGATGCGCAGTGCGAGCTGGTCGTCCATGATGATCCTCCTAAAATCAACAGTAACCAGGATTTTGTATTTTGAGGACGAGCGACGCCCCGGAGTTGTGAGACCCCGGTCACTGGGCCCGCCGGTCAGTACGAGGGGACGCGCTCACCCCGCAGTACCTCGTTCTGGAGCCGGGTCACCAGTGACAGATCGAGCGAGTCGCGGACCGCGGCGAGCGCCTTGGTCCCGTCGGACCGGCCGATCACCGCGGCGGTGGAGTTGCGCAGGGCCAGTTCCCGGTTGACCTCGTCGCCGAGCGGGAGCACGTCGACGCCGATCCCGAGCCGGTCCTGCGCCTCGTCCAGGTTCCAGACGGTCGCGTCCACCTCGTTCCGCGCGAACAGGTCGCCCAGCTGCATGTACGACGCCTCCCGCCACTCGACGTCCTCCCGGTCGGCGAAGACCCGCTCCACGAGCATCCGCAGATCCTCCGAGGCGTGGTCGACCGCCACCCGCAGTCCGGGCGTGTCCAGGTCCACCCCGTGTCGCACCAGCATGCCGTGCGCGCCGACGTAGGTGGCGGGGCCGAGGTCGGCCACCAGCTCCACCGGGTGCTCGGCGATCAGCTGGTCGGCGGCGAACCGGGACAGGACGACCAGGTCGACCTTGCCCTCCAGCAGTGCGGCGGTCCGGGCCCCCGCGCCTCGCATGAAGGTGATCGCGAACGGCGCACCCGCCTCCTCGAAGGCGCTGCGCAGCCCGGTCGCCAGGCCCTCGTAACGCCGCGAGTAGGGGAGCGGCATCGCCGCGAGCAGCGTTCCCAGGCCGGACAGCCGCCACAGGATGGTGCGGTCCGAGTGGACGAGGAAGGTGCCGAGGTGGCCCCGCGCGGTCGTCGAGATCGCGCCGGACTCCTCCAGCAGGTTGAGGGCCGCCTGAACGGTTCCGTTTCCGCAGCCCAGCTCCTGCGCGAAGTCACGCACACGGGGCAGGCGGGTGTCCGGCTCGTGGTGCAGGAGCAGGACGGCGAGCTGCCGCGCGGCGAGGCCGTTGCGCGTGAGGAAGCGGTCGTCGAAATCGTTCACGAATCAAACAGTAACCAGGATTCTGGATACTGACAAGGCCCCTGCCGGAAGCCGTCCCGGCCGCTTCGCACACCCCCGCCTCCTCCCGCTGGTCCGCCCGGCGTGCGCGCGCGGACGGGCGCGGAGAACATGGGGCCATGAGCAACTCGGCGCCGCAGGCGCAGGGTCCGGACCGGCCCGCGGGGGCCGGAGCGAGCGGGCCGCCGAACCAGACGCTGGCCCTGGCCGCGATGATGTTCGCCGTGTCGATGACGTTCATCGACCAGACCATCGTGGCGATCGCCGCACCGGACATCATCCACGAGCTGGGACTCACCTCCTCGCAGATGCAGTGGGTCGTCAACGCCTACCTGCTCACGCTCGCGGCGTTCTTCGCGCTCGGCGGCCGGCTGTCCGACATCTACGGCCACCGCCGCGTCATGCTCATCGGCACCCTCGTCTTCGTCATCGCCTCGGCCCTCTGCGGCGCCGTGCCGACGGGGGACTACGCCCAGGCGTGGCTGATCGGATTCCGGGCGATCCAGGGCTTCGGCGCGGCCCTGATGTTCCCGGCCGCGCTCGCCGTGGTCATCGCGGTGTTCCCGGTGGAACGGCGCGGGCGCGCGCTGGCGCTGTTCTTCGGCGTCTCGGGCGGGCTCACGGCCATCGGCCCGCTGCTCGGCGGCTGGCTCACCGAATGGACCTGGCGTGCCATCTTCTGGATCAACGTGCCCGTCGCCGTCGTCGCGATCGTCCTGGCGCTGCTCGCGCACATCCCCGAGAGCTCGAACCGGGAACCGCTGGACGTGCCGGGCACCGTGCTGATGGCGGTCGGCATGGGGCTGACCGTTCTGGGGCTCCAGCAGTCCGCTTCCTGGGGCTGGGACGCCTGGTCGACCTGGACCTGCATCGTGGTGGGGCTCGTGGTCCTGGTCTGCTTCTGCCGCTTCGAACTGCGCCGCCGCCACCCGCTCGTCAGGCTCCAGGTCTTCCGGGACCGGGCCTTCACCGTCGACATGCTCGTGCTGTTCTTCGCCATGACGGCCTTCGTGCCGGTCCTCTTCTTCGCCTCGGTGTACGCCCAGGTCTCCCTGAGCGCCTCACCCAACCAGGCGGCGCTCTACCTCCTCTACTTCTTCGTGGGGTTCGCCCTCGCCTCCCAGTGGGGCGGCCGCATCCTGGACAAGCGCGGCGCGCGCCCGGCGCTGAAGACCGGTGCCGCGCTCGGCGCGGTCGGCTTCGCGCTCTGGGCCGCCAAGCTGACGACGCTCTCGATGCACGACCAGTGGCCGTACGCGGCACTCGCGGGCGCGGGCATCGGCTTCCTGCTCGCGCCCGCCTCGACCGACGCCGTCAACCGGTCGATCGGCGCCTCCTACGGCGAGGTCACCGGTATCACGCAGACCGTCCGCAACTTCGCCGCCAGCATCGGCCTCGCGGTGTTCGGCACCGTTCTGACGCATGTCACGGTCAGCCGGGTCGGCGAGACGCTGCGGGGCGAGGGTGTGCCGTCCGGCCCCGCCCACACCGCCGCCCGGCACATCGCCGAGGCCGTCACCGGGAACGCGGACGCGCGACAGCCCACGGGAGACGGCAGGGCCGCCGAACTCACCCGGGAGTCGATGCGGGCCATCAGGCTGGACTTCGCCGAGGCGAACCAGTGGGTGTTCTACTCCATGGCCGGCGCACTCGTGCTCGCCTTCACCTGTTCGCTGTGGCACCCGGGCACACGCGTGACCGGCGACGCCGCGCCCCCCGGGGAACCGGCGCCGCATCCGCCGGGGCGCCAGATGTATTGACCACGAGCACTGTCGACAGGGGGACTTGACCTCTCGCCTGCGGCGTCCGTCAGTTCCGGTGCCAGACCAAGGTGTACCGCCAGAAGACTCTGCGGCGCAGCCGCGCACCGGGCAGCAACCGCCCGGCGTCACGGACGATGTCGGCGAAGCTCATCGTCGCGGGGCGGGTGGGAGCGGTCATCGATGCCGGCCGTGCCGTCCTGCGCCCCCGGTTCTTGATCCAGGCCATGACGACGTTCAGCGCGACGGCTGCCACGCCGAGCAGCCGGTCGCCGGTCGACCGGGCTTCGGCGAGCCCCACGACGACCAGGGTCCCGCCCGGTGCCAGATGCCGCCGGAACTCCTCGAGCGCCTCGGTGAAGGGCAGATGGTGGATGGCGGCGACGCACGTGATCACGTCGTAGGAACCGGACGGTATGTCAGTGAGCGCGTCTCCGACGGTGAACGCCACGGGCGCGGCGGGCGCGGTGAGTTCACGTGCCCGGGCGACGATCGTGGCGTCGGCGTCCAGACCCCGCACGGACTCGGCGCGCGTTCCCAGCAGCCGGGCCAGGTCCCCGCTGCCCGATCCGATGTCGAGGGCCGCGCCGAAGCGCTTCGGGACCTGCCGCATGATCCACCGGTGGTAGTGGGCGTTGTGGTCCCACGGGTGGGCGGCGTGGAACTGTTCCAGTGCCTTGAGGAGACGGGGCTGCGGGGTCGTCATGCCGTCACTCCATCATCCACTCGGTCGTCCGAGGTGTGAAGATGCGCCGACGGGTGCCGGGCGCGACCGTCAGCCGTCGGTCGCGGCGAACCCCAGCCAGTACGGATCACCGATCCGCTTGCCGACGCGCAGGGCCGCGTCCCGCACCGCCCGGCCGAATCGCTCCGGCATGCCGTCGCGCAGCTCCTGGGCGGGAAGCGCGATGCCGATCCCGAAGATCTGGCCCGTGTCACGGTCCAGGACGGCGCCCGAGATCCCGGCCACGCCCGGGACGTACTCGCCCCGTGAGAACTCCCACCCGTCGGCCCGGACCCGGGCCAACTGCGCGAGCAGCTCCGCCCGGGTCTTCGGCGCCTGCCCCACGCTGTGTTCGAGGCGGTCGTCGACGAGCCGCGTGACCTGGGCGTCCTCCAGGCGGGCCAGCAGGGCCCGGCCCATCGAACTGGCGTACGCGGGCGCCCGGGTGCCCGCCGGGGTGTAGGCATGGAGGGAACCGATGGCGCTGACGCGCATGTGCAGTACGAGCGACTCGCTGCCGTCCAGGACGTCGACGTAGCCGGTGTACCCGGTGTCGGCCACCAGCCGGGCGGCCTCCTCCTCCAGCAGGGAGACCGTGCCGCGCGAGGCGCGGAAGTGGTACGACGCCTCCATGATCAGTTCGCCGGGGCGGTAGGCGCGGGTGAGCGGGTCGCGCTCCAGGAAGCCGTACTCGGCCATCATGCTCAGCGTCCGCGACACCGAGCTCTTGGGAAGCCCGAGTTCGCCGGCCACGTCGGTGACGGTGACATCGCGCCGCAGGCGGGCCATGAGACGCAGGACGTCCCGGGCGTTGGCGAGTGTGCTCACCGTCTTCCTCCCTCTCCGGCCTCCCCGGCCGTGTCGCGTCCGATGGTATGCGGCCCGGGACCGGGGCCGGCCCGCCCACATTCTGAGACTTCTTGACGGCGGGGCCCCTCCGATCCGATGATCCATGGGTAGTCCAGATAATAGGACTCGGTTCCATATTTTAGAACCTTCAGTGGCCGGTGCCCATCGCCTCCGCACCGGCCCGTCAGGAGCACCCATGAGCCACGACGCGGACAGCGCCACGTCGCCCGGGACGACGACCAGCGTCGAACAGCTCGCGGCCTCCCCGCGACGCCATCCGCGCGCCCTGGCACCGGGCAATCTGATCCTCACCGTGGTGCTCAGCCTCTTCGGCGCCGTCGTCGGCATGCAGCTGCTCGCCACGCTGGGCATCACGCCCAGCACCTCACTCGTCGGGGCGCTCGCCGCGATGACGCTGGCCCGCATCCCGCTGGCCGTCTTCCGCGGCTACCGCTCGGTACACGCCCAGAACCTCGCCCAGACCAGCATCTCCTCGGCGACGTTCGGCGCCGCGAACAGCCTGTTCCTGCCGATCGGCATCCCGTTCCTGTTCGGGCTGCCCGACATGGTGCTGCCCATGCTGATCGGGGTGGCCGCCGCGATGCTGGTGGACGCCTGGCTGCTGTACCGCCTCTTCGACACCCCCGCCTTCCCCGCGGACAACCCCTGGCCGCCCGGCATCGCCGCGGCCGAGGCCATCAAGGCGGGCGACGGGGGCGGCCGCCGCGCCAAGGTGCTCGGAGCCGGTCTGCTGGCCGGGGCGCTCGGATCCGCCCTCTCGCTGCCCATGTCGGCCTTCGGCGTCGCCCTGATCGGCGGACTCGGCGCGATGACCGCGTTCGGCGTGGGCCTGTTGACCAGCTCGTACGCGGACAGCCTGACCGGCGTCGACCTCAACTCGGTCTACCTGCCGCACGGCATGATGATCGGCGCCGGTGTGGTCGCCCTGTTTCAGGTGGGCCGTGTCGTCCTCGACGGCCGCACCGGGAAGGCGGCCACGACGACCGCCACCGGCCCGGACTCCGGACGCCGCCTCGGCCGTTCACTGGGCATCGGCGGCGGCGCCTATCTCGTCATCGCCCTGCTGCTGACCCTCGGCACCGGCATCGCCACCCACATGAGCCCCGGCATGCTGACCGGGTTCATCGTGTACGCGACGGCGGCCGCCTTCGTCCACGAGCTGCTGGTCGGCATCGCGGCCATGCACGCGGGCTGGTTCCCGGCCTTCGCCGTCGCCCTGATCACCGTCCTGCTCGGCATCCTCATCGGATTCCCGCCGGAGGCCCTCGTGGTCCTGGCCGGCTTCACCGCCGCCACCGGACCGGCCTTCGCCGACATGGGCTACGACCTCAAGACCGGATACCTGCTGCGCGACGGCGACGGCCCCGCCTTCGACCTGGAGGGCCGTCGCCAGCAGCTGATCGCCGCCATGATCGGCTTCGGCGTGGCGGTGGTCGTGGTCCTCGTCTCGTACCGGATGTTCTTCGACAACGGGAAGGTGCCACCCATCGACGCGGCCTACGTCGCCGCGATCAAGGCCGGTCCTTCCATGGCGACCGCCCGCGATCTCGCCCTCTGGGCGATTCCCGGCGCCCTGGTGCAGTTCCTGGGCGGACCGCGACGGCAGCTCGGCATCCTGCTGGCCACCGGCCTGCTGATCACCACGCCCATGGCGGGCTGGATGGTCGCGGCCGGTCTGGTCTGCCGGCTGCTGGCGCCACGGGTGCTCGGCCCGCGCGTGAAGGAGGACCTGGAGGTCTTCGCCGGCGGCGCCATCGCGGGAGACGCCCTCTACTCCTTCGGCCACGGCGCGTTCGACGCCCTGCGCAAGTAGCAGCCCCCACACAGGCGGCGGCCGGGCCGCCCGCTCGATCAGCCCCCCACCTCAGAGAAGGAAGAGAAGCAACGTGAAGCGACAGCTGACCCAGGAAGACATCCGCGCGGCCGTGTACGGCGGCGCCGTGCTCGGCGGGGGCGGCGGCGGATTCGTCGGACGCGGGCTGCGCACCGCCGAACTCGCCCTCCAGGTGGGTGCGCCGGAGCTGTGGACCGCCGACGAGTTCGCGCCCGAGGACCTCACCGCCACCGTCGCCCTGGTGGGTGCGCCCGCCGCGGCCGACCCGCTGGTGCTGCCCACGCATCTGCTGCGCGCCCTGGAGCTGCTGCGCCGCGACCTGCCGCGCCCGCTTGCCGCGATCCACACGAACGAGAACGGCGCCGAGACCACCATCAACGGCTGGTTCCACTCCGCGATGACCGGCCTGCCCGTCATCGACCTGGCCTGCAACGGGCGCGCCCACCCCTCCAGCGTGATGGGCGCGATGGGCCTGCACCAGGAGGACGGATACCGCTCCGTGCAGGGCTACGCGGGCGGCAGGCCGCACACGTACGTCGAGGGCGCCGTCGCCGGCGGCCTGGAGGCCACCTCGTCCGTGGTGCGGCGCGCGTCGGTGGAGGCCGGCGGCTGGGTGGGCGTCGCCCGGAACGCGATCGAGGTCGGTTACGCCACGGCGCACGGCGCGCCCGGCGCGATCGGCTTCGCCATCGGGCTCGGCCACCGCTTCCTGGCCGAAGGCCCGGCCGGCGCGGCGCTCCACCTGGGCGGCGAGCTCGTCGCCACCGGCACGGTCCGCGAGTACCGCTGCGAGCAGCGCGAGGGCCTGGACGTCGGCGTCGCCGTGCTGGACGACGCCGCCGGCACCACCCTGCACTTCGTCAACGAGTACATGACGCTGGAACTCGGCGGCGAGCGCAGGGCCGCGTTCCCGGACCTCGTCACGACGTTCGACGCGGACGGCGCGCCGCTTGCCTCCGCCGACGTCGCGGTCGGCAGCCGGCTCAGTGTGCTGTACGCCCCGGCCGAGAACCTGCTCCTCTCGTCGACGATGCACATGCCCGAGGTCTACACCCCGGTCGAGGAACTGCTCGGCTTCTCCTTCGCGCCCGGGGCCGGGACCCCGGCCCATGCCTGAGGCCCGAACCTGTTCCGGGACGCACCGAGCGATGGGCGTAGCTCGGTCACCTGCTCATCGGCAGACTGCGCTCCCAGGTCAGCCTTGTCGTAATCCCGCTGCACAGTGGCGTCGGCCTCGGCCTTCGGTGCGTTCATGGGGAAGTAGGCCCCGGAGTGGACGACGCACGACGAGTCGTGGACCGCCACAGCGCGCACGATCCGAACGCGACGACGGCGGCCGGCACCGTGAGCACGGCCGCGACTCGGCGGCGCGGGCTTATCCCTGGGCGGTGGGGCGAACGACGATGTCGCCTACATCGACACCGTCCGGCTGTTCGACGGCGAAGGCGATGGCGCGGGCCACCGCGTCCGGCGAAAGAGCGGTCTCCATCATCTTGTCGATCTGGGTTTTCGCAGCCGGATCCATGCGCTCCGCGAAGTCCGTGCGGACGGCGCCGGGCGAGACGACGGTCACGCGCAGGCTGTCGCCGGCCTCCTGGCGCAGGCCCTCGGAGATGGTGCGCACGGCGTTCTTCGTGCCGGCGTACACCGACTGGAGCGGCACGATGCGCAGTCCGGAGGTGGACACGGTGTTGACGAAGTGCCCGAAGCCCTGCTCCCGGAAGACGGGAAGGGCGGCGGCGATCCCGTACAGGACCCCTTTGAGGTTGACGTCGATCATCTCCTCCCAGTCCTCGACGCGCAGTTCGTCCAGACGGGAGATCAGGCCGACCCCCGCATTGCTGACGAGGACGTCGAGCTTGCCGTACCGGTCGCGTGCCAGCTCGACGAGGCCGGAAAGGTCGCCCCGTCGCGTCACATCCGTGCGGGCCCAGACGGCTTCACCGCCGGCCTCTTCGATGCGGGCGGCCAGGGCCTCAAGGCGCTCCGGACGGCGTGCCCCGAGGACGATCTTCGCGCCGCGCTCGGCGAGCAGGAGCGCGGTCGCCTCGCCGATGCCGCTGCTGGCGCCCGTGATTGCTACGACTTTGCCGTCAATTCCCGACATGATGGACAGTCCTTTCGGTAGAGGAGTGGGGGTGGTCATGCTCTACAGTGAAAGTGGAGGCTCCGCCACTTCGACCCACACTAAGTGGCTGCGCCTCCACTTAGCAAATGGAGACAGGGGAGAGTCATCGAATGGCCCGAGATGCAGGACGCCCGCTGAGGGCTGACGCACAGCGGAACCGGGACAGGATCCTGGCCGCCGCGGTGCGCGTGTTCACCGAGGAGGGACTGGATGCGCACTTCGAGCGCATCGCCAGAGAAGCGGGCGTGGGAACCGGCACCCTCTACCGCAACTTCCCGACCAGGGAAGCTCTGATCGAGGCGGCCTACCGCAACGAAGTGGCCCGGCTGTGCGACGCCGTCCCCGGCCTCCTTGCGGCGATGTCGCCGCCTGAGGCCCTGCGAGCCTGGACTCGCGGCTTCATCGACTACGCCACCGCCAAACTCGGCATGGCCGATGCCCTGCGCGCCGTCGTCAGCTCGGGAACCAATCCCTACGCCGACAGCCACGAGCTGATTCAGGCCGCCCTCTCCTCCCTCATGGACGCCAATACCGCCGCCGGAACGATCCGCTCCGACATCAGCCCGACCGACATGTTCGCCGCCCTCGCCGGTATCGCCCTCACCTCGGCCAAGCCCGAGCAGCGGGAGCAGGCCGAACGCCTCCTCGACCTCACCCTGGACGGACTGAAGCCCGCGCGGTCCAGGCTCCCCGAAGACTGAAGGCAGAAGCCCGGACATCATCGAAGCTGCTGTGTGGAGCGGTTCGGGCCGCTGGGTCAGGGGCGCTACGAGTTGCCGGTCGACGCCGGCTGTCGAGGCCGACGTCGGCCACCGGCCCGGGGACACTCAAGGTGGTTCCGGGGAACTCGCGGGATGTCGTACAACCGGTTGCGCCGGCCCGTCACTTTCTCCGAATTGACCCTGCACACTTGTTCGTTGCCAGGTGTTGTTGAGAGTGAAGGGCGCACGACCCGCGCACTTCCCGGGCTCGATGAAGCGCCCGGCTCTTCGCACGAACAGAGGCTCGCGCCTGTGACGATCCACCTCGTAGGTGACCTGATGATCCTGGCGGTCACGATCCGCGTCTTCGGCAAGGACGCCCGCACCCTGCTGCGCCACCTGGCGGCCGCGGGAGTCCAGGCCGGGGTGAGCGAGTTGAACCGCCGTCCCCGCGACGGGAAGGAAGGCCGGTGACCGAGTACCGAAGCCGCACCCGTCCGGGCACAGATCCGATGACGCAGCAGTTGCCCGACCTCTCCTTCACCGCCTTCCACCAGATGAACCGTCCGCGCTACGTCCACTACGCCGAGACGTTCCTCCACAACCGCCACGATGCCGAGGAAGCCATCGACAGCGCCTTCGAGCAGCTTCTGCGCTCCTGGGACAAGGTCCTGCTCGTCGAGAACCCGGCCGGCTACGCGTGGACCGTCATGCGCAACAAGGTCAACGATCACAGCCGCGCGCGCAGGCGCAGGCCCCCGCTGCTCGACGACGAGGCCTTCAACACCTTCGCCCTGCGCGACGCCGTCGACCCGTACGGACAGATCACCGAGTCCCTCGCCCTCATGAGGGCCATGCGGCAGCTCACCGAGCGTCAGCTCGACGTCATGGTGATGACCTACCTCCACGGGCTGAACGCACCCGAAGTGGCCGACGTACTCGGCATCACCAGCGCCACCGTCCGCTCCACGGTCCGGCACGCCACGCGCCGGCTGCGGGACATCCTGGGACCGGACCGCGCCATGGAAGGGCGACGATGACACGCCACATCACGGAGTTCCTCTCCCGCGCACGCCTCGTCACCACGCCCTACACCCAGGACGACATCAACGCAGCCGAGACCCGTCTGCTCGCCCGCCTCCACACCGCCGGACCGTCCCCCGCCCCGCCGCCACCAGCCGTTCCCGCACCGGAGGCGCCGGGCGAGCACGAAGCGGCCCAGAACCTGCAGACCCTCTGCGAAACCGTCGTCACCCGCAACACCGCCCTCAGTACCCTGGACGCCTTCCTCACCCCCCAGCTCCCCGAACCCCCGGGCGCGCGGGTCCTGGGCTGCATCCTCCAGCTCGCGGAGTCCGAGGAGAACGCCCGCTTCTGGTGGCAGTACGCGGCCGGTGCCGGCGACCCCGCGGCCTCCTACTGCCTCTACCTCCACCACCTCGCGCTCGGTGAGCACGGCGAAGCCCGCTGGTGGTACGAACAGACCGAGCAGATCCAGAGCGCACCCCCCTCCACCGACGATTCCACCGACGCCGCGCCGGACGTCACCGCCGACGACGTGCCCGGCATCGTCACCGACGCGCTCAACGCCGTGACGACCACCGACGCCAGCCTGCTGCCCACGGCGCTGCGCATCCTCGGCGCGCTCAAGACCGAACCGGCCCCGGTGCCCGCCATGGTCGGGGCCGTGCTCGACTACGTACCGGCGGCCGTCGGGCACATAGACGACTTCGAACTGCCCCTGCCCGCACCCGGCTTCACCGACCACATCCGCACCCTCACCGCCGGCAGCACGCCCGCCCCGGGACGGTCCTCCGTGCGCAACCGGCTCCAGCCCCGCCCCAAGCCCACCTGGCCGCTCATCGCCGCCGCCCGCCGGGAACCCAAGTGGTGCTGGGGGTAGCGGCAGGCAGAACCGGCGCGGCACCCACCTCCGGCCGCGCCGGCCCCGCGTCAGCGGCCGGTCCCGCCGAGCGCCGCGGCGAGTTCCGCCGCGTCGGGCGGGTTCGCCCCGGCCCTCGCGACGGTCACGGCCGCCGAGGCCGCCGCATGGCGCAGGACGTCGGTGACCGTGCCCCGGTTCACCGAACGGAGCCGCTCCCGCCCGTCCGCACCGAGCAGCCCGTGCGCGGCGAGCGCGTGCAGGGTGCCCGACATGAACGCGTCCCCGGCCCCCACCGTGTCCGCCACGTCGACGGGCGGTGCGCCGACCGGCACCCGGCCGTCGGGCAGCACCGCCAGGGCCCCGTCGCCGCCCCGGGTCACGAGCACGAGGGCCGGCCCGGTGGCGAGCCACCGCTCGGCGACCCGCTCCGGGGCCTGGCCCGGGTACAGCCATTCCAGGTCCTCGTCGCTGGCCTTGACCACATCGCTGAGCGCGACACAGCTCTCGACCCTGCGTACGGCGGCCTCGTGGTCCCCCATCAGCTCCGGTCGCACGTTGGGGTCGTAGCTGACGGTCGCGGCGGTGCGCAGCGAGCCGACGGCGGCGACGACACCGGTCGCGCCCGGCTCCATCACGGCCGCGATCGACCCGGTGTGGACGTGCCGGGGCGGCCGCTCCAGGGCGACCGCGCCGAGCGTCCAGGTGATCTCGAAGGTGTAGGCGGCCCGCCCCGCGGCGTCCAGGCTGACGGCGGCGGACGGGGTCGGTGCCGTGGCTCCGTCCGTGCGGACCTCTACCCCCGCCCCGGCCAGATGGGCGCGGATCTGCCGCCCGTGGGCGTCCCGGCCGAGCTGGGTGAGCAGGGTGACGCCGTGTCCGAGCCTGGCCAGGCCGTAGGCGACGTTGGCCGGGCTGCCTCCTGGGTGCACCTGTTCCGCCGCACCCGGCAGTCGGACGATGTCGGCGACGCATTCACCGATGACCAGCAGGTCGTTGCTGTCGGGCATGGGGGTGGGCTCTCCTGGGGTGCGGTGACGTGGCCGGCCGGCTCACGGTGTCGGGATTCCCGCCGGCCGGGCCGGGCGGCCGAGGCGGACCGGCACGCCGGGGGAGTACAGGACGCTGACCGGGGCGTCGCGCGGCGCGGGCAGGCCGGCCGCTTCGATCAGGTTCTCCTGGCAGACGGTCAGCTCGGCGCGGTGCAGCGGCCACCGGGGGTGATGGTTGGGCAGGTGGGTGACGCCGCCGAAGAACGCGTTGTGCATGCCCCAGCGTGCTGTGAGGAAGTGCTCCAGCTCCGTGGGCTCCGCGATCCGCTCCCCGACCCGCACCGTGAGTCGGCTGTGCGCCCCGCGAGGGCCGGGCAGCCGGCGCGAGCTGGTGTAGGTGACGGTGTCGCCGGTGACGCGCAGGTCCATCCGGGACCACCGGTACGGCAGCCGGAAGCCGATCCGCCCCATGGCCGCCGGGATCAGCCGGGCGGCGTCCATCGACAGGAAGACGACTCCGCGCCGCCCGTCCGCGTCGACCGAGTACAGCCGCACGTTGGTCTCGGGGAACGAACCGAGATACGGCACGCCCGGCAGCCCGAGCCACCCGACGCGATGCATCCGGAACGCGACGAGGCCGACGTAGGTGACCCCCCGGTGCGTGTCGGGTACCGTCCCGGCCGGAAGCAGCCCCGCCACCGTGTCCGGCTCGACGGCCCAGTGGACGAAGCAGAGGTCGAGCCACTGCTGCGTGAGCAGCGGGACGCGAATGCCGGCAGGGGCGTCCGGAGTGATGGGGGAGAGCTTCTTCACCGGGTCAGCGTGCCACGGGGCGCCGGGTGTGGTGCACGGCCGGACCGGCGATCCGCCCTGAACCGGTTGACGCGCGCTTTCGCCGCACGACACGTGGGTGTCCCGTGCGCACTGCCGCTCACGGTGCCCGCTATCGGGGCCCGGACGGGCCGGCGCCTCAGCCGCGGGCGAGGGCGCCGTTGAGCAGGGGCAGCAGCCGGTCCCAGTGGCGGCGCAGCCCGGAGGCGCTGAAGGCGTCGGTGTCGGACATGGTGAAGCCGTGCGTAGTGCCGGGGTAGATCTCGCTGGTGTGGCTGACACCCGCGGCATCCAGTGCCTGGTTGAGCTCGCTGAAGGTCTCGGGCGTCATGTCGCCTTCGGCGAGGCCGAGGTGGACCTGGGCGGTTACTTCGGCGAAGCGGTGGTGCGGGCTGTCGGGCGCGTCCGTGACCAGGGCGCCGGGGTGGAATCCGGCGACCGCGGCCACCCGGTCGGGGTGGGCGGCTGCCGTGCGCATGGCGAGGGTGCCGCCCATGCAGTAGCCGATCGCGGCCACCGGTCCGGCGCCGACCTCGGACTGACCGGTGAGGAACTCCAGGTAGGCGTCGGCGTCGCGCAGGGCGCGCTCGCTCGTGTGCGCCTCGATCAAGGGCATCACCCGGGCGAAGATCGCAGGCCGGGCCTCGGCACCGATGTGCTCGGGCAGTTCGATCACCGGCGCCGGGCCGTGCCGGTAGAAGATGTTGGGGACGAGCACGTAGTAGCCGTGCCCGGCCAGTTCACGGGCCATCTCCTCCAGTACCGGCCGCACGCCGAAGGCGTCCGGGTACAGCAGCACACCCGGGTGCCGCTCGGCACTGTCGGGAAAGGCGGCGAGGGCGTCGGCGAGGCCGTCGGCGGTGGGGATCAGCAGCGTCTTGGTAGGCAAGTTCTCTTCCTTTCTCGGGCTGGTGCGAGTGCACAGCCTCTGCGCGGAGTTGAGGCGGACCGGAGATCCCCCGGCCGTCACCTGAGGACGACGGTAGACCGCACGCACCGCAGCGGTGACCATCGGCCCCGCCCGGGACGGTGCCGGGTGGTTCCGTCCGGATCAGATTCTCCTGGTGCCGGCCGCAGCGTCTTGGCTGCGAGCCCCCTCAACCGCCGTTCCGGCCGGTCGCCGGGTCGAAGTCGAAACCATAGACCCCACGGGAACCGCCGACGGCGAGCGCCCGGTCCTCGTTGAACCACCGGCAGGTCGCGAGAAAGCCGTTGGTGCGCATCTCCGTGACGAGTTCACCGTGGATGTTCCAGACCCGCACGGTTCCCTGGCTCTGTACGGTTGCGATCCAGCCACCCTCGGCGGAGAAATCGACTCCGTTGACCTCTCCCCGGTCCGGATCGGTCTGAAGGTAGCGGATGACGAGTCCGGTGCGGAGGTCCCACACCCGTACCGTGCCGTGGCGGCCGGCGGTTGCCAGCTGTTTGCCGTCGTGCGAGAACACTCCGCTGGTTACGTTGCGGGCGTTGAGGGAGCGCGGCGTCGTACGGCCGCGGAGGTCCCAGATCTGCACCATGTCGAGTTCGTCGACCACGGCGAGGGTGCTTCCGCCGCGAGAGAGAGCCAGCAACCATTCCGGTTTACAGGTCCGCAATGGGTTGTGCAGGCCTGCCCATGGCAGGCGCGCGTAGTCGACCGGCTCCAGCCGGACGTTTCCCGCTCCGTCCAGGCCGGCGTCAGCGACCCCGTCCGGTGAGCTCACGTCGATGAGGCCGATGGTCGACGTCCACGACCGTCTTTGGACGCGGCCGGTGTCGGTACTGCGGTGCAGGTGGTCCCGGAAGCGTTGCCGGGTGATCAGCTCGGTGCCATCCTCTGAGACGGCGATGAAGTCGACGCCGGTCTCCTCGTCGTCCTCGCTCTCTTCGTCACCGTCGTCACCGTCGTCACCGTCGTCGACGCCGTCGTCGGTACGGGCGGGAGACGTGCCCACGCTCAGCAGACCGAAGCCGCGGCGGCTGTCCACGTAGAAGAGAGTGGTGGCGTCGGGGGTGAAGGCCGCCGCCTGGACCCGTGACGACACGCCGGCCGTCCCCAGCGCCTCGCCGGTGGCCGCGTCCCACAGACCCAGCGACCCGTCGAACGCGGAGGTCGCGACCCGGCCCTCGCGGCCGGGGCAGGCGAGCGCCTGAATGCCGCGACCGCCCCCGTCGGTCAGAAGCCGTTCCGCGTGGTCGCCTCCCAGGTGCCGCAGGCGCACGGTGCCGGCACTGTCGGCAGTGGCGAGGGTGGTGCCGCCGGCGGAGAGAGCCACCTTGTCCACTCCGGTACCCGGACCGGGCGACAGGGAGTGAACGACCCGGCCGGAGGCGAGTTCCCAGACGTGGACCGTGCCGCGACCGTGGACCACGGCGAGGTGGGACAGGTCGGGCGAGAAGGCGATGTCGCGCACCAGACCACCTTCCGCGCCCATCAACAGCTGTACCAGGCGGCCGGTTTGTGTATCCCGCACGCGTACCCGGTCGATACCCTCGACCGTCGCGATCAGCAAGCGGTGGCCGGAGAACGCGAGCGCGCGCACGGACTCCGACCCTCCGGTGGTGTGGATGCCGACCACTTGGCCGTCTGCCGGGTCCCACATACAGACATGATCAGGGCCGTGGACGGCGGCGACGAGGGTGGCATCCGCGGAGACCGCCAGGCGGCGGACCATGCGGTCCCGGAAGGCGGCGGGGCTCTGCACGGCCCTGAGGTCGGTGCTGGGACGATCGACGTCGGGAAGCGGCCAGCGGGGCCGCAGCGTGGGATGGGGGGAGAGCCACGCCGCCGCCTGTGCTCGCCAGGGGGCGTACTCGCCCAGCCTGGCCCGCAGGACCGAGGCGCGGGCGTGCTCGGGGTCGGTGCGGCCCAGGAGGTGCGCTGTCGCCGTGAGGTACTCGCTGTGACGGCGGGCCGCGGGATCGTCGATGTGATCGAAGTCGGACACGACCCCCGCGACGCCCTCGCGGCCCAGGCGCCACTCGATCCAGCGCAGATCGGTGGCGACGGCCAGAGCCTGCGCCACGTCCCCCGCCTCCGACAGGTGGGCGGTCAGGTGGTCAGCGAGGTAGCTGTCGGGCAGCCGCCACCACTCGTGCGAGGGGCCCCTGCCGTCGCCAACGCGTGGCTCGGCGGCCGGCAACGACTGCGCCGCCGTGCGAACCAGGGTCGCGTTCAGCCGCCGCAGGGTCCCCGCGTCGAGACGGGCACGCAGAAACTCGCGGATCACATCGTGCAGCCTGAGGCGACCGCCACCGTCGGAGTCGAGGTGCAGCAGCGAAATCCCGGCCAGTTCGGTGCACAGGTCGCGGGACTCCGACTCGCTGAGGTTCGCGGTGGACCGCCAGAGACCCGCGACCAGGGCGAGAGGCACGTACTCGTCCTCCGCGAAGACCCCCAACTCCGTGAAGCGCTCGTATCCGCCCGGCGGAAGCAGGAGCGCGGCAGCCTCGATCGTGGCCCGTACGGCCTTGCTGCGCTGTCGTGGATCGTCCAGTTCCACCGGCAGTGCGGGGTCGTCCACTGCGCCGGGCCCACCGCGGCGCAGTTGTTCCACGATCTCGGTCGCCACCACGGCGGAGTCGGCACCCGTGGCGATGCGGCGTACGGCCAGCCGGTTCACGAGGCGCAGGAGCAAGGGCCAGCGGCCAGTCGCGTCGAGCAGTCCATGAACGACGTCGGGCGGCCAGGAGGGCTCGATGTCCCGTGTCAGAAGGATCTCCGCCTGGCGCGGTGACATCTCGTCGACGAGCACGCGTTCCGCTCCCGGGGGCAGCAGAGACGGAAGACGTGTGGTCACCAGCCGCACGCACTGACTCTCCTCGGCCATGAACGGCCGGATCTGCTCCGGCCACCAGACGTCGTCGACGATGAGGAGCATAGGCGGGCGCACCCTGAGCAGCCGGGCCAGGTGGGCGCCGGCCAGGTCAGGATCTTCGAAGACGGTGGCGTCACCCGTGACGAACCGCGCGGTCTCGCAGACCTTCGCGGCCACCTCGGCGCGGCTGCGTACGTCACGCCCCAGCACGATCCGGTAGATCCTGCCTTTGAAACGGCGTTGTATCCGCCGGTCCGCCCAGACCAGCTCCGCGACGGTCGTCTTCCCGAACCCGCCCGCACCGTGCAACGCGGTCGCGGCGGTGATGCCCACGGTGGCAGAACGCCGCTCCCGCCGCAGCGCGGCCACCACTTGATCCGCCTGGGTCCTGTCGATGACCCAGGCGGGTACCTGAGGCGGTGTCGGCGGCGGCGGGTCCTGCACGGAGCCGGCCGGGGTGTCCGGCCTGAGCAGCGACCACAGGACGATCGCGAGAGACACGACCAGCCCCGCACCGAGAACCGGCCATGCGTGTTGGCGCACCTGCTCAAACGGTCCCGGCCAACGGTCCTGGCCGGTCGCGGCGTTCTCCGCCATCGAGACCGTCGCGGTCACGGCAGTGGTCAGCACCACCGACACGATCAAGCCTGGACGGTGCCCGACACGCATCGCTGCCCCTGCCTTCCCGTCGCTCAAATGCCCTTACTCCTCGGACCGTTGATGATCCCACCTCCGCGGGCCTCGCCGAGGTGGGATGGCGGGGACCGGCGAAGTCGGTGGGGCGGAAGACCATGTGCGTCGCGATAGGGACATGTGGTGTTCCGCGAGGCCCGGCAGATCCCGCGGGCGGACTCGCTGAAGTGCCGGTACGAGTGAGGACCGCTCCCGTAGTGGATCACCGGCCTGCCGAACTCCCGGTCCGGCGCGGGCCGGCCCGGTCCGGAACCAAGTCGCACGGGCTGCTGGGTAACCAGCGGTGGATCACGGAGGTACGGTGTCCCGTACTTGAGTTCGAGCTGGCTGTGGCGGCCGCACGAGGAGACGACACGATGAACGAGAACACGCTTTCCGCACCGCATCCCACGAGCGCGCATCCCGCCCGCGTGTACAACGTCTGGCTGGGCGGCAAGGACCACTACCTGGTGGACCAGGAGGCCGCGGAGCTCGCCGCCGAGGCCAACCCGACGATCGTGCCGTCGGTCCGGGCCAACCGCGCCTTCCTCGGCCGCGCCGTACGTCACCTCACGAGTGTCGGGGTCCGTCAGTTCCTCGACATCGGCACGGGGATTCCCGCCGCCGCCAACACCCACGAGGTCGCGCAGCAGGCCGCCCCAGAATCGCGTGTCGTCTACGTCGACAACGACCCGATCGTGCTCACCCACGCGCGGGCACTCCTGGTCAGCGGCCCTCAGGGGCAGACCGACTACGTACAGGCCGATGTGCGCGACGTGGACACGATCCTCGAAGCGGCGGCCCGGAACCTGGACCTCGACCAGCCGGTCGGTCTCATGCTCGTGGCGATCCTCCAGTACATCAAGGACACCGAGGACCCCTGGGACATCACCCGCCGGCTGCTGGACCGCCTTGCCCCGGGCAGCCACCTCGTCCTGTCGCACCCGGCCGCCGACGTCACCGCGCCCGAGGTCGCCGAGTCCATGCGGATCTACAACGAGCGCGCCGCCAGCCATGCTTCGGCCACCCCGCGCACGCACGCGGAGGTGCGGCGCTTCTGCGAGGGCCTGGAGATCCTGGAACCGGGGCTCGTCACTCTGACCCGCTGGCGTCCGGGCCCGACCGACACCCCGGACGACACCCTGCCCATGTGGTGCGCCGTGGCCCGCAAGGCGTAACGAGTCGGCTTCCCTCCCGTAAAACGCGGACCGTGGCATGCCACGGTCCGCGATGTCGTGCCGTGGCATGGCGTGCAATGCCACGCGGGCCGGAGCCGGGCCGTCCGAGCGTTCCCGTAGTCCGGCGGCCCGGTTCAGGGGTGATGTCGACGCCCCATCCGCCGCAGACCCCCCTCTGACCACGAACCGCACGCACGGCTCCTGGTCCGCACACCGTCCGTCTGCCGCCCAGCTCGAACCCGCCGGCGCCGTTGGAGATAGCGCAGCAGCGACCTCCGCCGCGCCACGCCTCGCTCCAGGGGTGGGAAGCGACCGCGTTAGTACAGCGTATTGACAAAGCATGGTGCCGGTTCCTGAGTTCGCAGGACGGTGCCGCCCAACGCCGCGTTCCATCAACTCCACGTATGGGTAGGTCAGTTGACCTGCAACTGACCAGTTCTCAGATGCCGGCCACGTGGCGGAACTCGGTCGCGTCCTGTTGCCGAGTCCAGTCAGGCGTCCGTCGGCGTGCGATCGCCCCGCGCCAGGAACGCCGCCATTCGCGGTCCGCTTCCCCGCCCTGTCGCGCATCCCATGGCCTGCTTTCGCGACGTACTCCGACGCGGGCGTGAGCGGGACGAACGGTCAGGTGACAGGCGCGAAGATCCTGAACAACACGGCGATCGCGCCCTGGTGGGCCAACGGTCTGCGAGTCGCAGGAGGCAGGGGAGTAGAGGTTCGCAACAACCTCGTGAACAGCGTGTCATCCAACAGTGCCCTGGATATCGGGGTGTTCGGGGACACGGGGCACCCCTTGGAGTCCGCCGAGATCAGCGGTAACACCCTGATCGGCGGCGGTGGCTGGAACGGCGTGCGGATCGGTTCTCCGAACAGCGCCTCACTGTTTCCCGACGCCTACACCCATGTCACCCTGAGTGGCAACGTGATGCGCGGAGCTTTTCGTGCGGGCCTCTTCATCGACCTGACGTGGGTCGACGTGACGCTGAGGAACAACACCATCGACCGCCCGGCGGAGCAGGGGATCCTGATCGGGGCCGGTGTCATCGGCACCGGACGATTCGTGGGCAACACAGTGACGAACCTCCGCCCGGGGCAGGTGGCGCAGCGGAACGACTCGCCGTCCACGTTCCGCATCACCGACTGACACCGCGACAGTCCGAGGCCGGGCGTGTGCCCCGGTGCCCGGGGATGCGGGCCCGGCCCCGGGCTGCCGCGCGTCGCCGACGAACAGCAGCGGCCCCGCGGTCCGGCGGCCAGTAGTCGCGCGGTCCGGAGGCCGGTGGCCCCGCGGCTCCCGGAAGCGTCTTCGACGCACTTCGTAAAGCGTATTGACAAACTATGTTCACCGTTCGTACGTTCTTATCGCACCCAGCCGGCGACCGGCCTGATCAGCGGTAACCCCCGCTCTGCCCCGGTCTGTTGGCCGAACTGGCCCAGACCCCTACCGCCGCACCCCGCACGTGCGGCGCCGATGGGAGCGTGCAATCACCTTGACCACCGACACCAGGCGGGCGCTCGTCGTCCGCGGCGGTTGGAACGGGCATCAGCCCGTGACGATCAGCGACGGATTTCTCCCCTTCCTCAAGGAGCAGGGGTTCGCCGTCGAGACCTCCGAGGACCTCGCGGTGTACGAGGACGCGGAGAAGCTCGCCGCCACCGATCTCATCGTGCACTGCTGGACGATGGGCACCATCACGCCCGAACAGCGTGAGAACCTCGCCGCGGCCGTACGGGCGGGCACAGGTCTCGCCGGCTGGCACGGCGGCATCGTCGACTGCTTCCACGACCACGGCTACCACCTGCTGACCGGCGGAAAGTTCGTGATGCATCCGCCGGGCTTCCACGACCACACGTACAACTTCGCGCCCGAACACGCGGACCACCCGGTCATCGCGGGCCTCGACGACTTCTCCGTGCACACCGAGCAGTACTGGGTCCTCACCGACCCGCGCATCGAGGTCCTGGCCACCACCACCTTCCCGGCCGCCGAACCGCACGACGGGCCCGCTGTGATGCCCGCCGTGTGGACCAGGACCTGGGGGGCGGGCCGGGTCTTCGTCTCGACCATCGGGCACAAGCCCGACGACTTCGACGTGCCCCAGGTCCGCACGCTGACCGAGAGGGGGCTGCTGTGGGCGAGCCGCTGAAGCCCTTGAACATCGGCATCGTGGGCGCGGGGAAGATCAGCGGCGCCTATCTGTCCACGCTGGAGCGGCTGACGTCCGTGCGGCTCACCGCCGTCACCGACCTCGACGCCGAGCGCGCGCGGGCCGTCGTGGAGCAGGCCGGTGACGGGGTCTCCCTCGCGCCGACCGTCGCAGACCTGGTCGCCCGCGACGACGTGGACGCCGTCCTCAACCTCACGATCCCGGCCGCGCACGCGGACGTCGCCCTGACGGCGCTCGCCGCGGGCAAGCACGTGTACGGCGAGAAACCCCTCGCCGCGGACCGCGAGGAGGCCGACGCCGTGCTCGCCGCGGCGCGCGCGGCCGGACTGCGGGTCGGCTGCGCCCCCGACACCGTCCTGGGAACCGGGACGCAGACCGCGCGCAAGGCCGTCGACGACGGCCTGATCGGCCGGCCGGTCGCGGCCACCGCCTTCATGACGAGCGCGGGTCACGAGAAGTGGCACCCGGATCCCGAGTTCTACTACCGGCCCGGCGGCGGCCCCCTGCTCGACATGGGCCCCTACTACCTGTCGGCCCTGGTCCACCTGCTCGGCCCCGTGACCAGGGTGACCGGCGCGTCCTCCCGGCCCCGCACCGAGCGGACCATCGGCAGCGGGCCCCGGGCCGGGCAGACCTTCCCGGTCGAGGTGGACACCCACGTCACCGGGGTCCTGGAGCACGCCGGCGGGGCCCTGTCCACGCTGGTGATGAGCTTCGACGTGCGCGCCGCGCGGCTGCCCCGCATCGAGGTGCACGGCACCGGCGCCTCGCTGTCCGTGCCCGACCCGAACAACTTCGACGGCCCGGTCGAGATCCACCGCGGTGACGGCTGGGAGGCGCTGCCCGTATCGGCCGGCTATCGGGACACGGGGCGCGGGGCGGGCCTGGCGGATCTGGCCGATGCGCTCCACGACGGTCGCCCGCACCGCGCGTCCGCCGACCTCGCCGCACACGTCCTGGACGTCATGCTCACCCTGATGGACGCGGCCGACCAGGGCCGGGCGCTGGCAGTGACCACGACCTGCGAGCGCCCCGCACCAGTGGCGGACACCAGCCCCTGACCGGCGCCGGTCCCATCCCGACGCCGACGCCGGTGCCGACAGGAACACCGACACCGGCCTCGTACCGCGACCGGCGGCCGACCGGCAACGGCCGCCGGATACCACGCTCGCAGCAACAGGAGACCCCCTTCATGCACGACGACCGGAACCTGGTCGAAGCACGCCTGGACCGCGTCCTCAGGGAACGCATCCGGCCGGCCGTCCACCCCGTCACCACCCCCCTGACCGTCGAGATCTGGTCCACGGCGGGCGAGCCCGTCCCCGTGGCCGAGGGCATCGAGGCGCCGGACCGTCCCATCACCCCGGGCACGGCATGGGGCGCGCCATGGGGGACCAGCTGGTTCAGGGTCACCGGCACGGTCCCCGCCGAGTGGGCGGGCCGCACCGTCGAGGCCGTGCTCGACCTCGGCTTCACCCCGCGCACGCCGGGCTTCCAGTGCGAGGGCCTCGTCCACCTGCCGGACGGGACGCCGGTCAAGGGGCTGCACCCGCGCAACTCGTACGTCCGCGTCGGATCACCGGTGGCGGGCGGGGAGCAGGTCGACTGGCGGATCGAGGCCGCCTCCAACCCCGACCTCGACGGGAGCGGCGTGCCGTTCCGGCCGACGCCGATGGGGGACAGGGCCACCGCCGGCGATGCGCCGCAGTACGTGCTGGGCGAGATGAACCTGGCCGTGTTCGACGAGACCGTGTGGAACCTGGTCATGGACCTGGAGGTCCTCGGTGAGCTGATGGCGGAGCTGCCGGTCGAGGGTGCACGTCGCTGGGAGATCCTGCGGGCGGTCGGCCGGGCGCTGGACGCCG
The DNA here is from genome assembly GCF_043200175.1 of Streptomyces sp. NPDC048462. Taxonomy (NCBI): domain Bacteria; kingdom Bacillati; phylum Actinomycetota; class Actinomycetes; order Kitasatosporales; family Streptomycetaceae; genus Streptomyces; species Streptomyces sp. NPDC048462. The sequence goes on from NZ_JBICXG010000001.1 coordinate 669,844, forward strand.
TCGACCTCCAGGACGTGAACCGCACGGCGCAGGCCGCGCGGGACGAGCTGGCGGGCGTGCTCGCCGCACCTGCCGTTCCCGCCGCGCACCGCATCAGCGCCGTCGGCCACGCGCACATCGACTCCGCCTGGCTGTGGCCGCTGCGCGAGACGGTGCGCAAGGTCGCCCGTACGACGTCCAACATGACCGCTCTCCTGGAGGACGAGCCCGACTTCGTGTTCGCGATGTCGCAGGCCCAGCAGTTCGCCTGGATCAAGGAACACCGGCCGCAGGTGTACGCGAAGGTCAAGGAGGCGGTCGCGGACGGCCGGTTCGTGCCCACCGGCGGCATGTGGGTCGAGTCGGACACGAACATGCCGGGTTCGGAGGCGATGGCCCGTCAGTTCGTGCACGGCAAGCGGTTCTTCCTCGACGAGTTCGGCATCGAGAACGACGAGGCGTGGCTGCCGGACACCTTCGGCTTCGCGGCAGGACTGCCGCAGATCATCAGGGCGGCCGGTTCCAAGTGGCTGCTGACGCAGAAGATCTCGTGGAGCAGGACCAATTCGTTCCCGCACCACACCTTCCAGTGGGAGGGAATCGACGGCAGCCGGATCTTCACGCACTTCCCGCCCGTCGACTCGTACAACTGCGAGATGGACGGCCGCCAGATCGCGCACGCGGCACGTAATTTCAAGGAGAAGGGGGTCGCCTCCCGGTCTCTCGCGCCGACCGGTTTCGGTGACGGGGGCGGCGGCACCACCCGTGAGATGGTCGCCAAGGCCGCCCGTATGCGCAGCCTGGAAGGCTCGGCGACCGTGGAGTGGGAGACCCCGGCCGACTTCTTCACCAAGGCCGAAGCCGAGTATCCGGACCCGCCCGTGTGGGTCGGAGAGCTCTACCTCGAACTGCACCGCGCCACTCTCACCAGTCAGGCGCAGACGAAGCGCGGCAACCGGCGCAGCGAATCCCTGCTGACGGAGGCCGAGCTGTGGGCGACGACGGCAGCGGTGCGGACCGGGGCCGCCTATCCGTACGAGGAGCTCGACCGGATCTGGAAGACGGTGCTGCTGCACCAGTTCCACGACATCCTGCCCGGCTCGTCGATCGCCTGGGTGCACCGTGAGGCGCGCGAGACCTACGCGCGGATCGCCGCGGAGCTGGAGGGCATCATCGACTCCGCGCAGCGCGCGCTCGCCGGTGACGCGTCCGGTGGCATCGATCTGGCCTTCAACCCGGCTCCTCACAGCCGTGGTTCGGTTCCCGCAGGCGGTGCGTCGGTCACATCCGGTCACGGCGACTCGGTGGTCCCCGTACCGCGCGACGGCGGTGGGTACGTCCTGGACAACGGGATGCTGCGGATCGAGATCGACGGACGCGGCCTCGTCGTCTCCGCGTACGACCACGGCGCGGACCGCGAGGCCATCGCGCCGGGGCAGGCGGCCAACCTCCTCCAGCTGCATCCCGACTTCCCCAACCAGTGGGACGCCTGGGACATCGACGCCTTCTACCGGAACGTCGGCAGTGACCTCACCGAGGTCACCGAACTGGGCGTCGACGGCGCGGCGGTGCGCGTCGAGCGCGCCTTCGGCGACTCCCGTGTCATCCAGCTCCTGACGGTCCCGGCCCGCGCCAAGCGGCTCGACATCGCCACTGAGGTGGACTGGCACGAGACGGAACGCTTCCTGAAGCTGGCCTTCCCGCTGGATGTGAAGGCCGACCGGTACGCCTCCGAGACCCAGTTCGGCCACGTGTACCGGCCCACCCACCAGAACACGAGCTGGGAGTGGGCCAAGTTCGAGGCGTGCAACCACCGTTTCGTGCATGTCGACGAACCGGGCTGGGGCGTCGCGATCGTGAACAACGCCACCTACGGCCACGACGTGACCCGTGCCGTGCGCACCGGGCCCGACGCCGGTACGACCACGACCGTGCGGGCCTCGCTGCTGCGCGCCCCGCGCTACCCCGACCCGGAGACCGACCAGGGCGTCCACCGGTTCCACCACGCGCTGGTGCCGGGCGCGGCGATCGGTGACGCGGTGCGCGAGGGATACCGGGCGAACCTGCCGGAGCGCCGGGTCACCGGCACCGCCGCCGAGGTCGCGCCACTGGTGACGGTGGACAACGACGCCATCGTGGTCAGCGCGGTGAAACTGGCCGACGACCGCAGCGGTGACCTGGTCGTACGCCTTTACGAAGCACACGGTGGACGGGCTCGCGGCACCGTGCGCGTCGACGGCTTCGCCACCACCAGGGCGGTGCCGGCCGACCTCCTGGAGCGTCCGCTGACGGACGCCGGGCGGCCGGTGGAGGACGCCGGTGGCGTGGAACTCGCGCTGCGGCCGTTCCAGCTGGTCACCCTGCGCGTGCCGCGCACCTGACGGCGTGCCGCCCGGGACGGCGGCACCCGCACCGGGAGGGCCGGCGGCGCGCAACCGCGCCGCCGCCCTCCCGGCGGGCCGGACGACACCCGCAAGGGCATCATGCAGGGCCGCGTCCCCCCAAGGAGTGGGACACCGCGATGCGGAACTGGCGCAAGCAGGCCGGCGACCGGATCCGCGCCGAGTACGAACAGGCATGGGAGAGCCGCCAGTCATGAACCGCACCCCCACCGAGGACCGCGCCCACTGGGAGCGGACCGCGGACCGGATGCTGCTCGCCGTACGGCCGTACGCCACCGACCAGCACGCCCTGATCCACCTGCCCGGCGGGCAGTGGCGCCAGCAGGACCTCGACCGCGTCATCGCCCTCACCGACGGCTGGTACGCCGGGGACGGCTGGTACTCGGACGGGCTCACCGGCGCCGCCCACCGCAACTTCGACCACTACAACGGCTGGGCCATGCACCTGTACCCGCTGTGGTTCTGACGCATCCTCGGCGACGCGGCACCCGACGGGCTCCTCGACCGCTACCGGGCCAGGCTGCGCCGCTTCCTGGCGGACCAGCGCCTGCTGACCGGTGCCAACGGCTCGCCGCTCGTCCAGGGCCGCTCCCTCACCTACCGGCACGCAGCGCTCGCCCCGCTGTGGACCGGCGCCCTGTTCGACGCCACACCGCTGGCACCGGGGGAGACCCGGGCGCTCGCGAGCCGGACGCTGGACCACTTCACCGGTCACGGCGCCACCGACGAGCGGGGGCTGCTGAGGCTCGACTGGCACCGGCCCTTCCGAGGCATCCTGCAGGGGTACTCGGGTCCCGCGTCCCCCTACTGGGCGAGCAAGGGGTTCATCGGCCTCGCCCTGTCGCCCGGCCACCCGGTGTGGACCGAGGAGGCACCCCCGCTGCCCGTCGAACAGGGCGACTTCACCCGCACCCTGACCGCACCCGGCTGGCTCGTCTCGGGCACCGCCGCCGACGGCGTCGTCCGGGTCGTCAACCACGGCGGCGACCACGCGGACCCGGCCCGCCCGCATGCCGACGACCCCGCCTACGCCCGCTTCGCCTACTCGACGCACACCGCCCCGGAGACCCCCGGCGACACCACGGTCCCCGGCGGCAGCGCGGACGCCGAGCCGCTCGACAACGCGGTCGTCCTGCTGGACGCCGCGGGACGCGCCTCGCACCGGCGTCCCGCCACCCGGATCTCGGTCGACGGGGCCACGGCCGTCTCCCGGTCCCGCGCCCACTGGCCGAAGGACGCCACCTGGGACGTCTTCGGCGGACCCGACACCCCCTACGTCCTGGGCCCCTGGATCACCACGGGGTCGGCCCTGCGGGGCTCCGTCGAGGTGCGCGCCGTACGCGTCGACGGCTGTGCAGGGGACCGTGCGCGAGGGGGCGGCGGCGAGGCGGCCGGGCACCGGCTGCGGGTCGGCGGCTGGGCGCTGGCCGTCGATCCCCGCTCCGCCGCCGGTTCCGCGACCGCCGAGGGCCCCGGGGCCCGGGTCGAGGGAGCCGACGGGCTGGTCTCCGTCGTCATCGGGACGCACGGGCTGCCCCGCGCGGCAACGGTGGCAGGGTCCGGCAGCAACGCCCTCGGCGCCTCCTCCGCCACCCCGGTCGTGGCAACCGAGGGACCCGTCGCCCACGGCACGATCCACGTCGCCCTCATCCACCTGGGCGGCGCAGGACCTGGCGCCCTGCCCCAGGTGGCCACCCGCGCCGAGGGCGGGGCCCTGCTCGCGGACGCGACCTGGCCCGACGGCGCGCACGACACCATCAGGCTGCCGGCCCCCGACGACTCCGCCTACGACCCGTGGAAGGACCAGTTCCGTGCATGACGACCGCCGGATCATCGAGGCCCGGATCCGTAAGCTGCTCGACCGGGTCGTCCGACCCGCCGTCTGCAGCGCCGTACGCCCCCTCGCCCTGAGCGCCTGGCGCGTCGAGGGGGAACCCGTCCTCGTCGCCGAGGCACTGAGCGCCGACTACGAGCCCTTCACGCTCGGAGACGCCTGGGGCAGCCCCTGGCGGACGACCTGGATGCGGGCCCGCACCGAGATCCCCGACGGCTGGTCCGGGCGCCGCGTGGAGGCCGTCTTCGACCTCGACTTCGACCTGTCCAAGGGGCCCGGCGGTCAGGCCGAGGGCCTGGTGCACGACGACCGGGGCGCGCCGCTCCAGGGCCTGCACCCGTACAACCGCAGCGTGCTCCTCGACGAATCGGCCACCGCGGGCGCCACCGTCGAGCTGCTGATCGAACTGGCCCCAACCCGCCGATCGTCGGCAGCGCCGGCCTGCACCTGCACCACGGCTCCCTGGAGACCGCCGGGGACGCGCTCCGCTACCCGCCTCAAGCAGGCCGAGATCGCGGTGCGCGAGGAAGACGTGTGGCACCTCGTCCACGACATCGAGGTGCTCGACGAGCTGATGCACGAGCTGCCGCTCAGCTCCACCCGGCGCCACGAGATCCTCTACGCGCTGCGCTGCGCCGCCGACGCCGTCGACCCGGCCGACGTCGCCGCGACGGCGGCGCGCGCCAGGGCACTCCTGGCCGACGTGCTGTCCCGGCCCGCGCACGCCTCCGCGCACACCCTCCGCCGTCGGCCACGCGCACATCGACTCGGCCTGGCTGTGGCCGGTGCGCGAGACCGTGCGCAAGCGCGCGCGCCTTCACCAACATGACCACCCTCGCCCAGGAGTACCCGCTGCCTACCCCCAGCTCGCCAGACTGGCGGGCGCCGAGTGGTTCCTCACCCAGAAGCTCTCCTGGAACGAGACGAACCGGCTGCCCCACCACACCTTCGAATGGGAGGGCATCGACGGCTCGCGCATCTTCACCCACTGCCCGCCCGTCGACAGCTGCAACGCCTCACTGACGGCCAGTGAGAACGCCCACGCCGAGGGCAACTTCAACGACAAGGGGGTGGCCACCCGATCCCTCGTCCCGTTCGGCTACGGGGACGGCGGCGGCGGCCCCAGCCGCTCGATGCTGGAGAAGGCGCGCCGCCTGCGCGACCTCGAAGGCTCACCGAAGGTCGTGGTCGAGTCGCCCGACGCCTTCTTCGAGGCGGCGCGCGCCGAACGAGAGGATGCGCGACTGCCCGTCTGGCGCGGCGAGTTGTACCTGGATAACCATCGCGGCACCTACACCAGTCAGGCCGTACCAAACGGGGCAACCGGCGCAGCGAGGCGCTGCTGCGCGAGGCGGAGCTCTGGGCGGCCACGGACGCGGTACGGTCCGGCGCGCCCTACCCGTACGAGCGGCTCGAATCGCTGTGGCAGCGGGTCCTGCTCAACCAGTTCCACGACATCCTGCCGGGCTAGTCCATCGCCTGGGTGCACCGGCGGGCCGAGCGGGAGTACGGCGAGATCCACGCCGAGCTGGAGACGCTGATCGCCGACGCGGCGGGGCGGCTGCCCGGCGACCCCGCGCTGCTGAACGCCGGGCCGCACGCCCGCCGCGAGGTCGCCGTCCTCACCGGCGACCAGGGATTCGCGGGGGCGCAGCGCCTCGCCAACGGGTGCACGGCGGTACTCGCGGAGGCGGGGCCGCTGGCCTCCGGCGGCGCGGTCGACACCCGGGAGCCCGTCACGGCACGCGCCGAGGACGGCGGGTTCGTCCTCGGCAACGGGGTGCTGAGCGTCGTCGTGGACCGGCGCGGCCTGGTCACCTCGGTGTACGACCACGAGGCGCGGCGGGAGGCGATCGCCCCCGGCACCGCGGGCAATCTCCTGCAGCTCCACCCCGACGACCCGAACCTGTGGTCGGCGTGGAACATCGACTCGTACTACCGCGACGTCGTGCACTACCTCGACACCTGCGAGTCCGTGACCCTGGTGGACGAGGGCCCGCTCCTGGCGGCGGTACGCGTAGAGCGGGTCCACGGCGAATCGCGGTTCGTCCAGCACATCGAACTCGCCGCCGAGAGCCGCCGGGCGACCGTACGCAACGACATCGACTGGCAGGAGCGCGACACGGTACTCAAGGCGGCCTGGCCGCTCGACGTGCACGCGGAACGGGAGAGCGCGGAGATCCAGTTCGGCCATGTGCAGCGGCCCACCCACGAGAACACCAGCTGGGACGCGGCCCGCTTCGAACTGTGGGCACACCGCTGGGTGCACGTCGGTGAGCGGCACTGGGGCGCCGCACTGCTGACCTACTCCACCTACGGTCACGACGTGCGCCACGACACCCGCGAGGACGGCGGGACCACCACGACGCTGCGGCTCTCCCTGCTGCGCTCCCCGCACAGCCCCGACCCGCAGGCCGACCGGGGCAGCCACGGCTTCGGCTACGCGCTGCTCGCCGGCGCCGGGATCGAGGAGGCCGTCGCGGGCGGCTACGCGTTGAACCTGCCGCTGCGGGCGGCTCCGGCCGAGGCGGCCGCCCTGGTCACGCTCGACTCCACCGATGTGGTGGTGGAGTCGGTCAAGCTCGCCGACGACCGGAGCGGTGACGTCGTGGTCCGGCTGTACGAGGCGTGCGGGGGAGCGGTCGGGGCGCGCCTGAGCGCCGGATTCCCGCTCGCCGGGGCGCAGGACTGCGACCTGCTGGAGCGCCCTACGCGCGAACTGACGCCGGACGGCGGGTCCGTCGAGCTGAGGCTGCGGCCCTTCCAGATCCGCACGGTGCGTCTGCGCCCGGGGGCGCGGAGGTGAAGTCGCCGCGAGGGAGGGATAGTTGCGCCGTGGGCATGCGCTCCGGCGCACTGTCCCACCCGCGTCGTACCATTCCATCGATTCTGTTGCCGTCGCAGGCGAGGCGGCGATCTCGCCGCCGTCGCCCGCCGAGGCTGGGAGAGGCACGTTGACGACCGAGACGGCGAGCACGGAGAAGGGCGGCATCAGGCGCGGCACCAACCTGCCGAGGATGGGGGACTTCAACGAGTCCGTGATCCTCGACGCCATCCGCCGGCACCACGGCGGCCTGAGCCGGGTGGAACTCGCTCAGGCCACCGGACTGTCCGCGCAGACGGTCTCGAACATCACCCGGCGTCTGCTCGACCGGGGCGTCGCCCGTGAGTCGGGCAAACACAACACCGGCAGCGGCAAGCCCCGCACCCTGCTGGAGATCGTGCCCACCTCGCGCTACGCGGTGGGGGTCCATCTCGACCCCGCCGTGATCACCTGCGTCCTGGTGGACCTGCTCGGCAGGGTCGTGGCCCAGCGCAGCCGGCGTACCCCCAGCGGGGGCGACACGGGCGGCACCGTCGCGGACATGGCCGCGTCCGTGTCCGGGATCGTGGCGGAGTCCGGGATCGACCACGGACGGATCCTCGGTCTCGGCATCGCCGCGCCGGGCCCCATCGACGTCACCGCCGGATGGGTGGTCGAGCCGCCCGAACTGCACGGCTGGGGCCGCTATCCGCTGCGTGACCGGCTCAGCGAGGCGACCGGCTTCCCGGCTCTGCTCGACAAGGACGTCACGGCCGCCGTCGTCGCCGAGCGCTGGGCGGGGGCCGTCACCGACAGCCGCAACCTGCTCTTCTTCTACCTCGGCACCGGGTCCGGCATGGGGCTCGTGGTGGACGACACCGTGCTGCGCGGGGTCTCCGGGAACGCGGGCGAGGTGGGCGGGCTCGGCGCCGCCTGCTCCACCCGGACCCTGGTCGACGAGGCCATCGCCCTCGGCGTCCTCGGTGGCGAGTACACCGTGCTCGACCCGGCCGACGCCCAGAGCGGCCTGGAGAGCCTCGGCCGGCTCGCCGCCGAGGGGGACACCCAGGCGGACGGCATCATCGAGCGGCTGGGGCTGCGTGTCGGCCGGGGGGTGTGCGCGGCGGCGACGCTCCTGGACGTCGACAGCATCGTGTTCGGCGGGCCGACCTGGCACGTGCTGGGTGAGCGCCTCCTGGCCACGATCGAGCCGATGGTGGCCAGGTCCCCGTTCGTCAGGGCGGCCCACGCCACAACCGTCGCCTCCACCGTCCTGGGCGAGAACGTGGCGGCGGTCGGAGCCGCATCCCTCGTCCTCGACCAGGCACTTTCCGCTCAGCCGAGGTCGTTGCTGCTGGGCTGAGACGACCACGGGGCCGGGGAGAGGCAGGGATCCGGGGAGAGCACGCGGGCCGGGGATGGCCGTCCGGGATGAGGCGCACGCCACTATGGTGCGCTTGCAATAGCCCGCGCATGCAATTATTGTTGTCGCTTGTAAGGCGCTGATGCATGCGCGTCCCCCCGGAAAGAACGAGAACATCATGAGCTCCATTCCGACCATCACCCTGAACAACGGCGTCACCATGCCGCAGCTCGGCTTCGGCGTCTTCCAGGTTCCCGACGACGAGACCACCGCCGCGGTCGGCGCAGCCCTCGACGCCGGATACCGCAGCATCGACACCGCCGCGGTCTACGGCAACGAGCGCGGCGTCGGCCGGGCGCTCGCCGACTCCGCCGTCCCCCGCGACGAGCTGTTCATCACCACCAAGCTGTGGAACGCCGACCAGGGCTACGACTCCGCGCTGGCCGCCTTCGACGCCTCCCTGGACAAGCTCGGGCTCGACCACGTCGACCTCTACCTGATCCACTGGCCGACCCCGGCCCGCGACCTCTACCCCGAGACCTGGCGCGCCCTGGAGAAGCTCCTCGCGGACGGCCGCACCCGCGCCATCGGCGTCTCCAACTTCCAGCCCGCCCACCTGGAGCGCCTCCTGCAGAGCGCCTCCGTCGTCCCGGCCGTCAACCAGATCGAGCTGCACCCGGGTCTCCAGCAGCGGGAACTGCGCGCATTGCACGCCCGCCACGGCATCGCCACCGAGGCCTGGAGCCCGCTGGCTCAGGGCGCCGTCCTGGGCGACGAGGCGATCGTCTCGCTCGCCGCGAAGCACGGCAGGAGCCCGGCCCAGATCGTCCTGCGCTGGCACCTGCAGACCGGCAACGTGGTCATCCCCAAGTCGGTGACCGAGGCCCGCATCCGCGAGAACCTCGACGTCTTCGGCTTCCGGCTGAGCGACGAGGACATCGAGGCCCTCACCGCCCTGGACCGCGCCCTGCGCACCGGCCCGGACCCCGACACCCTCAACTGACCCTCCCGGCCACCACCGCACCCCCCACGCACAAGAACGAGGCACCACCATGAGCATCCGTTCCCTGCTGCCCGGCCGCATCGGCTTTGGCACCGCCCCCCTCGGCAACATGTTCCGCGCCATCCCCGACGAAGAGGCCGCCGCCACCGTGCAGGCCGCCTGGGACCAGGGCATCCGCTACTTCGACACCGCCCCGCTGTACGGCGCCGGCCTCGCCGAGATCCGCCTCGGTGATGTCCTCGCCGACAAGCCCCGCGCGCAGTACGTCCTGTCCACCAAGGTCGGCCGCGTCATCCTCGACGAGGTCGAGGACCCCGCGAGCCGTCAACTCGGCGAAAAGGGCGCCCTGTTCGAGCACGGACGGCCCAACAGGATCGTCAACGACTACAGCGCCGACGCGACGCTGCGCTCCGTGGAAGACAGCCTCGAGCGCCTCAGGACGGACCGCCTCGACATCGTCTGGGTCCACGACATCGCGCAGGACTTCTACGGCGACGACTGGCTCGCCATGTACGAGAGTGCCCGCACCGGCGCGTTCCGCGCCCTGACCCGGCTGCGCGAGGAAGGCGTCATCAAGGCCTGGGGACTCGGCGTCAACAAGGTCGAGCCGCTGGAGATGACGCTGGACCTGGACGAGCCGCGCCCCGACGCGTTCCTCCTCGCCGGCCGCTACACCCTGCTCGACCACTCGCGGGCGCTGCAGCGCCTCCTGCCCGCCGCGGCCGAGCAGGACGTCGACATCGTCGTCGGCGGCCCCTACAGCTCGGGCATCCTCGCCGGCGGCAACCACTACGAGTACGCCGAGGCACCCGCCGACATCGTCGAGAAGGTGAGCCGGATCAAGGCGCTGGCACAGGAGCACGGCATCGGCATCAAGTCCGCCGCCCTCCAGTTCGTACTGGCACACCCGGCCGTCGCCGCGGCCATCCCCGGCGCGACCCGTCCCAGCCGCATAGCCGAGGACCTCGGCGCCCTCACCGAGAACGTGCCGTACGCGTTCTGGAAGTCGCTGCGGGACCAGAAGATCATCGCCCACGACGCACCCGTCCCCGTGAAGGACGCCTCATGACCTCCGCCACCGCCACCCTCACCACCCCGTGGCCCGCGGACCGGGTCTGGCAGCTCATCGGCGGCTTCGGCTCCCTGCCGGACTGGCTGCCGTACATCAAGGAGAGCCGGCTCGGCGAGGGCGCCCGGCTGCGCACCCTGACGAACGAGGAGGGCGGGGTCATCGTGGAACGCCTGGAGTCCTTCGACGAGCGGGCCCGCACCTACGTCTACTCCATAGTCCGGGCACCCTTCCCGGTCACGGACTACCGCTCCACGCTCGAGGTCGTCGACCTGGGCGCGGCAGGATCCCGGGTGGAGTGGTCGGGAACGTTCACGCCGGACGGGGCCGGTGACGGCGAGGCGGCCGCCCTCTTCGAGGGCATCTACCGGGACGGACTCGCCGCACTGGACAGGACGCTCGCCGCCTGACCCGGCGGGCGGCACCGCCCGCGCCCCGGCCGCACGCGGGAATCAGGGCCGCCCGGCCGAGCGGCCGCTCGCCGCCCCTGTGCTAGCCGGGGCGGTGACGACTTCCCTCCCTCGCGCCAGGCCCTTCGACGCGGTGCTGTGCGACTTCGACAACGTGATCCGCTTCTACGACACGACGAGGCTGACGCACCTGGAACGCCTCGCGGGGCTGGCCCCGGGCACGACCATGGAAGTCGCCTTCGCGCCGGAGACGGATCTGCCGCTGCTTCTCGGCCGGATCACGCAACCGCAGTGGGTGGAGACCATCGCGCTCGCGCTCTCCCGCCTGGTCCCGCGGGCGCGGGCCCACGAACTGGGCAGGGCGCTCGCCGAGGCGCCGTTCCACGCCGACGAGGCGGTGGTGGGCCTGCTCCGCCGGGTCCGCACCCGTATGCCCCTGGTCCTGGTGACCAACGCGACCCTGGAGCTGGAGAGCGATCTGCTGTCGCTCGGGCTGGCGGACTTCGCGGACCACGTCGTCAGCAGCGCCCGGGTGGGGGTGGCCAAGCCGGACCCGAAGATCTACCGGATCGCGGCCGAGCGAGCCGGCGTCGCCGCGGACCGATGCCTGTTCGTGGACGACCGGCCGGAGAACATCGAAGCCGCCGTCGCGCTCGGGATGACCGGCGTGCACTACCGGGAACCGTCGGACCTCGACGAGTTGCTCGGACCCCTCCTCGACGGCTGAGGTGCCCCAATGCGGGGACTCCTCATTCCGCCGCACCCAAAAACAACTAAGGCTGACTGATAAGGTAGCCTTAGTATATGAACGAGGATCTGGAACCCGGCAAGGTCGCCGCCTCCCTGCTGGTGGGCGTCGGTGCGCTGTTGCGGCGCGTGCGGCAGGTGCCGACCGGAGACGGGCTCACGATGCCCGAACGGACGGCGCTGTCGCGCCTGGAGCGTTCGGGGCCCGCCACCTCCTCCGCCCTGGCCCGGGAAGTGCAGATCACCGCCCAGGCGATGGGGGCGACGCTCGCCGCGCTGAGAGCCCGCGGCCTGGTCGATCGCAGCCCGGACCCGGACGACGGCAGGCGCATGGTGCTGACGGTGACCGACGCCGGACGCCGGGAGCTGAAGGACAAGCGCAACGCGCGGACCGAGCTCATCGCCCAGGCCCTCGCCGGTGGCGCGTTCACCGAGGCCGAGCTGGAGCAGCTCGCCGCGGCGGGGCCACTGCTGGACCGGCTGGCTCAGAACATCTGACACCGAAGCGACCACGAGGAGCCGGCCGGATGACGGATCTGTCCAAGACGCGTGCGCGGCCCGGCTCGCCCGGTGACCGGTACAAATGGACGGCACTGACGAATACGACCGCCGCGGTCTTCATGTCCGCGTTGGACGGTTCCATCGTGCTGATCGCCCTGCCGGCCATCTTCCGGGGCGTGCACCTGGATCCGCTGGCCCCGGGCAACATCGCCTACCTGCTGTGGATGATCATGGGGTACCGGCTGGTCCAGGCAGTCCTGGTGGTCACGGTGGGCCGGCTGGGGGACATGTACGGCCGGGTCCGGATCTACAACTCCGGGTTCGCGGTCTTCACCCTCGCCTCGATACTGCTGTCCTTCGACCCCTTCGACGGGGGCCACGGGGCGATGTGGCTGATCGCCTGGCGCCTGGTGCAGGCCGTCGGTGGTTCGATGCTGACGGCGAACTCGGCCGCGATCCTGACCGACGCGTTTCCCGAGGAGCAGCGCGGCTTCGCCCTGGGTATCAACCAAGTCGCCGCCCTGGCGGGGATGTTCATCGGTCTGGTCGCCGGGGGACTGCTGTCGGCCTGGGACTGGCGGGCGGTGTTCTGGGTGAACGTGCCGGTCGGGGTGTTCTTCACGCTGTGGGCCTACCGCACGCTGCGCGAGAGCGGAAAGCGCGGCGGCGGCCGGATCGACTGGTGGGGCAACATCACCTTCGCGGTGGGGCTCAGCGCCGTCCTGATCGCGGTCACCTTCGGCCTGCAGCCCTACGGCGGGCACACCATGGGCTGGACCAATCCGCTGGCCGACGGGCTGATAACCGGGGGAGTGATCCTCCTGGCCGCGTTCGTCGTCATCGAGAACCGCGTCCGCGCCCCGATGATCGAACTGGGTCTCTTCCGCCTGCGGGCCTTCACCTTCGGCAACCTGGCCGGCCTCGCCATCTCGATCGGCCGGGGCGGGATGCAGTTCGTGCTGATCATCTGGCTGCAGGGCATCTGGCTGCCGCTGCACGGCTACGACTACGGAGACACGCCCCTGTGGGCCGGCATCTTCATGCTGCCGCTGACCGCCGGGTTCCTCGCCGCCGGGCCCGTGTCCGGCTATCTGTCCGACCGGATCGGCTCCCGTGGCCTGGCCACCGGCGGTGCGCTGCTGTTCGGCGCCAGCTTCCTGGGCCTGTTGTTCCTCCCGATCGACTTCAGCTACTGGACCTTCGCGGTGCTGATCACGGTGAACGGCATCGCGAGCGGCATGTTCGCCTCACCCAACTCCTCGTCGATCATGGGCAGTGTGCCCGCGAAGCTGCGTGGCGTCGCCTCCGGCATGCGTGCCACGTTCCAGAACTCCGGCACCGCCGTCTCCATCGGCGTGTTCTTCTCCCTCATGATCGCCGGACTGGCCGGCAGCCTCCCGCACACCCTGACCGCAGCCCTGCGGGAGCAGGGCGTGCCGGCACACATCGCCACCCAGGTCGGCAGCCTGCCCCCGGTCTCCTCACTCTTCGCCGCCCAGCTCGGAGTCAATCCGATCGAGCACCTGCTCCAGCCCACCGGCGCCCTCACCCACCTGACAGCCGCGCAGCAACAGGCTCTGACGGGGCGTGAGTTCTTCCCGTCCCTGATCGCAGGGCCCTTCCACTCCGGCCTGATCATCGTGTTCGCCTTCGGCGCCGCCCTGGCCCTGCTCGCCGCGATCGCCTCCTTCCTGCGAGGCAGCAGCCCCGCCACGGAGCCCCCGGTGCCGCACAAGTCCGCGCCCCCGCCCCGCACGCCCACCCGCACCGCCTCCGGCCCGTACGACGGCAGGGAGGGCTCAGCGGCCGAGACCGCCGCACCGTCCGGCCCGGCGGACCGGCCGGAATCCACAGGAGAGACAACGGCATGACACTGACAACGATCGATCCCAGGCCCGCACTCGTCGTGATCGACCTGCAGAAGGGCATCGTCTCCGCCCTGGCCGGCAATCCGCCCACTGCCACCGCCGTCGGGCAGGCGGCCCGTCTGGCCGACGTGTTCCGGGGCCACGACCTGCCCGTGGTCCTCGTCAACGTCACCGGACGCGCGTCAGGACGTACCGATGCCGGACGGTCCGGAAGCAGCGGCGCCCTGTCGCCGGGCTGGGCCGACCTCATCGACGAACTCGATGTCCGGCCGACCGACCACCTGATCACCAAGCGGCGCCGCAGCGCGTTCCACGACACCGGCCTCGACACCCTCCTGCGGGACCTCGGCGTCACCCAGATCGTGCTCGCGGGCATCTCGACCGGCGCAGGCGTCGAGTCGACCGCACGCTCGGCCTCCGACTACGGCTACCACGTCGTCATGGCAACCGATGCCATGAGCGACCCCGACCCCGAGGCCCACCGGCACAGCATCGAACGCGTCTTTCCCAAGATCGGCGAGACCGCCACCGCCGCCGAGGTCATCGACATGGTGGAGGCGACACGATGACCCTGCTCGGCCGACTCCTGAACAACCGCCGAGCGGGCGAGACCCACGCGGCCTGGAACCTGCCCGGTCTGCAGGGCCCCGAACTGCTCACCCTTACCAGCCGGCACTTCGCCCACGGCGAGCCCATGCCGCCGCGGCACGGCGCGAAGAACATCGGCGGCGACAACCTGTCCCCCCACCTGTCCTGGACGGCGCCGCCACCCGGAACCACCCAACTGCTCCTGGTCGTGGAGGACATCGACGTCCCCCTGTCCAAGCCCGCCGTGCACTGCGTCGCCCTCGTCGACCCGGCGTCCGGGGAGCTCGGCCCCGGCGCCCTCGACGCCCGGCACCCGGCTGCCGGAGTGCGGGTGCTCCGCTCCACCATCGGGCGGGGCTACCACGGACCCGGCCCCATCAAGGGCCATGGACCGCACCGCTACACCTTCCAGCTGTTCGCCCTCGCGGCCACCCTGGACAGCGATCCCGGCCCGAAGGCGCCCGAGCGTGCCCGGCCCCGCGCACTCCTGGCCTCCGTCACGGCCCCCGTCCTCGCCCGGGGCCGGCTGACCGGCACCTACGAACGCTGACCCCGGCGATCCACGGCGTCGTGCGGTCACGCTGATTCGGGCGCCGCTTCCCGGGCGGGTTCCCCGGGTCCCGGCCGGCTGGGGCTGTCGGCCGGTGCGGCGCCGCGCAGCGCGGCCTCGACCCGGCGGTTGCTGGTCATGGTCGCGGTGAGGGCCGTCATCGCGAGGAGGAGGCCCGCAGCGGCGTAGAGCGGGGTGCGCACGTCGTACGTGGTGGCCAGCCAGCCACCGACGAACGCGCCGAACGGGGCTGCGCACATCGCGAGCATGCGGGAGGTGGAGGCGACCCGGCCCATCAGGTGGGCCGGGACGATCGCCTGCCGCAGTGAGGGGGCGAGCACCATCGTGGCGCCCATGCCCGCCCCGCAGACGGCGAGCGCGAGCCCGGCCAGGTACGGATTCGGGGCGGCGGCAAGCCCCAGAACGGCAAGCCCCTCGACCGCGGCCGTGCAGGTCAGTGCGGTGCCCGTACCGAGTCGCCGGCCGAGGAAGGAAGCGATGCCCGCGCCGAGCAGCCCGCCGGTGGCCTCCGCCGTGAGGAGCAGTCCGAAGCCGAAGGTGCCGATGCCGAGACGTTCACGCGCGAACAGGGCGAGCACGGTCTCCACGGCGAGGAATGCCACGTTCCCGACCGCCGGACGGAGCGCGAGCCCGAGCAGCAACCGGTCCCGGAAGACGTAGGAAGCCCCGGCGCGCGCCTCCTGCAGCAGCGACGCGCGGACGCCGCCGGCAGGCCGCGGTGTGGCGGGCAGCGACCGTACGAGCAGTGCCGAGACCGCGAACGACACCGCGTCGGCGAGCAGCGGAACCGACCGCCCGAGTGCGAGCAGCGCACTGCCCGCGGGCGGCCCGGCGAAACCGGACATGGCGGTCTGGGCCCCACGCAGACGGGAGTTGGCCCGCTCCAGGTGTACCGGGTCGCGGCCGAGAAGATCGGGCAGATAGGCGGTGGCGGCCGTGTCGAAGAAGAGCCCGCCGAGGCCGAGCAGGAAGGCTACGGTCGCGAGCAGCGGAATGCTCAGCGAGTCCAGCACGGCGGCCACTGCCGGGATCACGAGCAGCATCGCACGGGCCGCGTCCGCGACCCACATCGTCCGCCTGCGGTCCCAGCGGTCCATCAGGGCGCCGCCGACCACCCCGAAGAGCAGCCACGGGAGAGTGCCGGCGGCCGTGACGACCGCGAGCGCCATCGGATCCCGGGTCAACGTCAGCGCGAGCAGCGGCAGCGCGGCATGCGTCACGCCGTCCCCGAGTGAGGACACGGTCTGAGCGGTCCACAGCCGGCCGAACCCGGTCGGCAACTTGGCTATTTCAGTACTCACTTGGATTCCCCCTCGGTCTGCTTGCCCTGTGCGGGGTGGAACAGTGCGAAGACGAGCGACGCGTCCGGCAGCGAGGGGTCGGACAGCTTCCTGTACTCATGCGCCAGGGCCTCCACCCGCGCCCCCAGCTCCGCGAACTGCTCCTCGGTGAGCCGTAGATGAGCCATTCCAACGTGTCGGGCGCCGTTCACGGGCGACGCCTCCAGGTCCGCCACCGCGTGCCGCATCAGCATGTCCGGCTGTCCTTCCCCCGGATCCGGCAGAAGGATCGACCGCGCGGCCATCGCGTAGTACCGCTCGGTCACCCCCCGCACCTTCCGGGTCCGCACCACCTTCACCAGGCCGGCCCGCTCCAGCAGCCGCACGTGGTAGCTGGAACTGCCCTTCGCGAGGCCCACCCGCGCCGCGATCTGCGTGATCGTCGTCGGCTCGAAGCGGAGCACGGCCATGATGCGGTGGCGCGTGAGATTGGAGACGGCGCGCAGCTGCTCGTCAGTGGTGACGTGAAACGTCTCGGGAACATCTTCGGTTGGCATGCGTCCAATGGTCAACGATTCTTGACCATTGAGCAAGGGGATTTCCTTACCGGCTTGGGGAGTTGGCCGTCCGGCGCCGGAAATCTTCGCTTCCGGGCGCTCTGAGGAGGTTCAGCCGACCGCCATGCGGAGGCCGAGACCGAAGATCAGGCAGCTGGAGAACGCCGCTGTGACAGTGCGGCCGTGACGGCTGGTCAGGGCGCTTCCCAGCAGTCTTCCGCCGCCCGCCAGCAGCAGTTGCCAGCTCACCGATGCGAAGGTGATACCGGACAGGTAGGCCAGCGACTCGGCCCTGTTCATGGGCTGTTGAGCCTGTTGCCCGAAGATCAGCGTCACGAAGTAGACGGCGGGCCAGGGGTTGAGCGCGGTCAGCGAGAGATAGGTGACGTAAGCCCGCAGCGGGGTGATCGGCCGGTGTGCCACTGCGCTTCCCACACCATCCGGCCGGCGCCGCAGGGCTGTGACGAGGCCGCGTGCCGCCATGGCGGTCAGAATCGCGAAGGCGGCCCAGCGCAGCGGTCCCAGCACCGGCCGCACGGCCACCGCCAGCGAGCCGCCGCCGAGTACCGCCGCCACCGCGTAACCCGCGTCGGCGGTGGCGGCTCCCAACGCGGCGGCGGCGCCGGTCCGAAAGGATGTCGACGCGGTCATGTTCACCATCAGCACGGCGACGGCCCCGACCGGGATCGCGAGCCCGTAGCCGGCGAGCAGACCGGCGACGACAGCATTGATCATGACCCGGCACCGTCGTGGACGACCGCCCGGCCGGACCGGCCGGGCACACCGGCGCTCCGGCCGTACTCGACCGAAGGGCCGCTTGGCCGGCTTCCACCGACAGCGGACGCATCAGAGACCGACTCGACATCAATCATGGTTCGACTGCTCCTTCGACAGGCTGGTGTCGGGGGTGGCGCCGTCGGCGCCGTCGGCGCCGGCCGCACCGGCACCCCGTGCGATGTGCGCGCCTCGACTGCCCCGGGCGACGGGGCCGGTGAGTGAACCGGTCCGATGCTCAGGCTGAGGGAATACGATCGTTCGCGTCCATCGAAGATTTTTGTACGGAACCGTGTGGGGGAGCCACATGATTGATCCGCGCCTGCAGACCCTGCGCGTGCTCGCCGAGACCGGCACCGTTACCGCCACGGCAGAGGCCCTGCACCTCACCCCCTCCACCGTCTCCCAGCAGTTGAGCCGTCTCTCCGCCGAACTGAACGTGCGGCTGCTCGAACCGCAGGGCCGCCGGGTCCGGCTCACACCTGCCGCCCGCACACTCGTCGACCACGCGGACGTGCTGCACGCGCAGTGGGAGCGCGCCGCAGCCGACCTCGCCGCGCACCGGGACAACGGTCCGGGTGAACTGCGCATCACCGCCGTGGCGACGGCACTCGGCACGCTGGTGGTGCCGGCCGTGGCCCGGCTGCGCTCCTGGCATCCGGGGATGACGTACTACCTCGGTGAGGATCCGGAGGCCGACCGCTTCCGGATGCTGCTGACCCGCGAACGCGACATCGCCGTCGTCATTCCGGCCCCCGGCACACCCCCACACGACGACGAACGCTTCGAGCGGCACCTGCTCCTGAAGGAGCCGCAGGATCTCCTGGTGCCGCGCGGGCACCGGTTCGCCGGCCGTACCGAGGTCGAGCTGCACGAGGCGGCCGCGGAGTCCTGGCTCCGCGCCGGTGACCCCCGGGACCAGCACGCCCTGCTCACCTCGGCGTGCGCGGCGGCAGGCTTCGCACCCCGCGTCATCCACAACGCCGTCGACTGGTCCGCGATCGCCGCCCTGGTGGCCGGCGGGCACGGCATCTGCCTGGTGCCGCGCCTCGCGACGTTCCCGCAGAGCCATGACCTGGTACGCGTACCGTTGACCGGTGACGTGCTGCCGGCACGGCGGCTGGTCGGCTTCGTCCGACGTGGCGGGGGCAGCAACCCCCTGGTCAGCGATGGTCTGCGGGCACTGCGGGAGGCCGCGGCCGCCGCTGAATCCCGGGAGCGGGTAGCGGCGGCGGGGCAGGCGGGTGGCCTCTAACGAGCTCGTTGGCGCCGCCGGCCGGGGACGTCGGCGGTTCGGGGCCGGGCCGGTGGGGCGACCGGTCCGCGAGTCTTGATCGTCGCCGAACCAGTTGCGTAGCTTGCGGGTATGACTGAACTCGGACCCGTCGCCTGGCCACCTGCCCCGATCAGGACTGAGCGGCTCGTGCTGCGCGAGCCCGGGGCCCAGGACCGCGCGGCGTTCATCGAGCTGCTCGCCTCACCGGAGGTGCACACCTACCTCGGCGGCCCCCGGCCGCGTGACGAGCTCGAGCGAGAGATGCCCGAGGTGCCCGAACGGTGGCCGGGGAGCTTCGCCATTGACCTCGACGGGGTGATGATCGGCCAGATCCTGCTCAGGAGAGCGTCGGAGCGGCACCGCCCGGCTGCTGTGGGGAAAGCCGATCTCGGCTACCTGTTCCTGCCGCAGGCGTGGGGGTCCGGGTACGCCGCCGAGTCGTGCGCGGCGGCACTCGACTGGTTCGACAGCGTCCTTCCAGGCGAGCCGGTGGCACTCGCCACCCAGACGGCCAACACCGGCTCGATGCGCCTCGCGGCCAAGCTGGGGTTCACCGAAGTAGAGCGGTTCCGGGCCTGGGACGCTGAGCAGTGGCTGGGCATGCGGTCCCCGGCCACGCCCTGCGACTGAGCTCGTGCGACGTCCGGGCGCCGGAGCAGTGCGGTGGGCCTTCGTCACTTCGGCCACGGACCACCGGGCAGGGTGCGATGTGGTCGCCCGCTGCCGTCGCCGTGTCGGTTCGCCTCACGCCCGCGGCGTCGCGGCCTGTTCGGCCCCGCGCACCAGGTCCCGCATGACGGCCGTCGGCAGCGACGGGTTGGCGGCGGCCGCCTCCACCACTTCCCAGTCGTCATCGGCGAGCAGGGCGACGATGGCCCGTGGCGGCAGGGCCGGGTGCCGGGCGACAGGCAGCCGGGCCCGGCTGTCGGCGAGGCAGGCGAGCAGCGCCGGCCCCGTCGCGCGGCGGTGCCGGGCGATCTCGCGCAGCGCCTTGCGGGGTGGTGGCAGCCGAGCGGCCAGGTCCTCGAGCAGGGCGGGCGGTGCGTCCGGGTTGGCCGCCACCCTGGCGACGACCCTGACTCCGTGCCGGTCGATCATCATCCGCAGCTGGTCCTCGGAGAGGCCCGGGTGCGGCGCTATGGAGTTGACCACCTTCGCGTCCGGGTCGGCGGCGAGCCGGTCGCGGAGCGCGGCAGGCAGATCGCGTCGTTCGGCCAGGAGCATCCGTAGCGCGGGAACCGCCGACCGGGACAGCTCCTCGGCCTCGGCGGGGGAGGCGGCGCAGATCCTCGGCAGCGGCGTCGGCCCGATCTTGACGGTGGCCGCGAGGCCGGAGAGTACGTCGAGCGGTACCAGTGGGTTGTGCGCGAGCGCGCGCCGCACGTCGTGACCGTGGTCGGCGGCCAGCTTCCGGACGACTGTGTCGTCGATCGCCGGGTTCTTCGCGAGATCGGCCCGGACTCCGGGAACGGGATCATCGGCGAGCTTCGCCGCTGTCTCCGGCGGCAGGCCGGGGCGGGCGGCGAGTGCCCAACGCAGCATCATGGAGGGGTGGTCGGCGTACCGCAGGAGAGCCTCGACAGGCGTGGCCGGGTTTCGCAGGACCTGACCGGCAGTCTCGTGCACGGTGGATTCGTGGGAGCCGTCGCAGGAGGCACCGGACCGCAGGTCACAGTCGGTCCGAGGACAGTGCGGATCGTGAACGAAGGGCGTCTCCTCGCTGTCGCAGACCAGGCACCGCTCCAACGGCGGTAGCCCCTCACCGGTGGCGAGCGCGGCCAGCACGTGCGGTGGCGTGGCCTCGTTGGCCGCGACCGCCCGCCGGACCTCCGCATGCGGATGACGGGCGAGCCGGGCCGCCAGGCCGGCGGTTGTCCACAGCGCGAGTTCCGCGACGACCGCAATGTCCGGGTCGGCGGCGAGCGTCTCCCGTACGTCGTCGGGAAGCCCGGGACAGGCGGCCAGCCTCTCCCGGCGCCTGGCGTCCGGGTCCCCGGCGAACAGGCTTGCCCACTCCGGGGCGCCGGCCGCCCGGTCGAGCAGGGCGAGCGCGGCCTCCGGCCGCGTGACGGGGTCGATGTCGGCGGCGGTCAGCAGACCCTCGTACGCGAGCCGCTCCGCACTCTCCCCGACCCGGGCGGCCAACGCGACCGCCTGCCCGTGGCCGAGGTCCGCACGCGCGGCCAGGCTCTCGGCGATGTCCGCGTCCGCGACCGCGATCAGGCGCCGCACCAGGTCGAAAGGCAGAGCCGGGCTGCCGGCGAGGCCGAGGAGAGCATGGTTCACAGGAAGACATACTGCCCGGGTCGTGCATGCCCCGACAACCAGCGGCGCGACCGTGGAGGCCCTCGTCCCCACCCGCCGGGGACATCACGGCCCGCGCCGGACGGCACGCGAGCGAAGACGATGGATTGTCCTGTGCGAAGCCGGGCACGCGAGGTGCCAGCGGGGTTCGGCCGCGGCCGATGCACTCCTTCGGCCGAGCGCGCCTGCTGCGGGAACCGTCTGTGGGAGGCGGTGGGGGCGTTGCGCAGGTTGACGGGCTTGGCTGTCGCCGAGGTTCCCGGAGGCGGCGGGGCCGGAGCGGGATCGGCGAAGCGATGTGATGCTTGATCCAGGTTTGACACCTTACGTTCCGGGCTAGTCGAACCGACGCGACTTCGTTTCGCCGCTTCCGGCGGGACCGTGTGACCGCTTCGACTGAAGGCAAGATGATGGAGGCAGCCCGATGACCGACACTTCACGTGAGCCGACCACCACTGATTCCGGTGCCCCGGTGGAGAGCGACGAGCATTCGCTCACGGTCGGACCGGGTGGCCCGGTCCTGCTGCAGGATTCCTACCTGATCGAGCAGATGGCCCAGTTCAACCGGGAGAGGATTCCCGAACGGCAGCCCCACGCCAAGGGCAGCGGCGCCTTCGGGCACTTCGAAGTGACCGGTGATGTGAGCGCCTTCACCAAGGCGGCGGTGTTCCAGCCCGGGACCAGGACCGAGATGGTGGCCCGGTTCTCCACGGTCGCCGGCGAGCGCGGCAGCCCGGACACCTGGCGTGACCCGCGTGGATTCGCGCTGAAGTTCTACACCAGCGAAGGCAACTACGACATGGTGGGCAACAACACCCCCGTGTTCTTCATGAAGGACCCGATGAAGTTCCAGCACTTCATCCGGTCCCAGAAGCGTCGCGCGGACAGCAACCTGCGCGATCACGACATGCAGTGGGACTTCTGGACCCTGTCGCCCGAGTCGGCCCACCAGGTCACGTGGCTCATGGGAGACCGGGGCATCCCGCGCTCCTGGCGCCACATGAACGGCTACACCTCGCACACGTACATGTGGATCAACGCGCAGGGCGAACGTTTCTGGGTGAAGTACCACTTCAAGACCGACCAGGGTGTCGAGTTCTTCACCCAGGACGAGGGCGACCAGATGGCGTCCGCCGACACGGACTACCACACCCGGGACCTCTTCGAGCACATCCGCGACGGTGACTGCCCGAGCTGGACACTGCACGTGCAGGTCATGCCGTACGAGGACGCCGCGGAGTACCGGTTCAACCCGTTCGACCTGACCAAGGTGTGGCCGCACGGCGACTATCCGCTGATCGAGGTCGGCCGCATGACGCTGGACCGCAACCCCACCGACAACCACGCCGAGATCGAGCAGGCGGCCTTCCAGCCGAACAACCTGGTCCCCGGCATCGGCCCGAGCCCGGACCGGATGCTGCTGGCGCGGCTGTTCTCCTACGCGGACGCGCACCGCCACCGCATCGGCGGCAACTACCAGCAGCTCCCCGTCAACGCGCCCGTCGCCCCCGTGAACACGTACTCCAAGGACGGGGCGATGGCGTTCCGCAAGACCGCGGATCCCGTCTACGCGCCCAACTCGAAGGGCGGACCCGAGGCGGACACCGCCCGGTACGGGACCCCGCCCAGCTGGTATGCCGACGGGGAGATCACCCGGACCGCCTACGTGTCCCATGCCGAGGACGACGACTGGGGCCAGGCAGGCACCATGGTGCGTGAGGTCCTCGACGACGCGGCCCGCGATCGCCTGGTGGACAACGTCGTCGGGCATCTCCTCAACGGCGTGACGGAGCCCGTGCTGCGACGAGCCTTCGAGTACTGGTCCAACATCGACAAGTCGATCGGCGAACGCATCCAGCGAGGCGTTCGTGCCAAGGCCGGGGAGAAGGACCCCAAGTCCGCCGAACAGGGCAACCCCGCGCGACGGGACATGCAGCATAAGGCCTGACGACGGCGCAGGCTTTGCCCCCGTGACCGCCGGAGCCCCTGGCCGGCCGGACTGAGGCCGGCCAGGGCGACGGATTCCGTCGCAACGGGACGGGAGCGGTGGGGCGGGCCGACGACGTGGTGCCGACCGGGCGGTTCAGGCGAGTTCGTGCAGAGTGCCGTCCGAGACGGCGCGCAGCTTGTCGGGGTTGGCCACGTTGTGGATGGCCGAGATGCGGCCCTCCGGGTCGAAGTCGAAGGACATCGTGGCAAGCACACGGTCCGGGCCGTGGAAGACCACCCCCGGACCGCCGTTGATCCAGGTGAACTCGGCCCGCATCCGGCTGGGTTCGACGCCCTGGTAGCTCGCGGTGCCGAGTGCGGCGAACCAGCCCGCCACGGTCTTCACGCCCACCACCGGCTTGAGGGCCTGACGGACCTTGCCGCCGCCGTCGGTCCACAGGGTGACGTCGGGGGAGAGCAACTCCATGAGGGCATTGATGTCACCGCCTGTCGCCGCCGCGAAGAAGCGCTTCGCCACGTCGCGTTGGCCGGCGCGGTCGGTGGTGAACCGGGGGCGTCGGGCCCGTACGTGCTCGCGGGCACGGTGCGCCGCCTGCCGGACGGCGGGCTCGGCGCGCTCCACCGCCTCCGCTATCTCCGCATAGCTGAAGGCGAAGACCTCCTTCAGTACGAAGACCGCACGCTCCAGGGGACTGAGTGTCTCCAGGACGACGAGCAGGGCCACGGAGACCGAGTCCGCCACGGCGGCGTCATCGGCGGTGCCGGGCCCGGTGAGGATCGGCTCGGGGAGCCAGGGCCCGACATACGTCTCACGCTGGTGGCGGGTCGAACGGAGCAGCTCCATCGAAAGGTTGGAGACGATCCGGGTCAGGTACGCCTTGGGGTCGGCGACCTGGTAACGATCGGCCGCCGACCACTTGAGCCAGGCGTCCTGGACCACGTCCTCGGCATCGACGGCGGTGCCGAGGATGCGGTAGGCGACGGAGAAGAGCAGGGTGCGGTACTGCTGGAAGGCGGCCTGGTCGCGGTCGGTCGGCTGAGGCTGGATCATTTGGCACTCCGGATGCGGGTGTAGCGGCCGCCGCGCGGCCAGAACGCGCCCGAGACGGGCATCTTCTTCATACGGGCGAAGGTCGGCCACGGCGACGCGGTGACCGTCTCCTTGTACCGCGCGGCCCGCTTTCCGGTCAGGACGACGCGGCGCGGGCTGTCGTCGGGGTGGGTGAACTGCACGACGCCATCTTCCCGGCCCAGGCTGACAGGTGTGTGGTAATAGCCGAAGCGGAAGGGCCTGGGCTCCTTGCCGGCCAGCGTCCGCAGGATCGAGAGGGCCGCGTGCACGCCGGTCGGCATGCCGCCCTGACAGGTCCCGTGCATCACGCCGTAGCCCTGACGGATCGCCGCCGCGTCGCCCACGGCGTGGACATCGGGGTGGGAGACGGAGCGCAGCGAGCTGTCGGTGACCACACGGCCGCGCTCGTCGACGCTCAGGCCCGCGGCGGCCGCCAGTGGCGAGACGCGGGTCCCGCTGGTCCACAGCACGGCGGCCGCCGGGATGCTGGAGCCGTCCGCCAGCTCGACGCTGTCCGGCAGCACCTTGGCGACCTCGGCGCCGGCGCGTACCGTCACTCCGAGCCGGGCGAGCGCCGCGTCCACATGGGCCTTGGCCTTCGGGTGCATGCCCGTTCCGGGGTCCCGCCGGCCCAGCAGCATGACCTGGAGCTCCGGGTACCGCTCGGCGATCTCCGCCGCGGCCTCGACCCCGGTGAGACCGCTGCCGGCGACCACCACCGTCCCGCCGCCGAGCCGGGTCAGCCGGTCCGCGAGGAGGGCGGCGTCCTGCGGGCTGTTCAGGGTGTGGGCGTGGGCCTCGACGCCGGGCACCGCGACGGTGTCCGCGACGCTCCCCAGACCGTAGACCAGGGTGTCGTAGGCGAGGTCCCGGTCGTCGTCGATCCGGACGGTCTTCGCCTCGGCGTCCACGGCGGTGACCCAGCCGCGGACGAAGTCGGCGCCGGTCCCCTCCAGCAGCTCACGGATGTTCATCTCGGCCGTCTCCTGCCCCGTGGCGGTCATGTGCAGCCGGAGCCGTTCGGTGAAGTTCTCGTAGGGGTTGACCAGCGTCACGTGCAGGTTTCCACGCTTCCTGGTGCGGGCCGCGAGTTGGATCGCGGCGCAGAGACCGGCGTAACCGGCACCCAGGACCAGAACCTCGTGCTGCTGCGTCTCTGTCGCGTTCATCGCTCTGCCGCCTCTTTCGTGTCGGTCGCCCGGGCCTTGCGCCTTGCGAACGACCACCAGACGCAAGTTGCTCGGCCGTTCGTGACATGGGGCCGATGTGACCCGCGCCACATGGCTGGCCGGCTGTTCCGTGCGGTCGTCGAGGCCCGGGCTCCTCGCCGGGCCGGCCCGGGACAGCCATAGGCTGGCCGCTTCATCCGACGCACCGTGACAAGGACCAGATCCATGGGCAGCAGTACCGCGATCCGCCTTATCGAGCCGACGGACGCCGCCGCGATCGCTGCACACCGGGTGCGGGACGTCGAGGCCTTCCGGCCGTGGGAACCGGCCCAGCCAGCCGACTACTTCACCCCGGAGGGCCAAGCGGAAAGGATCGACGGACTGCTGGCCGGATACCGGGCCGGCACGGTCTGGCCGGGCGTTGTGCTCGCCGGCGGCCAGGTGGTCGGGCAGGTCACCATCGGGGGCATCCTGCCGCAGCCGCACCTGCGCCGCTGCTCCGTCGGCTACTGGATCGCGAGCGTCGCGCAGAACCGAGGGCACGCCGGGCACGCCGTAGGACTCGCCCTGCGGGTGATGACGGACGAACTCGGGCTGCACCGGGCCGAGGCCTCCACCAATCTGGAGAATCTGCCTTCACAACGGGTGCTGCGCCGCAACGGGTTCAGCCCGTACGGCGTCGCGCACTCCTCGATCTTCCTCGACGGGAGCTGGCGGGACGCGCTGCTGTGGGAGCGGATCCTCGGCGACTGAGGGCCGCTCCGTACCGGCTCGACCCCTGCCGGCCCCGGTGCCGCCGCGATCGCTTCTCAGGCAGGGCGCAGGCAGAAGGGGTGTCCGGCTGGGCTGGCGTAGACCCTGCTGCCGGTGCGGGTGTCCGGGGTGATGTCGTCGGTGGGCCGCAGCCGGGTGGCGCCGGCCTCGGTGGCCGTGCGGTCAGCGGCCACGAGATCCTCGACGCCGAAGTCGAGATGTATCTGCTGGGAGGTGCCGTCCGGCCAGTTCGGGGCGGCGTGGCCGGGGGCCGACTGGACGACGAACACCGGAAGGCCGGCCGCCTGGATGAAGTGGTGGGCCGGCGTGCGGGTAATCGAGCCATCGAGCAGCCGGTGCCAGAAGGCGCTTTCCTTCTCGATGTCGGCGGCGTCGATGATCACGGAGCTGAGGGTGAGGGGCATATGGGTGTCCTGTTCTCGGTGACGTTGTTGCTCAGACGGTCGGGATGATGCCGCCGTCGACGCGGAACTGTGCTCCGGTCAGCCACTTCGCCCGGCCGGAGGCGAGGAAGGCGATCATCTCGGCGACGTCCTCAGGGTCTCCTGGGCGGCCCATGGGGACCTTCAGGTGATCCACGAGCTGCCGAGTGACCTCCTCGGCGGGGACGCCCCGCTGCTCGGCCATGTGCTGGAGGTGGGTGGTGGCGCCCTCGGTGACGACGAAGCCGGGAAGGACGCACACGACACGCACCCCGTGCTCGCCGACCTCGATGGCCAGCTCACGGCTGTAGGTGTTGAGCGCGGCCTTGGCGGCGGCGTAGGACGCCTCCGTGCGCTGCGGCAGTTGGCCGGCGATCGAGGAGACGTGTACGACGACGCCGGAGCCCCGCTCGACCATCCCCGGCACCAGGGCCCGGTCCAGCCGTACGGCGCTGAGGAGGTTCATCTCCAGGTCCGCCCGCCAGGACTCGTCCGACCGGCTCAAGGTCGGCGCCGGTGCGCTCGCCGCGCCCGCGTTGTTCACGAGGACGTCCACTCCGCCCACGGCATCGACCACCCGGCGGCCGAGCTCCGCCACGCCCGCCTCCGTCGAGAGGTCCGCCGCGATGAACGTGGCACCGGTGTCCTGCGGAGGCCGGCTGCGGGAGGCTGTCAGTACCGTCGCGCCCGCGGTGACGAAGCGGCGGGCGGTCGCCGCGCCCAGGCCCCGGCTGCCTCCGGTGACCAGTACTCGAAGGCCGTGCAGGCCCTCGTCCGTGATCGGCACAGGAATCTCCTCCGTAAGATGAACCCGACTCCGGAAACCATACACAAACGGAACCGGACTCACCTTATGGAGGCTCTCTTGTCGGCACCCCGACCGCTGCGCGCCGACGCGCGGCGCAACCGCGAGGCACTGCTGTCCGCTGCCCGCCAGGCGTTCCTCAGCGGCGACACGGACGCGCACGTGGAGGAGATCGCCCGCAGCGCCGGCGTCGCCGTCGGAACGCTCTACCGTCACTTCGAGACCCGCGAAGCGCTGATCGAGGAGGTCTACCGCAAGGAGGTCGACGAGCTGTGCGCCGCGCCCACGGACCTCCTGGACCACCACGCCCCGGACGAGGCGCTGCGGCTCTTCCTGCTGCTGCTCGTGGACCACGCCGCGGTGGGCAAGGGGATGTCCGTCGCTCTGGAAAGCATCATGGCGACGGACTCACCGGTCTTCGGCGACGCACGCACCCGCATGGCGAACGCACTCTCCCTGCTGCTCGAAGCGGGCAGCGCCGCCGGCACCGTACGCGACGACGTCACCGGCCCCACCCTGCTGCGGGCCCTGGGCGGCATCTGCCACATGCGTGCCGCCGAGGGCTGGCTGGCCGAGGCCCGGCAGATCACCACCCTCCTCTTCGACGGCCTGCGGTACGGCGCCACACCGGCGGTCTGAGCCGGAGACCCGGGTGTCGTGCGCCGCCGGGGGAGGGGTGTGCGGGCTGCTCCGGCCCGCTGCCGCCGGTCACTTGGGAGGGCTTTCGTCGCCGTTCACCCGGCAGGGCTCTCAATAGAGGCGTCGGAGGGCGGCATGGCCCGGAGCAGCGCTTCGAGCGCCGCTCCGTAGGCGTGTTCCGGCGGCGTCGAGTACCCGATGACCAGGCCGTCCCCGGCCGGCATGGTGGCCCGCGGGTGCCGGAACGCGGTGAGGCCGTCAAGCGCGATCCCCTGCCAGGACGCGGCCTTGACCGCGGACGCCACCGTGCCGGGCGGCAGCCGAAGGACCGCGTGAAGTCCCGCCGCGATCCCGGTGGCCGTGATGTGCGGGGCCCGTTCGGCGAGGGCGGTGACGAGCTGGTCACGGCGGCGCCGGTAGCGCTGGCGCATCCGGCGGATGTGACGGTCGTACTGCCCGGAGGCGATGAAGTCGGCGAGCGTGAGCTGGTCGGGGACGCTCACCCACGCTTCCCGCTTGCCCTTGGCCGCGAGCACGCCGTCGACGAGCCGCGTGGGCAGCACCATCCAGCCGATGCGCACCGCGGGGGACAGGCTCTTGCTGACCGATCCGAGGTAGACGACCCGTTCGGGGTCCAGGCCCTGTACCGCGCCGACCGGTACGCGGTCGTAGCGGAACTCCCCGTCGTAGTCGTCCTCGATGATCAGGCCGTCGCCGGTGCGGGCCCAGTCGATGACCGAGGCGCGCCGGGCCGGATGGAGCGGGCCGCCGGTCGGGAACTGGTGCGCGGGCGTGAGCAGCACGCCGCGTACCCGTGGTTCCCCTGCCAACTCCTCTACCCGGGCCCCCTGTTCGTCCAGGCTCAGCGGAACCGTCCGTACCCCGCAACCTTCCAGGATCTCGCTGTGGAAGCGGAGCCCGTAGGACTCCACGGCGAAGGGCCCGCGCAGCGGCCCGGCGCCCGCGCCGGGCGAACCCCCGAACAGCAGCCGCAGGGCGTGCGCGAATCCGGAGCACACCACGATCCGCTCGGGGTCGACGCGCACCCCGCGTGCGCGCGTCAGATAGTCGCTGAGCGCGCGGCGCAGCTCGATGCGGCCGCGCGGATCGCCGGGGCCGAAGGCCTCGTCGGGGGCGGCGATCAGCGCACGCCGGGCGGCCGCGAGCCAGGCGGTCCTGGGGAAGGAGGCGGTCTCCGGCGCGCCCTGGCGCAGGTTGTGGGTGGGGGTGGCGGGCCGTGCGGGAGCGGGTTTGGGCTTCCGGGAGTGCCTGGGCGGCGCGGCGCGTTCCGCCACCCGGGTCCCGGAGCCCTGACGAGCGGTCAGCCAGCCTTCGGCGATCAGCTCGGCGTAGGCGTCGGCGACCGTGTTGCGAGCCAGGCCGAGGTCTGCGGCGAGCGAGCGGTAGGGCGGCAACCGGGTGCCGGGCGTGAGCCATCCCTCGCGTACGGCGTTTCGCAGCGCCCGGATCAGGACGGCGCGACGGCTGCCCGGACCGGACAGGTCCACGTGCAGGTCACTGCCCATGCGCTCCGCCAAATTGACCCATGTTTCCGGCATGGAAATGCACCTTACCCGAGGTCTTTTCCGGTCCTAGATTCATGGTCATGACGAACAACGGGCACACCACTCAGACCACCACCGTCACCACTCAGAACCACAACACCAGCCACGACCACGCCCCGCGCGTCAACTTCGCCAAGGCCGCCCCCAAAGCGTTCAAGGCACTCATCGGCTTCGACGCCGCCGCCCGCGAGGGCCTCGACCCGGCCCTGGTCGAGCTGATCCAGATTCGCGCCTCGCTCCTCAACGGATGCGCCTACTGCCTGCACATGCACACGTCCGATGCCCGCAAGGCCGGCGAGGACGAGGCCCGGCTGCACATGATCGGCGTGTGGCGTGAGGCCCGTAACTTCTTCACGGAGAAGGAGCAGGCCGCCCTGGCCCTGACCGAGGCCGTCACTCTCGTCTCCCGCGGCGGCGTCCCCGAGGACGTCTACGCCCGGGCCGCCCGCCACTTCGACGGGCCGGAACTGGCCCGTGTCCTCGCCCTGGTCTTCACCATCAACACCTGGAACCGCATCGCCCTGAGCACGGGCAAGATCGCGGGCCAGGACGAGAGGGCGGCCCACTGATGGCGATCCCGGAGACGGCGGACGGCCGACGTCCGGCCCGCCCCGCCCTCGCGCAGAACAGGAGGGCGAGCGCCGCGACCCTCGCCCTCCTCGCCTTCGCCCAACTGATCATCTCCGTCGACTACAACATCGTCTACGTGGCGCTGCCCCGGATCGGCAGCGGCCTGGGCTTCTCCGCGCAGCACCTCCAGTGGGTGATCAGCGCCTACGCCGTCGCCTTCGGCGGCTTCCTCCTCCTGGGCGGCCGCGCCTGCGACCTGTTCGGCCCCCGCCGCACGTTCGTGCTCGGACTGAGCCTGTACGGGGTCTCGTCGCTGGCGGGTGGCCTCGCCACCGGCCCCGGCCTCCTGATCGCGGCCCGCGCCGTGCAGGGCATCGGCGGCGCGTTCCTCTTCCCCGCAACCCTCACCCTCGTCGGCACGCTCTTCGCGGAGGGGCGCGAGCGCAACCGCGCCTACTCGGTGTGGGGTGCGGCGGGCGGCAGCGGACTCATCGTGGGCGCACTGCTCGGCGGCGTACTGACCCAGCTCCTGGGCTGGCGCTCGGTGCTGTACGTCAACGTCCCACTGGCCCTCATCGCGGTGGTGGCCGCCTTCCGCCTCATCGCCCCCGACACCGCCCGGCGGGCCGGCCGCCGCATCGACCTGCCCGGAGCCCTGACCTCCACGCTCGGCGTCACGGCCCTGGTCGTCGCCCTGGTCCAGGGCCCGGATTCGGGCTGGCTGTCCGCGACGGTCGTACTCTCCGCAGCGGCCGGCGCGACCCTGATCGCGGTCTTCCTCCTCATCGAAGCCCGCACCCGTGACCCCTTGATGCCGCTGCGCCTGCTCCGCAGCCGTGGCCTGCGCACCGGCATGGCGGTGACGTTCTTCTTCATGGCGACGATCGGCAGCCTCGCGTACTTCCTCACCCTCTACTTCCAGAACGTGCTCGGCTACGACGCCCTGCGCACGGGCCTCGCCTACTTCGTCCCGATGGTGGCGATCACCGCGGGCTCGCTCCTCGCGGGCCGGATCACCACCCGGCTCGGCACCCGCACCGCGATGACCGGCAGCCTCCTCCTCGGCGCGGCGGGCACGGCGACGGTGGCCCTATCCATGGCCGCCGACGGCTCCTACGCCGCGCTCGTCCCGGGCTTCCTGATCCTCGGCCTCGGCCAAGGGGCGAGCTACACCATGATGTTCGGCGCCGCCGCCGCGGGCATCGCGGGCCACGAACAGGGCATCGCCTCCGGCATGGCGTCCACGGCCCAGCAGGTCGGCGGCGCGGTGGGTCTGGCGGTCCTGGTCGGCATCGCGGGCCTCGGCGAGCACGTCTCGGCGGCGGCCACGGTGGACGGCACGCGCAGCGCCCTCTTCGTGGCAACGGCGGGAACAGCCCTGACGGCCGTCGTCGCTCTCGGCTTCCCCCGCCGCAAGGTCTGACGGAACGGCCGGCGCTCGTCCGCCCTCCCGAGCGGGCCCCCGGGTCGATGATCAACTACGGCTAGGCTGCGTCCGTGTCACGTGTACGCGCCACCCTTGCCTCCACCCTGGTCGGTATAGCCGCACTCACCGCCTGCTCCTCCGGCAGCGGCGGAGCGGACTCCGGCGACAGCACGCAGAAGGCGGACAAGCCGGTCGTCGCTCCGGCCCCGAAGCCGATCACCCAGCAGCTCAGCCAGCCTCATCTCACTCAGGCCCTGCTCGGTGACGGCGAAACCCTGCCCGGCTACTCCCTGCACGGCGACAAGTCCGTGACGGACGGCCAGTACTGCAACGGGGAGGACGACGCCGACTCGGCGCCGGCGGGCTGGGTCCGCGGGGGCGATTCCTCCTACGAGTACAACGGCTCGACAGTGAACATGGCCTACCTCACGATCTGCCTCTTCGACTCGCCCGGCGCCGCCCACAGCCAGTATACGAAGTGGAAGGGCAGCGAGACCAGCAAGCAGCAGAAGCCCAAGAAGCCAGTGGGCGACGAGAACACGCTGGTCGTCAACCCGGGCGCCAGTGACGATTCCGTCTCCGGCTACGTCCGCTCTGGCAAGGTCAGCATCGAGGCCCGGATCGAGGGCGGCGCCGCGGGCGACCCCTCGGGCGCGCAGGCCGTGCTTGCCGCCACCCTCAAGCGTCTCCAGCAGCTGCAGGACGGCAAGGCCGCGACCGTGACCGCGCCGGACGAACAGGCCGCGGCCCGGCAGTAGTGAGACCGCCGGGGCCTGCCGGCCGAGGCCCGGAGGCGGCGGCAGGAGCCTGGTCCCATCCACGTTCGACGCCATGGTGTCCCGTGCACGGCACGGAGTCCGGGCAGTGAGAAAGTGGACCGGGCCCGCCCCGCCGACGCCGCGCACTGTTCATACACCGGGCGGCAGCGGCGGTCCCGCGCAGTGGTCGGGGAATTACAACCGTTGCACATGGACGTCGAGGCTGTCAGGAAGGCAAGCTGCACATGACCGGACAACAGGACCGTTGGGCGGAACTCACCGGAGGGCAGGGCGGGGAGGCGTACGCTCGGCGTTTCGCGCGGCTCGTTGAATCCGGTCATGACATCCACGGCGAGGCAGCCTTCTGCGCCGCATTGCTGGAGCCGGCCGCCCGGGTGCTCGACGCGGGCTGCGGTACCGGCCGGATCGCGATCCGGCTCGCCGAGCTGGGCCACCGGTGCACTGGCGTGGACGTCGATCCCTCCATGCTTGCCGTCGCTCGCCGCGACGCCCCCGCGCAGGAATGGCTGCTCGGCGACCTGGCCCGGCTGGACGCCCTCGACCTGGATCCGGAGTACGACCTGGTGCTCGCGGCCGGAAACGTCATTCCTCTGCTGGCTCCCGGCACGGAACCGGACGTCGTCCGGCAGCTGGCCGGCGCACTGCGTCCCGCAGGCCTGCTGGTAACGGGCATGGGCCTTGACGCGGCACACCTGCCGCTGCCGGAACCGCCTTTGACCCTGGGGGAGTTCGATGATTGGTGCGCCCGGGCCGGGCTGACCCTGCGCCACCGGTACGCGACCTGGAGCGGCGACCCGTACCACGACGGAGGCGGCTATGCCGTCAGCGTGCACTCCCGCCCCGCCGGTTGAGTCCGTTTCCCCACCCGGCAGGCCGCTCAGGACGAGCCCGAAGCGGCGCCCCGGTGCTGGTACGCCGTCCGGTCCAGTACCTCGACCGGACGGCGAGGGAGCTCCGTCAGCCGGCGGCGTTGAGGAGGTCGAGGACGCTCTGCTGGCAGCCGGAGCCGGTGGTGCCGTCGCCGCCGTTCCAGTGCGGGCCGTACTGGTCGAGAGCGTTGCGGTCGCGGTCGTAGGCGCTGTTGGCCCAGCGGGTGAGGGCGGGGGCGTAGGGGTGGTCGGAGAGCTGGCGGTCGAGCGCCCCGAGGCCGCGTACGTAGGCACCCTTGAAGCTGGGGCCGTCTCCGGTGCAGCTGTCGCCCTCGCCCGGTTCGCGCAGGACGCCGTCGGTCTCAAGGCGTGTGGTGGAGGAGTCGGCCAGCTCACGGGCCGTCGTCAGAAGGCCGGCGTCGCCCGTGGCCTTGTGGAACTCGGTCAACGCGCCCAGGACGACTCCTTGGTTGTACGTCCAGGTGGGCTGACCGTTGTTGGCACAGGCGTCGGTGAGACCGTCGTTGATCAGGTGATCCGCGTTGATCATGCCGCTGCCCTTGAACCAGTTCCATTCGCTCTTCGCCCGGTCCAGGTAGGTGCTGTCGCCGGGTATGCGGTTGTGCAGGGCTGAGTTCAGCTGGAGGTACAGCTCATTGGTGATGGCGTTCTTGTAGTTGCCGTCCGTGTTCCAGCGGACCCCGCCACCGCAGGTGTCGTTCCAGTTCGCGTTCATGTGGTCGGCGTCGGCCCGTGCGGTGTCGAGGTAGCGGCTGTCGCCGGTGACGTCGTACGCGTCGATCCAGGCGAGGCCCCACCACCCGGTGTCGTCCAGGTACTCGTTGCGGAACTGCCCGCCCTGCGCGTTGATGTTCTTGTCGTACGTCTCGGCGATGGCATAGGTGTAACTGCCCATGCCGCTGATCCGGCTGTTGTCGATGACCGCGGTCAGCGCGTTGGCGCTCGTCCACCAGGCGTTGCCGCCGAACAGCTTGCTGCCCCGGTCGAACGACATCATCAGCGCGGTGGCCGCCGCCGTGCTCCGGCTGCCCGCGTTCCACGTGGTACGTGCCCAGGAAGTGCAGGCGATGGCGCCGCCGGCCGGCTGCCCGCAGGCCCGAAGGGCACCGACGCCTTGGGTGTTCCAGTCGTCGACGTTGTACATCTGGGTGCGCCAGCCCCGTCCGCCGGACGGCACCGAGGTGCCGCCGAGGCGGCTCCCGTCGGCCCAGGTCCGCCCGCCGTCCATGGACCGGTCCAGCCACACCTGGTCATCGGAGCCGCCGTTGTCGATGGACGCCCAG
The DNA here is from genome assembly GCF_043200175.1 of Streptomyces sp. NPDC048462. NCBI lineage: Bacteria > Bacillati > Actinomycetota > Actinomycetes > Kitasatosporales > Streptomycetaceae > Streptomyces > Streptomyces sp. NPDC048462. The sequence continues at coordinate 704,517 of NZ_JBICXG010000001.1, forward strand.
CCCATCGCGCCGGCATCGTCGAAGTGCAGCGCGATGGATCGCGAGGAGACCGTGGCGGTGACCGGGACGCGGTCCTGGGAGCTCAACGCCGGATCCCGCGCGTCGCAGTACGTGTTGCACACCGCTGCGGCCGCCGTAGCCGCAGCGGGTGACGCGGACGCGGCAGGGACACCGCCGACGATGAAGGAAGACAACGTTGTCAGTGCTGTGAGTGCCGCGGTCTTGATTGGCAATCGCTTCATGGGGGAGACTCCCGGAACGCTTTGGCCAGGGTGGGGGGGTGTTCTGCGGACTGGAGGAGAGCGTTCTCTGAAATTAGCCAGGCGCCATGTTCGCGTCAAGAGGTGCCGCCTCTGCGGCGCCGCCGCGCGTACTGACCGATTCGGCACTGGGACCGAGGGCGCGCAGGCGGGCTGGAGGCCCCCGAGCACGGCGCGGAACGCTGTGGTTAGCCTGACGACCGGGACGTCGTGTCCCGTCCTGTCCACCGCACCGGCGGGGCAGCCGGCGAAGAGGAGAACGACCATGACGACCACCGCCCGCGCGAGCGTGCAGCACGAGGACGAGCGGGTCCGCGTCACCCGGTGGGACTTCGAGCCGGGCCAGAGCACCGGCCGGCACCTGCACGCGTACGACTACGTCGTCGTACCGGTCACCGACGGGACCACCGACGTGATCACCCCCGACGGGACGGTCACCCCGTCACGCCTGCGGGCAGGAGTCTCCTACGCACGCCCGGCCGGCGGTGAGCACGAAGTAGTCAACGCGGGGACCTCGCCGCTGGCCTTCGTCGAGATCGAGATGAAATAGCCCGGACCCGGGTCTGGCCGATCTTCTGGTGTCAGCCACACCTGCTCCGGCCGGCGCCGCAGGAACCACGGTCCTCAAGGACGTCCGCTACGCCTTCGAGCGCGGCACTCTCCGCACCATCCTGGGCCCCTCCGGCAGCGGCAGGACCACTCTGCTGTCCCTCGCCAGCGGCCTCGACAGCGCGATGGCCACCCGCAACGTGATGAGCCTCTCCGGCGGCCAACAGCAGCGCGTCGCCACCGCTCGCGCGCTCGCCTGCGACGTCGACATCGTCTTCGCCGACGCACCCACCGGGAACCTCGACGAGGACACCGCCCAGGGCGTCATCGACACCTTCCGCGACCTCGCCGGTGAGCAGGACAAACGCGTGGTCGTCGTCACCCACTCCCAGCACCTGGCCCTGCAGTCCGACCGCATTTTCGACCTGCGTAAAGGCAAGCTCACGGAACTGGACAGCACCCGGTGAAGGCAACCGCCCCTACCGCGCCGGATGGCTCTTGCGCCGGCTGCGGTCCGGAAGGCGGTGATCCATCCGCGACCGGGCATCCGGAACCGCTGGACACCGTCGGGACGTGTTTGATCACATGAACGTCGAAGATGATGAGCTGGGGGCTGGGCGGAAACGTGGCGGCAAGCGCCGGTGGGCGATCGGGGCCGGCGCCGTAGTCGCCGCGGCCGCCGTCGCGATCGGAGTGGTTGCGGCCCGGTCCGGATCCCCGGACATCGCCGCGCCACATACCTGCCATACCGCGGTTCACGGCACCGCTCCCGCCGGCGCCCCGGCCAAGGACGCCCGGGCGCCGCGCGGCTCCGCGCCCGCCGCCGACTTCGACGGAGACGGTCACCCCGACCTGGCCATGGGAGCACTGGGCGACGTGGAGAACGCCGCCGGCGGCGGCAGCATCGCGGTGGCGTACGGGTCGGGCGACGGAACCGCTCTCGCCCGTTGCCAGTACCTCACGCAGAACGACGCCGCGATACCGGGAAAGGCCGACTACGAGGCGTACTTCGGGACCGATGTGGTGGCCCGTGACCTCGACGGGGACGGGTACACCGACCTCGCCACCGCCGTGTTCGACGACAAACCGAGCGTGATCATCATGTGGGGTTCCCCGGACGGGCTGAAAAGCGGCGTCCGGGTACCGGGCACGGACAGCAGCCATGTCTTCTGGACGCTGGACCAGGCGCTGGAGGAGCACCTCGTCGCCGGTGACTTCGACGGGGACGGGCATGCCGACCTGGTCTTCGGGCTCGGTTCGGGCAAGGGCCTGCTCAAGGGCCCCTTCACACGCTCCGGCACCCCGGCGGGCACCGGCCCGGTGACCGCACCGCGCCGGCCCGCACCGGGCATCGGCACCGCGAACTACTCCGGCCTCGTCGCCGGGGACCTGGACGGCGACGGTTCCGACGAGCTGATCGCCTTCCACCACGATGAGCCCCTCGGAACAGCCAAGTTCGAGGAACGTTGGCCGGTCAGCTACTTCCGTGCCCGCGACGGCGGCCTCGCCCAGCCGGATGACGTCGACCTCCCCGACGCAGCGGCGGGCGCGGTCGGCGACGTGAACGGCGACGGCCTCGCGGACCTCGTGCTCAGCCCGAGGCGCGGCAAGGTGAGCCACAGCTCGGTATCCGTCGTGTACGGCTCCCAGGCCGGCCCGACGAAGGGAAAGCGGCCGGTGACCATCGACCGCGACACCCCGGGCGTGCCCGGTGCGGAACCCCAGGACAAGGACGCCGCCCTCGTCTCCCTGGACACCGGTGACGTCAATGGCGACGGCTACGCGGACGTGGTGGCCGGCTCACCCCGCAGCAAGGAGTACGCGAAGACGGGCCCGGAGCAGGTGTTGCTCCTGCTGGGAGGTCCGAACGGCCTGACCGGTGAGGGGGCACAAGTCGTCGACGCGGGCGACATCGGCGGCAGGAAGAGCGCGCGAGCCACGTTCGGCATGTCGGTGCGCCTCACCGACATGGACGGCGATCACCGGGCCGACCTGACGGTGGCCGCGCCGGGCGACGACAAGGTGCGCAGCTCCGCGTGGGTGCTGCCCGGCACGCGCCACGGGCTGTCGACCGACGGTGTCACCCGGCTGTACGGCGACACCTTCGAGAGCACGGGCAAGCTGCGCCTCTACATGGGAGGCGGCGGGATCGCCCGCTAGTGCCTTCCGCTCGGATCGGGCCGGACCCCACGAGCCCGGCCCGATCCAAACGGAGGTCCTAGTAGGGCCTGCCGTCAAACTGCCGTCTGCCGTGCGGCGCCATGCACGCACTCTCGCCGCACCGGCCCCAGACCCCAGTACGTCCAGTACAGGGGCCTGAGGCCGGCACACCGAGAGCACGCACCTGACACCGCGCGGCCGCCCTTCGGGCGACGACGGCAGCTTGACGACAGGCCCTAGCCGTGTTGCCCCGCAGGAGGCCCGCCCACGACCGTGAGCAGGTCCACGACGAAGATCAGCGTGGAGCCCGCCGGGATCAACGAAGAGGGCGACTGCCTGCCGTAACCGAGACGCGGGGGAACGATGATCTCGCGCCGGCCGCCGACCTTCATTCCCCGCACTCCCCGGTCCCAGCCCTTGATGACCTTGCCGCCGCCCACGGCGAACTTGAACGGCCGGTCCCGTTCCCAGGAGGAGTCGAACTCTTTTCCGGACGCGAACGTGACCCCTACGTAGTGAACCTGGACGACCCTGCCCGGCTGCGCCGTGGGCCCGTCCCCGATCACGAGGTCCCGGATCGTCAGCTCGGTGGGCGGGTCACCCTCCGGAACCTCAATTCCGGGCTTCGTCAGTTCGCTCATCACGATCCCATCGCTCGCCGCCGGATTCCCTTGCACGGGGAGGCGTGCCGCATGGACATTCCGTGCGGCAGTCGATCACGCTACCGGCAATGCCGATACTCCGAGGTGCACCCCGTGCCAAGGAGCACGGCGCCGGCATCCGAGGGCTTCCGGAGGGGAGCCGGTCGGGGGGAGACGGGGCCGAACCTGCTCGCGCACCTTGTCCTCGGCGTCTTCGGCCGAGCTGACAGTTCCTGCGGCCAACTTCAGGCGAACCTGTCCGAAATGGTCTCCCAGCAGGACGATCTCGATGCTGATTCGGATTTCGATGGGTCATACCCATGGATCCTTCGCGCCGATTGGTGCATTCTCCGCCCACCTGCAGGGCGCGACACGCACCGAGTGGATTTCCGTAGTCCGAATCACGGCTCCCGCTCGGGCAGCGGCGAACAGGAAGTGGTGCGCGGGCCGCCCACGCACCGATATGCACTAGGAGGCAGCCTTATGGAGTTCGGACTCTTCCTCAACGGATTCATTCCCGGCATGGCGGCTCACGACCGCACCTCTGAACACCTCGCCCTGAAGCGGGAGATGGACCTCGCCATCAAGGCGGACAAGCACAACTGGAAGTACGTCTGGTTCGGTGAGCACCACTCGCTGACCGAGTACAGCCACATGTCGGCGCCCGAGGTCGTGATGGGCTACGTCGCGGCGAAGACCGAGCGGATTCACCTCGGCACAGGCATCAACAGCCTTTCCCCGCGCAAGGAGCACCCGGTCCGCTTCGCCGAGCGTGCCGCGATGCTGGATCACATCACCGAGGGCCGCTTCGAATGGGGCACGGGGCGTGGCGCGGGAAGCCATGAGGTCGCCTCGTTCAACATCATGGACACGGCTTCGACCAAGGCCGAGTGGGACGAGGTCGCGCCGGAGGTCGTGCGGATGTGGGAGCAGTACGACTACTCCTTCCACGGTGAGCACTTCACGGTTCCGACCCCGCACAACATCCTGCCGAAGCCGTACGGCCACTCGCATCCGCCGATCTGGATGGCTTGCGGCAATCCCTCGTCGTTCGCCAAGGCCGGATCGCTGGGCATCGGGGCGATCGCCTTCAACTTCGAGCCGATCTTCGAGCTGAAGGGCCGCATCGATTCCTACAAGGAGGCGGCCGCGAACCCGGCCCAGCTCCTCGGCGACTACCAGAACAACAACGTCATGATGACCAACACGGTCATCTGCCTCAACGACCGCAAGCGGGCTCGTGAGATCGCCATGCACGCAGGCCTCGGCTACCTGGTCACTCTGGTCAACCTCTACCACGACACCATGCCCAAATCGATGGACGAGAGGACGTGGCCGACTCCGCCGATCGCCTTCAGCGAGCTCGGCGGGGAAGAGATCCTCGACGAGATCATCAAGGCAGGCCTCTTGCTGTGCGGCACGCCCGACGAGGTCTGTGAACAGGTCGCCGCCTACCAGACCGTTGGCTGCGACCAGTTGGTCTTCGGCATGACCGGCGGCATGTCCTTCGACGAACACCTGGAGATGATCGAGATCTTCGGCGACAAGGTCGTCCCCGAGTTCGACACGAATCCGGAACACTCCACCGCCGTCTACCGCCGGGGCGCACAGGGGCCCAAGTACCCGTCGCACAGCCACCCTGTTCCCGCGGACCTCAAGCACACCGTGCTGCCGCCGAACGCGATCCTTCCGATGGAGTCCTGACCCCGGCCAGCCGTGGGCCGGAACGGGTGTCGGTGTGGACCTTGCCCGCGGACACCCCTCCCGCGTCCAGCATGCGGGGCACGCACGCGGCATGGCACGAAGCCGTTCCGGCTTCGGCGAGCAGCAGGGGGTGGCCGTTGCCCGTGGGAGCGGCCGGCGGGGTTGGGCCGGCATCTCGACGGCATCGGGATCCACCTGGGGAACGGGGCAGTTGGGCTCTCTTGGTAGGGTGCGCCGATGTCAGCGATCAAGCAGTTCCAAGTGACCTTCGACTGCGCGGAACCTGCGCGCCTCGCGGCTTTCTGGTGCGAGGTGCTGGGGTACGTCGTACCGGCGGTCCCGGAGGGTTTTGCCACGTGGGAGGAGTACCACCGCTCGCTGCCGCCCGAGGAGCAGGTGATCTACTTCGCGTGCACTGATCCCTCGGGAGTGGGGCCGCGCGTTCTTTTCCAGCGGGTTCCCGAAGGCAAGGTCGTCAAGAACCGCCTTCATCTCGATGTGCGGGCCGGCATCGGGCTCGTGGGTGAGGAGCGCCTTGCCACACTTGAGGCCGAGTGCGCACGACTGGTCGCGCTCGGCGCGGTACATGTGCGAACGATGCTTGCCGACGGCGAGAACGAGTCCTGCATTGTGATGCAGGACATCGAGGGCAACGAGTTCTGCCTCGACTGAGCCTCCTCCGAGACTGAGAGGCGGGAGGCCGTCTCCGGTGCGCCTCTCAGGTCCCGTATGCGGCGCGCGGCCACCCCGTGAGAGCCAGGTTGTGCGGGCGGGCGACGCGGTGCATCGCGTGGTCAGGGACGGCAGTCGTCGCGAATGCCCGGCAGCGGCTGACCGACCACCACGACCAGGCGGGTGGCGGCGTCGATGACGACCTGGAGGATGATTTCCGGCCTCGCCCCCCGCCGCGCCGCCGAGGCACGATTGCGCGTCCGGGGTCCCGGTGGCCACGCTGAGCGGTGTGATCACGTGCCGTTCGGGTGGGGGAGTCGATGGGGTTCGCGGAGTTCGACACGTTGCTCTTACCGGCGGACCAGCGTTTCGACTGGTGGCGGCAGCTCGTCGGGCAGGGGGTCGCCCCGACCCGCATCACCAGCGATTTCGCGTCCGACTTCATGGGTAGCGTGGGCTCGGTCGACCTGGGGCGGATTCAGCTGACGAAGATGGCGTTCCCCGGCCTCCGGTCGGAACGCACCGCGGAACTCATCCGGCGGGCCGACCCCGAGACATACGAACTGACCCTGATCCTCGGCGGGTCGATGGGGGTCGTGCAGGACCGTCACACGACCCGGCTCGCGGCCGGTGACCTCAGCATGTGGACGTCGTCCCGGCCGTACAGCGGTCAGGCGATGAGCGGGCCGGCCAGCGGGCCGTCACGGGCGCTCATCCTGCACCTGCCGCGTGCCCTTGTGCCACTGCCCGAGGCCCGGGTCGACTCCCTGCTCGCGCGCGGCCTGTCCGCCCGGGCGGGGGTCGGGAGGGTACTCGCCGACTTCCTCGGCTCGCTGATGGGGCAGGCGGCGGTGCTGGACGAGCAAAGCCTGGCGCGGCTCGGCGAGACGGGCCTCGACCTGGCCGCCGGGTTCCTCGCCCAACGGCTCGACGCGCAGGAGTTCCTGTCCCCGGAGGCGCGGCACGGGCTGCTGCTGGCCCGTATAGACGTATTCATACGCGACAACCTGGCCGATCCGGCCCTCACACCCGGCGCCATCGCCTCGCGGCACCACATCTCCGTACGGCTGCTGCATCAGCTCTTCCGGCAGCGGAAGGAGACGGTGGCCGCTTCTGTGCGGCGGCAACGGCTGGCGCGCTGTTACGCGGATCTGGCCGAGCCACAGCTACGGAGGCTGTCGATCCAGGACATCGGGGCGCGGTGGGGGCTGGGGAACGGGGCGGCGTTCAGCCGGATGTTCCGCGCCGCGTACGGGCTCACGCCCGGCGAGCGGCGAGGCGCCATGCACTCCCTGCACAGGATCCCTGCGCTCAGCGCTAACGACCGGGACGCCCTCAGCACCCCACAGTTGGAGTGATCCCCATGGGGGGAACGTCAAACGGAGGGGTAACCCAGTGACTCGGATGCGACAGCGGACCCACAGATCCACCGGTGTGGGGCGGGTGGTCGTCGCGCTGCTGATGGCGATGGCAGCGTGCGTGGCCACCGCGAGCTCGGCCGCCGCGGACGCCCGGCCGGGCTTCTCGGGCCAGGCGAGGGAGGCCGGGCTGAGCGGCGCGGAGGCCAAGGCCCTGCAAGCCGAGGTCGACGCGAACCTGGCCGAGTGGGGCGGGAAGCAGGTGTCCGCCAACAAGATCAAGCTGACCGGCGGGGAGCTGACGCTCGCGCTGCCGGGAGAGAAGTACGCCCGCGACCTCGGCGCGAAGGGCGGGGCACTGGCCGCCGGCAGCTGCCCCAGCACCTATGTGTGCGCGTACAAGGGGGAGAACTTCACCGGCACCCAGCTGAACTTCTTCACCTGCGGCACGCTCAACCGCATCACCTGGAACACGACCGGATCCTGGAGGAACGCGCAGAAGTCCACCTTGTACGCGAAGTTCTACAGCGAGGACAAGGTTCTGCGCTGGACCTCGCCGGGCGGCTACAGCGAGGACGCCTCCGCGGACTGGAGGTGGGTCTGGTACCTCAGCCCCTGCTAGGGCCGCGTATCCAGTCGTGATCAAGCGATTCGTGTGGGGTCCTTGATCCAGCTCGTGGAGGCGCGGAGATGAAGGCCAGCGGGGTAGCTTTCGGGGGCCTTGTCGTAACGGGTGGCGATGCCTCGCCAGGCTTTCAGCTTGTTGATCAGGCGTTCGGCGGTGTTCCGCTCCTTGTAGAGGTCCGTGTCATGGCCGACGGGCCGGCCGCCCCTGCTGCCCTCTTCCTTCCGGTTGGCAGTCTGGTCCTTCTTCTCCGGAATGACCGCCTTGGTCTGACATTTACGCAGGTAGGCGCGGTTGCCGCGGGACGAGTACGCCTTGTCTCCGGCGACCGCGTCCGGCCGGGCGCGGGGACGGCCGACCGGTCCGCAGACGCGGACCTCGGCCGGCGCGGGGATGAACTGTGGGCTGCCGGCGGCCCGGCCGGCGGTCAGCACCAGCACCAGCGCCAGCGGGCGGTACTTGCGGTCGGTGGCGAGATGAACCTTGCTGGTCTGCCCGCCTCGCGATCGTCCGAGCAGGGCGACCTTCAACCGGAGTCTGCGTCGGCGCCGGACGCGGCGCCGCTCTTCGCGGACGGGGTCACACCCGACAGATCGCCCGTCCTGTCCCTCCGCCTCGGCCCCTTCTTTCCCCGGGCCTTCTCCTCCTGGGCGGCGGCCCTCTCCCGGGCGGTGAGGACATCCTCGTCCAGGTGGATCCCGGCGGGGTCGTGGTGAGCACGGGCAGTTGTCGAGTCCACGCTGACCAGGGACATGTCCACCTCGCCCCGATGCGCGGCCTCGGCGGTCATCCCCTCCAGCAGGGCCTCGAAGACATCTTTGAGTGAGTGTCATCGAAATGTGAGCGGTACTTGTGACTGACACCGCTCTGCTGTCAGGGCAGCACACGATAAGTCACGTGTGTAACCGACTTCGCTGCTCGCGACTCCACCTGCTCAAGATTCAGTGACGGCACTCCGTCGAACAGCCGTGTGCCGGCGCCGAGCGTGAACGGCACAATGTTCAGCCGCAGCTCGTCGATCAGACCTGCGGCTAGGTACTGGTTGATGGTGGTCGCGCCCCCGTGGATCGACACGTTGCGGTCCCCGGCCGCCTCGCGAGCCTGCCGCAGTGCGGATTCGATGCCGTCGGTGACAAAGTGGAACGTGGTGCCGCCGTCCATCGGTTGCGGGTCGCGCGGGTGGTGGGTGAGGACGAAGACCGGCGCGTGGTACGGCGGATTGTCGCCCCACCAGCCCTTCCACTGCCGATCCCACGCGCCGCGTACGGGGCCAAACATGTTGCGCCCCATGATGAAGGCGCCGACTGCCGTCAGCCGGTCGAGTTCGACCTGCCGCTGCTCCGGGGTTTCGAACATCCATGCGTGCAGCCTGTCGCCCCAGCCATCACCGGCGTCGTCGCCGAACGGGCGCTGCTCGGCCTGGTTGAGGCCGGCCGAGTACCCGTCGACGGAGATCGAGAGGTCGCAGGTCACTCTGCCCAGACGTTTGGTCACTGTTCCGTCCTCCTGCCGGCGACCTTTTGTCGCCTTCGCGGTGAGTCGCCCGATCCGTTCACTACTTGGGTAGACCGTTCCGGGCCCGCGAATTCATCGCGCGGCCGTTTCGCTGTTTTCGGCGCCACTCGGCTGGCCGCGACCCTTGACGCTGTGCTCAGACTTCGACGACACGAACTCGCATCCGTCAGGGTTCGATGGCACGCGATCAAGGTTCGGTGACACGGGACAATTGATCACAACCGGATACACGCCCTAGTACTCCAGCGGAACCTCGTGGCCGTCAGCACCCGAGCAGGGGCCCGGACCGCACGGTCCGGGCCCCTGCGCAATGCGCCCTTGGAGCGGGTGAAGCGAGCACACCGTGTTGTGCTGGGCACTGTGTAAAAGCCGCCACAGGCAAGGCGGTTCAGCGCACCGGCGCCCCGGGGCCCAGTGGAATTCCCAGTGCCCACCAGACGAGGAACAGCAGTGTCCAGGTCACCGTCATCGCGATCGCCAGCGGCAGTGTGTACGCGGCGAGAGTGCCGATGCCCGCGTCCTTGCGGTAGCGCTGGAGGAAGCCGAGGGCCATCACGAAGTACGGGCTCATCGGGGTGATGGCGGTCGAGCCGGAGTCCGCGATGCGGAACAGGGCCTGTGTCGTCTCGGCCGGGACGTGCGCCAGCATCAGCATCGGCACGAGGACGGGCGCGGCCAGGGCCCACATCGCGGAGCCGCTGGTCACCATGACGTTGACGACGGTCAGCAGGAGCAGGATCAGCAGGAAGACGACGACGATCGGCATCCCGCTGTGCTCCAGGAGTTCGGCCGCCCGCACCGCGAGCACATCGCCGATGTGCGTCCAGTCGAAGTAGGCGAGGAACTGGGCGATCGCGAAGAACAGGACGAGCACCGGCGCCATCTGCTTCACGCCCGCCGCCATCAGCTTCGGTACGTCGCCGGGTTTCGTGATCGACCCCGAGCGCGCCCCGTACACGATGCCGGTGAGTGCGAACAGGCAGGCCACGACCGCGGCGATGCCCTCGATGAACGGAGACTCGACGATGCTGCCGCCGTCCCCGCGCAGGGGGGAGGACGTGGGGGCGAGTGCCGCCACGACCAGTACCAGACCGCCGCCGAGCGCGAACAGTGCCCGCCGCAGCGCGGACCGTTCGCGCACGCTGATTTCCAGCGTGCCGAGGTCCTCGACATCGGCGTCGGGATCCGGGTCGAGATCGGGCCGCTTGGCGAGCACCCAGCGCGTGACCAGCGTGATGACGGTGGCGAGCAGCAGGGAGGAGGCGATGTTGAAGAACCAGTTGGACAGGGGTGACACATATGCGTCGTCACCGCCCGCGATCTTCGCGGCAGCCGTGGTGATGCCCGCGAAGATGGCGTCGTTCGGCGTGGGCACCGGGCTCGCGTCGTAGCCGGAGGCGATCGACGTATAGGCGACGACGATGCCGAGGATGGGAGAGCGGCCCACGGCGCGGAAGGCGAGCCCGCCGAGCGGTACCAGGATGATGTACGCGGCGGCCGAGGCGACGTGCGCGACCGTCCCGGCGAACGCGACGGCGAACACCACCCACGACGCGGGTACCCGTGCGACCCCGACCTTCATCGCGGCGGACAGGAATCCGCTGCGTTCGGCGACGGCGACGCCCATGATGACCACCACGATCGTCGCCATCGGCGGGAACTCGGCGAAGTTCGACACCATCGTCGACACCGCCATGGCGAGCCCGTCGCCGCTGAGCAGGTTCTGCACGACGACCGTCTTGTGGTCGGCGGGCGACACCACGGACACGTCGAACCCGGCGAGCACGGCGCTGACGACGGCGAGTACCGCCGACAGGATCCAGAACAGCCAGAACGGGTGCGGCAGTGCGTTGCCCGCGCGCTCGACGACGCCGAGGGCGCGGATGACGAAGGGCAGCTGCGCCGCCCCGGTCCCGGCGGGGGAGGGGGCCTTGCTCTGTACGGTCATGATGGAGGCTCCGAACTAGCGCGGCGGGGTGGGGAGTTGGTGATCGCAGAAGAACGCCCACATCACCTTGTGGGCCTGGATCGTCTGCGTGGTGTAGCCGCCGCCGCTGTAGCCGTCGGCCCCCGGCCAGGTGTGCCCGCCGTCGGTGACGGCGACGTGCGCCACCTCCGCGCCGCCCGCGCAACCGGTCCACCGTGACGTCGTGATGTCGGGCCCGGTCACCTTGTCGGGTGTCCGGGTGCGGCAGCCGTCCCGGTCGGCCCACTCGCGCACCCAGTCCTGGATCGCGGGCAGCCCGCGGTCGGCATCACCCGCGTACGGGATGGTGGCATCGCCGGTGCCGTGGAAGTCGAGTACGGGCGTTGGGCGCTCCGGGGCGCAGCCGCCCTCGCGCGTGCCGGGGTAGAACGCGCCGGCGACTGGTGCGACGGCCGCGAAACGGTCGGACATCCGGCAGGCGAGCAGGCCGGTGAACCCGGCACCGTTCGACTTCCCGGTGGCGTACACCCGCCGCTCGTTCACGCACAGCGAGCCCTCCAGCGAGTCGAGGAGGTCCCCGGTGAACGCGACATCGTCCACGCCGGCCGCCGCGTACGGAGCGCCCTGCCAAGCCTGCCGCTCGCCGTCGCCGGTGCCGACGACGCCGTTCGGGTAGGCGACGATCGCGGGCAGGGCCGACAGGCGCGAGAAGGCCTCCGTGCCCGCGCCGGTGTTGCCGCGCCCGTGGTAGGCGACGATCAGCGGCCAACTGCGCTTCGGTGTATAGCCGTCGGGGAGATACAGCTGGTAGGTGCGCTCACGGCCGCCGCTGCTCAGGGTGTGCGGGACGCTGGTGCCGGGCTGCTGCGGGGCGGTGGCGCCGCAGCCTTCGGAGCGGGGGGATGCGGCGGGGTGCGCAGGGTTCGCGGGGTTCGCGTGGGCGGGGGCGAACGGGACGGCGACGAGCGCGGCGGCCAGTACGCAGGCACGCCGAAGTAGACCCTTCATCTGCGGCTCCTAAGAGAGGGTGGCGTCTTGAGGGCGGGGTCTTCGGGGTTGTCGAGCTGTACGGGTGGGCGGGGAGTGGGGGCGGGGCGGGGCAGGGCCCTAGATGTCGAGCCATTCCTCGACGAACGCGCACACGCGGTCGACGGCGGCGTCCACGATGGCCCGCCCGTCCTCGGCCGTGACCGATGTCGGGTCGCCGAGCACGCCGTTGGCGCTCAGCTCGTCGTACGGAAGGGCGAGGGTCGGCTGCGAGAAGGAACGGGCCAGTCGGGCCTCGGGCTTGAGCCCGTCGATGGCGACGGACCCCGGCTCCAAGCGGTCCCGATGCACCAAATCCGGTGACAGGTAGAGCATTTGGGCGGTCTCCGCCTCGCCGCTGTGTCCGCTGACCTCACTCACACCCATCTCGGCGATCACGCCGGAGGCGAGTGGGGTGACCGGCGCCCAGGCGAACCGCACGTCCGGGTGGGACATGAGCAGGTCCTGTGCCACCGTGGTGAGCGCGGCGTTGTTCCCGCCGTGCCCGGTGAGCACCAGAAACCGCCGCCAGCCGTGCCGCCGCAGGCTCTCCACGTACTCGCGCACGACCGCGGCGAACGTGGTCGTCGTCAGCGTCACCGTCCCGGCAAAGCCCATGTGATGCGGAGAGACGCCGACCGGGAGCGGCGGGCCGATCACCACGCGCCCGGCGAGCCGGGCCCCGATGAGGTCGGCGATCCGCTCGGCACGGATGGTGTCCGTGGCGATGGGCATGCCGGGGCCGTGCTGCTCGTAGGCGCCGGCGGGGATGATGACGACGGGTGCGCGGGTGACGGCCTCGGCGGCCTCTCCTGTGGTCATCCCGGCGAGATGCAGGGGCTGGTCGGTGTTCACGCGAGCTCATCTCCGTCGGGGAATTCGGCGGCGAGCACGGCGTTCCGGATCGCGGTGAGGTGCTCGCGGGTGATCCGCCCGGCGGTCGCCGCGTCCCCTTCGCGGACTGCCTCGACGATCTGGAGATGCTCGGCGTGGTCGCGCTCGCGGTCGTTGTAGCGGTGCCGGATCTCGACCTGGTCGCGGGCGCGGACCTGGAGCAGCGCCTCGACGGTCTCCTTCAGCAGCGCGTTCCCGCTGGCCGTGGCTAGTGCGACGTGGAAGTGCACGGACCGGCGCAGCGATTCCTCCGGCGGGAACAGGGCGTTGGCCGCAGCGTGCTCCAACTGTGCGATCCCCTGGGGGAGCCGGATACGGGCGGCCTCGGCCGCCACCGCCGGTTCGACGACCAGGCGCGCCTCGACGAGTTCGAGGACGGACTGCCGGGAGGTGCGCGGCCGGTGCGGATTGGCGAGCAGCCGCCGGTCGATACCGGGTCCGACGTACGTACCCGAGCCGTGCCGGAACTCCACGACCTGCATGGCCTCGAGGCGTCGCAGCGCCTCCCGCACGGTCGGTGTCGTCACCTCGAACCGCTTGGCCAGTTCACGCGAGGAGGCCAGGGCATCGCCGGGGGAGAGCCGCTCGGTGTGGATGATCTCGACGATGTCGTCCGCGAGGCGCTCGGACAGCGAGGGTTGGTCGGCGTAACTCATAAAGTGAATAGATCACTTGGTCAGTGGGGGTGTCAACGGTCGTGCACGACCTGATGCCCTGGCCTCTGTGTGCCTGTGAGGGACGCAGGGTCCGTCGATCGCGTCGAAGGGACCGAGTGCGGTGCCTGAGTGGAGGCGGCCTGCCCGGCGAGGTGCCCTATGGATCGGCCCGCTCCGGAGCGTCCGCTCACCGAGGCCGATCGAGGGCACGCTCGCCACGCAGGCCCGCACGGTGCAAGTTACTCACCTCGTAGGCCTGTTCGGAAGAGTCGGCCTGTTCAGATGGAGATCACGATCTTCCCTCGGGTGCGCCCGCGCTCCGCGTGCGCGTGGGCGTCGGCGGTCCGCTCCAGGGGGTAGGTCTGTTCGATGCGGGGTGTGTAGCGGCCTTGCCGGCCCAGTTCCGCAGCAGCGGACAGCAGAGTGGAGTCGTTCTCCGCGTTGACCACGTGCGTGCCCAGGCGCTGCCCGCCCGCAAGTCGGCGACCGTCGCGACGCGCTGCGGGTCGCCTGTGATCGCGACGAGGTCGTCCAGGGACCCGGAGGCCGCGGTGTCGAGCGCTGTGTCGACTCCGCGCGGGGCCAGAGCGGACAGACGCTGCGCGAGGCCGGGACCGTAGGTGGTGGGAACGGCGCCGAGTGCGGTGAGGAACTCGTGGTTGCGTTCGCTGGCTGTCCCGATCACGGTGGCACCTTGCGCCACGGCGATCTCGACTGCCGCGCTGCCCACGCCTCCGGCGGCACCCTCGACGAGAAGGGTGCGCCCCGAGAGGGGGCCGAGCGCGTTCAGCCCGTGCTGACTCTCACTTCACTGCAGTAGATGATTCTCATTCCAATGCCTTTTGAAATTAGGCACGTTAGCTATCGGCGCAAGGGCGATGTGAGGTTTCCTTCAGACATGCCATGAGGACTACTGATGCAGGTACATGAGAATCGCCTGTTCGCTCCGCTGAGAGTTGCAATACGAGGACGTCCTTGACCTGCCGCTTTGTGCTGAGGTGGCCCTTCCACGGCTCGGTTCCGCGTGCGCCGGGCGGACTCGCCGATCGGCGAACGAGTTACACCCCTCGCACGGGGGCTTTGCTCGGTGAGCGGCGGGTCGGGGCCATCGAGAACCGGCTCGCTCCGCTCGCGCGGGCCGCAGGCCGCACGGGCTCGTCGTGAGTGGTCACGGGCGGCTGGACGGGGCCCTCCCGCTCGCGCGGGCTCTACCGAGACTCACGGTCGTTCAGGCCACCGTCTGGATCGTTTCTGCTCGCGCGGGCTCTGTCGCGAGGTCGTTGGGAACGCCGCGACGGTGGCCGGGTCACTCCCGCTAGGCACAGGCTCCACGCGTTGTCCGGTCGTCTCTACCGCCGGGACGCCCGCTCACGCCCGCTCACGCCCGCTCACTCCCGCGAGCTCTACAGATTCTCGATGCGGAGCTTCCTCCGCACGGTCGTGTCACCCCCGCTCGCGCGGGCTCTACGTCAACCACTCCGACCTGTGCCAGCAATCTGCCCGCTCTTTGCTTGTAGCTGCCCAGGAGGAATGCTGCCACAGCAGAGGTCTGGCCGGCGGCCACGACGCTTAGCTCGGCGGGGTCGCGTCACTCCCGCTCGCGCGGGCTCTTACGGGAGCGGGTCAACCGTCGGTGGAACGAGATCCGTGTCCCTCCCGCTTGCGCGGGCTCTACGCCGCGTTCGAGGACATGGCGCACGAGCAGGCTGTGTCACTCCCGCTCGCGCGGGCTCTACTGCGGCGTCGGCTGCCCATCCACGAACCGCACCGGGTCACCCCCGCTCGCGCGGGCTCTACTGGACGACGGCGCCGACCCGGAGACGGCCCGGCTGGCGACCGTCCTGGGGCAGCCGGTCGAAGAGATCGAGATACGCAAGGCGACCCCCTTGTTCGCCCTCGACTTCGTGTTCCGGCCGCAGGCGTCCCTGATCGTGCTGTGGGCGCTGGGTGATGACCGCACCCGGCGCGTCATCGAGCGGGCTCACGAGAAGGCCATCGAGACGGTGCTGCGCTGGCTGGAGGATGAGGTCGCACAGACCCGGTGGTCGTCGGGCCGTAAGCGCGCGAAGGCGCCGGCCCTGGTGGTCTCGCGGTGGAGGCACTTCGATAATCGCGACGGTTTTCCGCTGCTCCACGACCACTGTCTGATCCTGAACCGGGCGCAGCGTCCGGACGGGACCTGGGGCGCGCTCGACACCCGCCGCCTCTACCAGCACATCGTGGCGGCCGGGACGCTCTACACCCTCACGATGACGACCGAGGTGTGTGAGGAGCTGGGCCTGGCGACCGTGCCCCGGGAGGTGACGCCCGGCCTGCGCCCCGTCATGGAGGTGGCCGGCGTCGACCAGGACCTCATCGACTGGTCTGCCACCCGCCGTGAGCAGATGGTGCCGGTGCTGGAACGCATCACCGGCAAGTACGTCAAGAAGCACAAGCGGCTGCCCGGCGAGCGCGGCCGGAACGGCCTGGGGTGGTGGGCGGCGCAGGACACCCGCCGGGCGAAGAAGACTCCGAAGCCGCTGGAGCAGCTGCGCGCGTGGTGGCGTGCGTCCGCGATCCTGCGCTTCGGAGAGGGTCGACGGGCTGCTGGAGCGGTGCCAGGAAGCGGGGACGGCGATCCGGGCCCGGGTGAGGCCGATGGTGGACACCACGCTCGCCGCCGTCGACGTCGCCGCCATCGTCTTCACGGTGCGCCGGTCCTTCGCCCGCCGGCACGTCCTGGCCGAAGCGCGACGGCACCTGCTGGAGACGCTGCGCGGCCGCGGCTTCACGCGCAGCCTGGACGACTACATCGCCGATGCGGCCCTGTCCCGGCACGCCCGTCAGCTCACCGTCCCCGTGCCCGGCCGCCGGACCCCGGCCCCGGACCAGCTCACCTACACCGCGGACTTCGCCTGGCCGCACCGGTGGTGGACCGCCGGGATCGACGGGAAGCCGCCGCGGGAGTCGTCACGGTACGAGCGGGCCCAGGTCGCCAGCTTCGCCCTGCAGAACGCGATCCGCGACGCCCGGATCCTCTCCGGCGCGCGGGACGAAGCGCCGGCCGCGACCACGTCGGCCACAGCGCGCGCCGATGACTATCACGACCAGGCGGCGCCGCACGCCGTCGACCACCCGGACCGGGACGCCGCCCTCACCCCGGCGCAGCGGGCCGCCGCCGTCCACGCCATCAGCAGGCCGCAATGCCGGAGGAGTACCTCGAGGGCCGCACGACCGACCCGGCAACGTGGCTGCACACCCCGAAGAACCTCGCCCGGCTGGCCGCCTTCACCCAGGCCGCCGAAGCCCGCGGCCGCATCATCGCGGACGGCCCGCAGCCGAAGCAGCCGGCCAAGGACGCGGACGACTCCGCCCGCCAGCAGCAGCACCACGCGACGCAGCCCGATCAGGGCAGGGGAGCGAGCCAGGGCCTCTGACGAGGACGCCAAGCGGCTTCACCCGCGAGGCCCGGCGGGCCGGACCCGGCATCCGGTGCGCGCACCGACGATGTCGTGCACTCCCGGCCGCCGCACCGGTGCGCATCGTGGTGCGCCGCCGCCCCGGCCACGGCACCCCCGGTGCGCGCACGGAGACGATGGTGCGCGCACCGGCGGGCCCGGGTGCGCGCACCGGGCGAACCGCCTGCCCGAGCCGACGCGCACCGCTCCGCTGTCACCTCGAAGTGCGCGCACCAGACCCGCCCTCGCGCCGATTTCATGTGACCTGCCGCATACTCAGGGGTTCCATAACGCACAATCGGGACTTCGGCGGGATCGCGGTCAAGGGGGCGTGTGATAGAGGGGATTCGCCTGATCCGGCCCCTGACGAGGGAAGCGTCGCGCGCTGCCCAGAAGCGCGCCGGGCGCCACGATGCGCACCACGGGACGGTTGGTACGCGCACCAACCCCTGAGACCGCACCGACGGTGCGCGCACCGATCCGCACCGGTGCGCGCACCACCGCACCGCGATGCGCGGCGCGCGCACCCGGTGCGCACCACCCCACCGCGATGCGCACCACCGGCCCGGGAGTGGATGCCACCGGGTGCGGAGTGGACCGCACCCGGTGTCTGCCACCGCACCCGATGCCGGGAGAGTGGACGACATCCGATGCGCGACATCCGGTCGGGAGTGCACGGCATCGGAGTGGAGAGTGCACAGCATCCGATGTCTGCAGCCCGGTGCATCGCTCCTTGACCGGGTTCGCTACCTGCGACATCCCACCCGAACAGGACAGCGCCCGAGGGGGGAGAAGTCTCCCCTCTCGGGCGCCGTCCCGGCTTCCGCTCGGCTCAGGAGGCCGCGGTCGCCGGCCACTGGGGAGCGTCGTCGCGGATGTCGCACAGGAACTGGCTGACCTGGTCGACTCCTGCATGCACTCGATCAGGAACCCTGCCGCGGTGTAGGCGACCTCTGCCCCGCCGCCCGAGTAGCACCACCGCTTGAGGTACCGGCTCGCCACCGCCACGAGCTTGTCCATGACGTACGCGGACTCGCAGTCGGCGTGCTCATCGGGCACGACGGGGAGGTAGTCGGCCAGCAGCAGCGCACCGAACTCACCGATCAGCCGAGCCAGCTCGGGGCCGTCGGCGTGGAAGACCGCGAGCGCGGCCTTCTCTTCCTCGCTGCCCTGCTCCTGCCAGACCAGCTCCACGTAGTCGGCGGCCCTGCGGATCTGCTCCGGGGCGAGCTGCGGCAGCTGCGGCGACGTCGTCTCCATGACGGTTCCTTACCTGTACGGGCCGTGCGCCTGCTGCGCCCGGCCTGCTGATCACAGCCTCGGAGTGCGGCCCTGTGGACAGAGGACGCGCATGCGGGGCGGGGGCGCCGTCTGTGGCGTCGGTTGTGACTGGACACGTTTGTTGGCGGATGGACGCCGTGGATGGCGGGTCTGGAACCAAAGCGCTCAGGTAGCGCTGAGTTGCGATGATCTGGCCCGTGGGTCGGCCTGGTGGGCTGTTCTGGATGCTTGAGGGCTTCTGCGGCAGCGATGATTCGGTTGGACTCGTGCGGGTTGCCTCAGCTTGTCGCTCCGGTGGCCGCTGGGCGGACTATCTGGCCGGGTGCGACCGGTAGCCCTCCGCTCGCGCCCGGCGAGGCCGTCACGCGAACGTCAGGACGACCTTGCCGACCGTGTTTGCAGAACGGAGCAGGTCGGCGGCTTCGTGGTGTTGCTCGACGCCGAGGGTGGTGTCGATGACCGGCGTGATGTCGCCTCGGTCGACCGCCGGCAGTACCTCGGCTCGGAGCCCTTCCAGGATGGGGACGGTCTCCCAATCGCGGGTGAACCCGAAGGAGACACCGTGGACGGTGAGGTGCCGGAAGGAAAGGGCGTCCAGGTCGATGGTGGCGGAGGGACCGGCGAGGCGGCCGATGTTCACCACCTGTCCGTCGACGGCGGTCGCCGGGAGGCAGGCGGCGAAGGTGTCACCGGCGACATGGTCCAAGACCACGTCCGCCCCTGCGCCGTTGGTGGCTGCGAGCACAGCGTGGGCCAGGTCGGTGCCCTTGGCGGTGACGATCACCGTGTCAGCGCCCAGCTTGGTGAGTAGGTCCGTCTTGTCGCTGTTGCGGGTGGTGGCGATGATCTGCGACGCGCCGAGGGTCTTGGCGATCTGGATGCCGATCATGCCGATGCTCGTCGACGCCCCTGTGCTCAGGACGCTCTGTCCCGGCCGGAAGCCGGCAGCGCTGAGCGCACCGAACTCGGTCAGCAGCGCGGTCGGCAGGGCGCACGCCACTTCCGGGACCAAGTCCTCGGGGCGGGGCAGCACGAAGCGGTGGTCGACGACCAGGTACTCGGCGAAGGAGGACGGGAAGGTGCCCATGACGGGGTCGGCGACCTTCCAGTCGCCGGCGTCCTGGCCGACCGCGGCGATCTCGCCGGCGTACTCGAACCCGGCGATGGATTCCTTGCCGGTGCCGCCGTGGGTGGGGTCGGCGTCGGCGAGCATCGCCAGGTCGGCGTTGTTGGTCGCCGCGGCCAGGTTGCGGACGAGTACCTGGCCGGGCCCGGGCCGGGGAACCGGCATGTCATCCAGCACCCACTGCGGTCCGCGGCCGAGCAGGAGCGCTTTCATCGTGCTGGTCATCTCGGTCCTCCGATGGGGCGGGCACGGCCGCCGTCTTCGTGGCGGCGATGAGGCGTGATGCCGGGCCGGCCGCAGCGTGCTGCGGGCTACTTGCCGCTGTAGACGGGGAAGGCGGCGTGCTCGCCGTAGTCGCGCTCGTCCAGGGTGCGCAGTGTGGCCATGTCGGCTTCGGAGATCTCGAAGTCGAGGTCGACGTTGGATCGCATGTGCTCGGGGTTCGCGGTCTTCGGTAGCGGCTGGGTGCCAAGTTGCAGGGTGTAGCGGATGCAGAGCTGCGGGACGCTCACCCCGTGCTTCTGGGCGATCGCCTTGATCTGGCGGTTGTCCAGGAGCGTGCCGTGGGCGATCGGCGAGTACGCCTGCACCAGGATGTTCCGGTCCTCGCAGAAGGCCAGCAGCTCGGCTGGGGTGTTCCCGGCGTGCACGAGCAGCTGATTGACGTGCGGTGCCACGGTGCCGTGATCGAGGATGTTCTCCAGGTCGGGCTGGAGGAAGTTCGACACCCCGATCGCGCGGATCCTGCCCGTCTTGTGGGCGTCCTCCAGCGCGCGCCACGCCTGGCGGTTTCCCTCGTTGTAGTCGCCGCCGCGGAAGTCGTCCCACGGCTGGGGGGCGTGGATCAGCATCAGGTCGATGTGGCCGATGTCCAGCGTCGCCAGCGACTGGTCGATCGCGGCAACCGCCGCGTCGTAGTCCTTGATCTCCGCGGCCAGCTTCGTCGACACGAACAGGTCTTCGCGCGCCACGCCAGCAGAACGGATACCCTCTCCCACACCGCGCTCATTGCCGTACGCCTGGGCGGTGTCGACGTTGCGGTAGCCGACCTGAACGGCGGCGCGGACCGCGTCGGCCGCCTTGCCGTCGTCGATGAACCAGGTGCCAAGGCCCAGCTTCGGGATCTCGACGCCGTTCGACAGGGTGTAGGTCTCGTTCAGGATGGTCATGCGTGCGCTCCGTTCTTCGGCAGCTGCCCGTACTCCTCGTCGGTGACGGGCTCCAGCCATTCGTTGCTGACGTCTTCGCCCGGGGTGATGAAGGCGACGTGGGAGAACCACGCGTCGGCCTTCGCGCCGTGCCAGTGCTTCGTGCCCGCCGGGACGCGGATCACCGTTCCCGGTTTCATGCTGACGGCCTCCTCGCCCTCGGCCTGGTACCAGCCGCTGCCCGCCGTGCACAGCAGGATCTGGTCGCCGCCGCCGACGGCGCCGTGGTGGATGTGCCAGTTGTTGCGGCAGCCCGGCTCGAAGGAGACGTTGCTGACGGGAACGCTCCCCGAGGCGAGCGCAGCCAGGTAGCTCTGGCCGGTGAAGTACTGCGCGTAGGCGTCGTTCTTCTCCCCGAGCGGGAACATCTGATCGAATCCGTTGGTGGTCATCTCGTTCTTTCCTTGTGATGTCGCACGGCCCGCCGGCCGTGCGGGGCGTCCCTGCGCTGCTTGCGCAGGTGGTCAGGCGGAGCGCTCGTCGGTGATCTTCTTCAGCTGCGTGATCGCGGTCATCGCGTTGGGCCATCCGGCGTAGAAGGCCAGGTGCGTGATGGCCTCCGACAGCTCCTCCACCGTGAGCCCGTTCTCCAGCGCCTTGCCCAGGTGGTAGGGCAGCTGCTCGGTGCGGTACAGGGCGGCCAGCACGCTGACCGTGACCAGGCTCCGGTCACGGGGAGACAGCTCGGGCCGCTCCCACACGTCTGCGAACAGCACCTCGTTGGTGACCTCGACAAGCTTCGGCGCGATGCCGGCCAACTCCTGCGGCGCGGACTGCTTAGGCATGCGGTGACTCCCTGTGACGATTCGTACGTATGGCTGCGGCTGTGCTCACTGTCGGCCACGGTGGGCCCGGTGGCATCCGCAGGCGGCAGCAAGGTGGACTGCATCTGCTGCCACCATCGAGGAAACCGCAGCTCACAGCTGCGGGGAAGGCACTGCTGTTACAGGCACTGACAGGGCACCCCTCCTCGTCTCGATCCCGCCTAGCCTGGATGGCATGGACACCGCCCACGAGATCCGCGAATTCCTCGCCACCCGCCGCGCAAAGATCACACCGCAGCAGGCCGGCCTGCCCGCCTTCGGCGGCGGAACCCGCAGGGTCCCCGGGCTGCGCCGCGAGGAAGTCGCCCTCCTGGCCGGAGTCAGCA
Source organism: Streptomyces sp. NPDC048462 (assembly GCF_043200175.1). Classification (NCBI taxonomy): domain Bacteria; kingdom Bacillati; phylum Actinomycetota; class Actinomycetes; order Kitasatosporales; family Streptomycetaceae; genus Streptomyces; species Streptomyces sp. NPDC048462. Next base: position 726,706 of record NZ_JBICXG010000001.1, read on the forward strand.
TCGACTACTACGCCCGCCTGGAACGCGGACAGCTCGCCGGCGCCTCCGAAGAAGTCCTCGACGCCCTGTGCCGCGCCCTCCAGCTCGACGACGCCGAACGCTCCCACCTCCACGACCTGGCCGCAGCCCAGCGCCAGCGCCCCGCCCGCCGCACCACCCGCCGGGCCAAAACAGCCGTCCCCGCCAGCCTCAAGCGCGTCCTGGACTCCATGACCAGCTCACCGGCCTTCATCCGCAACGGCCGCCTCGACATCCTCGCCGCCAACGACCTCGGCCGCGCCCTGTACGCCCCGCTGTTCACCAGGACGGCACCCGCCACGGTGAACATCGCCCGCTTCCAGTTCCTCGACCCCACCAGCCGCGGCTTCTTCCCCGACTGGAACACCTCCGTCAACACCACCGTCGCCCTGCTGCGCACCGAAGCCGGCCGCGCGCCCGGCGACGCCGAACTGACCGGCCTGATCGGCGAACTTGTCACCCGCAGCGACGAATTCCGCACGGCATGGGCCAAACACAACGTGCGCCTGCACCACACCGGACACAAATCCTTCCGCCACCCGGCCATCGGCGAGATCACCCTCGATTTCGACGCCATGCAACTGCCGGGCCACGCCGGACTGACCCTCACCGCCTACAGTGCCGAGCCCGGCACCTCTGACCACGACGCCCTCATGCTGCTCGCGTCCTGGGCAGCCACCCAACAGGAACAGGCCGACGCCGAAGCCTGACCCGCGGGCTGCGGCGACACCAGAACTTGGGGACATCACCGCGCAGGGGCTTCCGAGCGGTCAGCCAGTACCGCACGAGCTCACCGTGGCGGGATCTACCCGACGAGCTCGGCTCGTTCCAGACCGCGCACAAACGGCTGATCAGGTGGGCATCGATGCCACCTTCGCTGCGACAGATCAATAGTCATTTCCCGCCCGCAAGCGCCATCTATCCCGGCCACGGCCCGCCAGCTACTACGGCCAAAGCCCCATTCCACTGGGGAGCATCCTCATCCGGCCCGTCATCTATCGCGGCCAGTCACATCGGTCACGGACAAAACGTCTGGACATGGGGGTCAATTGGGCGGAATTGAAGGCGGTCGGCGGTGAGCGTCAGACGGCGGACAAGGGGTGCTTTCCGAATGAGCCCGTCGACGACCTGGTGGCGAAGCTGCGCCGCTACAGCGACTGGTTCGGGCTCCTGGCGCCGAAGGCCGACGCGGACCGGGAGAAGGCGGCCCGGCGGCAGGGTGTGGCGGTGCACGGCTTCCGGCTGTGGTCGCGGATCTACCCGGCGACCGGTCGGGAGGGCTACGTGCCCGTCGCGTTCGTGTTCACGGGCAGGACGAAGGCGCAGCGGGCCAGCCGCATGCGGCGCCTGGAGCAGGCCGCCCGTTCCTACTTCGCCGGCACCAAGTACCCGGGCGGTGACATCACGGCCGTCGACTACCACCAGGGGGTGCCCGTGGTCGTCACCGAGCTGGAGCGGATCACCGCCGACCCGGCCGGGGCAGCGGGCCCGGTGTGGCGGCGGCTCGGGCGCGAGGAGTGGCAGACGCTGAGCGAGGCCCTGGACAACCCGGACGGTGAGCGGTCGTACCGGGTGCAGGAGGAGCAGTCCCGCAGGCGTCAGATGGAACGCGAAGCCGCAGAGCGGGAGGCGCAGCGACCGGTGTGCACCCGCTGCGGAACGAAGTTTGCCGACGAACGCTGGCTCTGGGTCCGGCATCACCCGAGGCTGCCGCACCGCGACCTGTGCGATCCGTGCCTGGACGAACACCACGAACAGGTGCGGGCAGAGAAGGCAGCGCGGATCCAGGCAGAGGAAGCCGTGGCCCGGGAGGCGGCCGCGGCGGAGGCGAAGAAGAACCGCAGTCTGTTCCGCCGCCGGTAGCCGACGCGCACCGTTACGCACAGGTGGTCTGGTCCGGCGGCCGGAGGACGTCTCGGCCACCGGCCGCCGGATCGGGGCGTGACCAGGACAGGGCGGGTTGGTGCGTGACAGGCTCGGGTCGCGGGCGACGGCCGCCCGGACAGGGGGCGGGTGGCGTGGAGCACTTCTTCGAGCGGGTGGGGCGGGTCTGGCCTGCGGGCCGACGCGATCTGCACTGGCACGTCCTGCCGACCCCGAGGAGGCGGCCGCGCTCACGGCACCGTACGAGGCGCTCGCGCTGACGCGGCCCGGCCTTCAAGGTGTGCCAGTACGTCTGCCGATGCACCACCGGCTCGGGTGTTTGCTGGAGGGCTCAGCCCTACCAGACGACTGGCGCCCTCAGGAGGTCATACGACCACGAGCAGACCGGCGGGCGGATGACGGGCGGGGCCCGTAGCCCTCTTGCGGCCTTACCTCTGCTGACCTTGATGCGATAGAACGGTGGGCAGGGCGGGGGCGTCGCGCCTGCGCGGCGGGGGAGTGGAACGGGGGAGCGTGATGAGCGGTGGGCTGGCGCCTCAGCTGAAGGTGGTTGCCGAGGGGATGATTCAGGCGTCGATGGGTCTGGCTACCGATGTGATGGAAGGGGTCCGCGATACCGCGATCGGCCTTTTCCACGAGCTGGACCGCCAGAAGGGTATGGCCGGGGATGATGAGGCGGGTCAGGACTTCGAACGCGTCTACGTGTCGGCGGCCAGCACCACTCTTAACCAGATGGGCTTCAGTGCCTACGTCCTGGGTGAGACCGGGCGGGGTCTTATGCGGACGGCCCGGGAGTACATGGCCCAGGAGGAAAACGTCGCCGCGATCATGGGTAAGCAGGTCGATCTGACGTCCGGCATGGGAGATCCCGGGGCGAACTGCATAGAGAACTATCTGAATCTTGGTGAGGACCTCCCGGAAGTCATTGGTGAGTCCTCCTGGTTCGCGGAGCACACCCCTGGTAGGCAGGGTCAGAAGTTCCGCGGAGATCCCGGCAGGATCCGGGACGTGGCCGGCACCTGGCGGCACGCCGGACAGCTGATGATGCGCTTCCTCACCGACGCCCAGACCTTCGCCTCCACCGCCGACCGCGCGCACGAAGGTGTTGCCGCGGACGCCTTCCGCCAGTACTTCAACGGCTTCGTGGGGCGCACCTGCCCGCCCCAGTACGCGCAGGAGGACGAGCCGCTTGTCGCGAACCTCGTGGCGGCCTGCACCCAGCTCGCCACCGCGTGCGACCAGTACGCCGACCATGTCGAAGCGGCGCTGAAGACCATCCTGCAGCACCAGGCCGACCTCTTCCGCATCGAAGCACCTTGGGACTCGCCGATGTTCGGCGGAAACGGTGACGACGGCGGTCTGCAGAACCTGGTCCTGGAAGACCCGTGGATCCGTCGCCTTGGCACCGTCGCCCAGGCCGTCGACACGTCCGAGGCACGCGTCAAACTCCCACACGGCTCGGACACGCCGCCCGGCGGCGGCCTTCCCTTCCTGCCCCTCCCGATCCCCCTGCCGGTTCCCGTCGCTATCGCATCCTTCACCGGGATGCCCGGCCTCCTGCCCATGAGCAGCGGTTACGACCCAACGCTCAACCGCGATCCCCTGCCACCGACACCCGGCACCACCCAACTCCTCTCCTCCGGCAACCAAGCCGCCTTCCGCACCTGGGCCGGATCGCTCCCCCCAGGCGGCTTCGGCGGCGGAGGGGGACCCACCAGCCCGGACAACGCCTACCAAATGCGGGTGTCCGGTTACCCCGAACGCGAAGTACCGTTGCCCGCCGGTGCATCGGGGCGTAGCGGCAAGGGTCTTATGATCGACGGCATGCGCCCGGTGGACGGCTACGCCGTCGAAGCCAAACACGTCCGCGAACCCGGTTGCCGCAAAACCTTCCGAAGCCTGGACAGCCTGGACACCACCCTCGGCACCCCACCCAAGGTCGACGCCAGGGGAGCCGTGAAGTTCGACCCCCGGCGCGACGGCATGTTCGTCGGCGACGAGAAGGAAATGAGCCGCTACAAAGCCGCGCTCTCCGACCCGCGCAATCACGAGATCCGTGGTTTCGAGATCGCCACGAACGACCCCGACGCCGCCCCTTACTGGCAGAGCATGATGGCCATGACCGGAGTACAGGGCACCGCACGCTACGTTCCGTAGGAAGCCTGGAGGACACGATGCAGATCAATCCGCGCAGGACCACCTTCAGCTTCGCCCCGCCGGTCGACAACGCCGCAGCATGGCACCTGCGTCTTGACGACTTCGCAACGAAGCTCACCGCAGCCTTCCCCGAGGCCGTCACCTGGCCCGAAGGCCCTCTCGGGCCCCGCGGGGCGGAAACGTTGTCGTTCGAGATGCCACTGGGTGACGGAGTTTGGCTTGAAGGACTGGCCACCACTCCCTTTCCCGAACTTGGCTCGGTGCTGGTCGAGAAGGCATCCGCGGACGAGGCAGCCGTCATCGCTGTTTGGCTGCGCGACGTGTTCGCCCCCGCCCCTGATCTGGTCCACTTCACCAGCGAGATGGCACTGGACCGCGGAGAGGTCACCTACACCGCGCTGCCGCCCCATGGAAGCGTGACCGAAGTAGCGGCAGCCCTCCAGCAGCACCTCGAGCGCGCTGACATGTGACGTTCCGTCGTTCGCAGGGTCCGCCGCACTTCGTGCCGCCAGGCACCGGTATTTATAGAGAGCCTCTACCGTCTGCTGCCGTTCCTGGAGCGCCGGGCCCGGAACGCCGCCCTGGCGCTGGACGGCAGCGACGGCCTGGGCGACCTGCTGCTCGTACGCCGTATGTTCGGCGCGCGACGGGGCACCCTAGTGCGAGCCATTTTGTCAGTCAGCGAGTCGTTGACCGTCCGTGGTGGGGCGTGACTCTTCGACGCCGACGACCGGTACGACGAGGGCTACGGGGACGGCCTAAGGAACCTCCTCGTCAACTGCGCCACCGACATTGCGGTTGAGGTCGCTCAAACCGTGACGGTCGCCGCCGTGGAGGTTGCCACCCCGTACCTCAAGGACGGGGCACGCCGATTCAAGGAGAAGCTGCGACGCAGGCCCAAGGACGCCCCGGCCGCTGAGGTGGTACAGGAGACTGCCCCCGAGCGGCCGACTGCGTCTGGTCTCCGACCGGTGACTGCTGCCGCCAATGGCCGCGACCAAGTGGACCTCGTCCTACGTGCCGACCAGGGTGACGCCAATATGCAGGCTGCGCTGGAGCGAATCAACCCGCGCGCGGCCGAGACATATGGCATCGCCGCGCACTACTCCGCCAGCCTGCCCGCGGCAGACGTGGTCGGCGAGGCCATGCGCCAGGCGCTGGCAGCAGCCGCGCCCGGCTACGTCGCCGCCGCCCTTGAACGCCTCGCCTTCGACGACGAGCTCGGCCTGACCCCCGCGCAGCAGAAGCGTCTGCGGGGTTGTGCTGCGGAGCTCGACCCCGGTGTGGTCGAAGACCTCACCGGCGCCAATGCCCCGCTCGCGTAGCCCGGACGCTCCGGGGGCGAGAGCCGCCGCTGCGTATTCGGCCCCCGGTCGGGCGGACCCCGGCCGGCGGCGCTGCCGTCCTGGAGCTACTGGTCACTTCGTGGCAGCTTCAGGAGGACAGGGCACAGAGGGCTTCCCTAAGCTTGCGCCATGCCTTTCACGCCACTTCACCGCATACTCGGGCTCGCGCCTGGGCCGCTGACCGGTGACATCCTGGACGCCGCCGTAACAGCTGGAGTGACGGAACACAGCGACTTGGACTGGAAGTCCGAGCTGCCGCCCGCCAAAGGTCTGCCGCAGACAGACTTCCCGAAGGATGTCGCGGCCATGGCGAACAGCGGCGGCGGTGTGATCGTTTACGGCGTACAAGAGACGCAGAAGGCGGCGACTAGCCGCGTCGATGTCGGCGAGTTCGATGAGGGCCACGAGCGGGCACTGCGAAGCGCCGCGATCACTGCGATCTCTCCGCCAGTGTTCGGGCTCGGTGTGCACCGTGTGGGCGAGGCAGGGAACAGGGCCGTGGTGGTGGAGATCCCGGCTAGCGTCGACGGTCCGCACCTGATCTATCGGCACGACTATTTTGGCGCTCCCGTCCGCAACGACGCCGACACGGTATGGATGAAGGAACGCCAGATCGAGGCCATGTACCGCGCTCGCTTCGACGAGCGCCGCCATGCGACCGAGGCCCTGGACTCGCTGTTCACCGAAGCCGCCGCCGGGCGCGACAGCCGCAAGCGCGCGTGGCTGATCGCGGTTGCCCACCCGCGGCTCCCTCTCGTTCGCGAGAGGCTGACGCGCGACCAGGCGCAGAAGGTGATGTCCAAGGCAGAGAGCCTTGCCTTGATGTACGCGGGGCGGGGTGGTGTTCACCCCCTGGAGAGCGTGGACCGGCTCAACCCTCGCCCTGGCCTGCGCCGGTGGGTCCTGGTGAACACGGCAGCGGCCGCCTACTCCTGGTGGAAGGAGGCGTGGGCCACCATCCACCACGACGGATCGGTCACCCTGGCGGCCGCTGTGGGCGGACACCGGCGTGCTGCTTCGGGCGCTGAGGGCGGGGAGTTCTTCGAGGGCCGGCACGTCGAGTCCTCTGCCATCGAGTGCTCGATCGCGGACATGATGGCGTTGGTCCGAGCGACTGCGGACCTGACCGGTGCCGGCGAGTACGACGTGCGTGTCGGAGTCGAGTGGGCTGGCGAAGGGCCGCTGACAATTCTGACCCGGGACACCATGGGCTTCGTTTACGACGAGGTGTCGACCCCTCTGCATCGGTATACGCCTGTCGAGACGGCTGTGAATGCAGTTGCTTCTGACCCGGACTTTTTCTGGCAGGTGCACGACCTGGCGCAGGACTGCGTGAACCAGGGCGGTGTGTCGAACGTTCTGATGATCCGCCCTCCAGAGCGTGACGGGTCGGCGTAGCTGAGCTGCTCCCTGCGGACCTGCTGTTACCGATTCGTTCGTCCCAGAAGCCGGTGCGAGCGATGGCGTCGGCGGTGACGGGTGGGGTGCGGTCGACAAGGAGAGGGTGGGGACGGGACCCGCGGTCTCCTTCTTGCGGGAGCCGGTTCGTGGCTACAGTCCAGGCCATGGCTTCTCCCGAGGCACTCGCAGCGCGCGCACTTGCCCAGGCCGCGGTGAAGCTGGCGCAGAGAAAGACCGCCTGCCCCGGGCCGCTGCCGGGGCAGGTCCTGGCGCCCCGCATCTGAGGCGCCCATCGCGCCATGACCAGCACCGCTCGGCCCTTCGCCCAGCACTGCGAGCCTGACTCGACAGCCGTCCTGGACGCTGCAAACTGCTGACTGCCCGGCGGAGTTCTGGGATCATCGGCTGATGGTCAGCAGCAGGTACCGCTCGGGACTTCGGCAGCAGTTGGACGCTGTCGTCTCGCGCCACCTCAGCGGGAACACGCACGCCACCCTCAACGCAGCGTTCGCGGAGCTGGCCATGCCGGAGATCCCCAAGGAGGAGGGATCGCTGCGTGAACGAATCGAACGCAGCTACGCCCAGGTCTCCGACAACGATCTCACCCACGTCGCGCAACGCATCCTGGCTCGTGGGAGTCTCACCGCTGCGACTCGCAACGGGATACAAGATCTACTTTGGGCGGAGTCGTCACCCCCGGCGATATCCAAGAGGGTCCGACGCGAACTGGCCCGAGCCCTGGATCTGGCGGACATGGCACGCCACGAAGCCCGATTCATGACGCTGCTGGAGCGCTTCTGGGTGCTCGACCGTGAAGAATCCCTCGCCGACCTGCTACTTCCCAGCACCAACCGCCCGCCTGGGCTGAGACAGCACATCCAGCAACACGTCTTCCGCAACCCGGAGGACTGGTCGACCGAGGACCTCTTCGAACACCTCGGGGCGTTCGACGCCGGCGACGCGCGATTCGCCCGCTTCCTCGCATCGGCCGTCTCCGCCGACGTGCTCCTCGACGAGCCCGCCCAACGTCACCTCGTGGCACAGATCAACGAGCAGATCCGCAGCGCGGGAGTCGAGCTCCGTGAGACCGGGGCAGACGGCGGCTACCCGCGCTTCACCGTGGTCTCCACCCGGCTCGCCGACAACCGACGGCCGAAGAACGTCATCTTCGCCTCGCTCACCAAGCCGGACATCCGATTCCTCTCCGCAGTGGACAACGACATCGAAATCGTCGGTGACCCCGGCAACGTCCTTGTCTACGACCGCGAGATCACAGGCGACGGCATCCGCTGGCGAGACCTCCAAACCTGGTGGCAGGACACCCAAAAGCTCGCAGACGAGGCCGAAGCCAAGAGGACCCTCTACCACCGGCTCCGCCGCAGCCTGCCCGGCAACTCACCCGGGCAGCGCAACGTCTTCGAGCTCTACCACCACATCCTCGGCTCTGCCGTCTATGACCTCCCGGCGCTCCTGCCCGAGGTGTGGCTCCACTGGGACCACAAAACAGTCCGTGAGCGTGGCCCTGAAGCGCTGCTGCGCTCCCGCATGGACTTCCTGCTCCTACTGCCCCACGGCCAGCGCGTCGTTCTTGAGGTCGACGGGTCCCAGCACTACACCCGCGACGACGGTCAGGTACCCGACAGCTGTAAGTACGCGGAGCTGGTGGCTGGGGACCGCGAACTCAAGCTCAGAGGTTACGAGGTCTTCCGGTTCGGCCACGACGAAGTCAGGGACGCGGAACGTGCCAGGCTCCTGCTCCAAGAGTTCCTGCCGGCCCTCTTCCAACGTTTCGAAGTGAATGGCCGCACCAGCTGACACAGGAGGCCGGAGCACGGGCTGGATGAATACGGGTACCTATCCGGCCCCAGCCGTGAAGGCTGAACTCGCACGACCACCGTCGAAGACAGGGAAGTGGCGTCCCGGTTCGGCGTACTCCGGCTCCGGGATTTCGGGAACCCGCGCGCTTCCCGTAATCCGGGGCGGAACAGGCCGGTGCGGAGGCCGGGCACGAAGGCGTCCACGACGACCCGGTGGAAGCGTCGGCGCTGGGCGGGAGTGAGGTGCTGGAGGTCGGCGGTGAAGCGCGGGCAGGTCTCGAAGGTGGGCACGTTGGTCTCCTCCGGGCAGCACGACGAAGCCCCTGGCAGTCCGCCGGGGTTGATGGGCGGTGCTCGTTGGTGGTGCGTGTTCCCTGGCACTCGGTGGTGCTCAGTGGTGTTCGTTGGTGTCGCTCGGGTCGTGAAGTGATGGCTGCCGGAGAGCGATGACATTTCCGATCCGGCTGGAGCCGCTTCCCGTCTGACGGGCACCGGTGAAGAAGTTCGGCCGCTGCTCCCGCCTGACGGGACGTACGGCCGTCCGGCCTTTTCTTGCAGGTCAGAGCCGTGTGACGTGGTCTCCATGACAGTGGATATCAAGGTCATCCGGGCTGGTCAGATGTACCGCTACTACCTGCGCGAGACCGTCGTCGGCGATGGCCGCCGCCCCGCTCGCACGCCGCTGCGCGCCGCCCAGGGGGAGGCCGGTGTCCCGGTCGGGCGCTGGATGGGCCGCGGCCTGGCCGTGCTCGGGCTGAGCGCGGGGGAGGAGGTCACCGAGAGCCAGCTGCGGAACCTGTTCGGCGAGCGGGGCCGCCATCCGTACGCGGACCGGATCGAAGCAGACCTGCTCGCCGCGGGCGTCTCCCCGAAGAAGGCGTTCAAGACCGGCGCCCTCGGTCGCCGGGTGACGGTCACGGGCGTCGACTTCGTGTTCCGGCCGCAGCCGACGATCTACCTCCTCTGGGCGCTGGGGGATGAGGAGACCCGCCGGGTGATCGAGGCCGCGCACGAGCGGGCGATCACACGGGTGTTGGAGTGGATCGAGGACGAGGTCGCGGTGATCCGGTACGGCAAGGACGGCATCCACCGGGTGTGGCCGCCCGGCGGTCTGGTCGCCGCGCGCTTCCGCCACTACGAGGCGCGTTCCGGGATGCCGCTGCTCCATGACCATCTGCTGTTGTCCGTGAAGGGGCAGCGCCTGGACGGGAAGTGGGGCTCGATCCACTCCCTGGCCCTGCACGAGAACACCGTGGCCGCCTCCGCGCTCTACAACGAGCTCGTGGCCTCTGAGGTCTGCGAGGCGCTGGGGCTGGCGACCGAGCCGCGTACCGTCACGCCGGGGCGCCGGCCGGTGATGGAGATCGCGGGGGTGCCGCACGAGCTGATCCGCTGGACCTCCCGGCGCAGCGACCAGATCGCCGCCTGCATGGAGGACCTGGAGCACGAGTACGTCACCGCCGTCAAAGACGACGGCACCCTGAAGTACCTGCCGGTGGTCTCCGAGACCGCCCGCGCCAAGCTGAACGCGATGGCCGCCCGCAAGACCCGCCCGCCCAAGCAGAAGACCCTGCCGCTCGTGCAGCTGCGTGTCTGGTGGAAGGCGAGCGCGATCCTCACCTCCGGGGTGGCCGCCGACATCATCACCTCCCTCCTCGAGTACGCCCGCGCCGCGGCCGTCGCGATTCGGGCCCGGGTCGCCGCCGTGGTCGACGTCGCCCTGGCGGCCGTCGACGTCGCCGCGACGGTGTTCGTGATGAACGACGGCGGCCGCTTTCACCGACGGCACCTGCTTGCCGAAGCCCGCCGACACCTCGTCCTCGTCCAGCGCGGCCGCCGTCGCGACCCCGGCCTGGACGACCGGATCGTGGCCGCTGCCATCTCCACCCACTGCCTGGACATCGGCGAGCCGACGTCCGCACGCGGCCTGGAGGCCGGCTACCGCCTCTACACCGCCCGGTGGGCGCTGTCCGATCTCCCCGCCCGCCGTCGCCCACCCACACTCAGTGGCCCAAGAGCTGGACCTGCCGCCACTCGACCGGATTCGCGAACTCCTCAACGCTGTTCAGGAACAGCTGGATGCCCAGGACGACGAGCTGAACGATCTCGACGATCAGATCGATCTCGGAGCCAGACAACAGGCGCAGGACGCACCGCGGACGGCTTCCCGCATAGTCCAGGGGAGTCTGGTGGAGGACACCCAGGCCGAGGGAAGTCCCGGAAAAGGGCGGGACAACCCGAGAAAACCTCTGACCAGCAGAAACGAGAGATAGCGGACGGGCGACGAGTTCGATCCGGACGAAGCGCACACGGATCACCAGCCGCTGGAGGGCCTGGGTGCTCAGCCGGCGGAGCTGGTGCTCGGCCTCAAGACCGCAAGCACCCCGGCGGCCTTGTCCACGGCGCTGTCGCAGCTGCGCCAGCGCACCCCGCGTACCGAACGACGATCGGTCAGCGATCTGACGCAGGCGGCATTCCCGGGACGGCTCAAGGACGACCTGGTCCTGATGACTGTCATGCGCTGGATCGACGGCGACGTTCTGCCTGACACGTGGTTGCACCTGCAGGCCCTTGTCCGAGCGCTGGGCGCCACAGACCGTGAAGTGAATGCTTTCCAGGAGGCCTACACCCGAACGATCGATGCGCACCTGCCGGGAAGAGCCTCGTTTCACGATCTCTCTGACCTGCCGGTATCCGCTCGCAGGCTGGCGGGGATTGGCAGAGCGGTAGTGCGCCGACGGAACCCGATCACTGTGGTGCTCAGTGGCTGCCTCGTTGCTCTGATCATCGCCGCGTATCTGCTGAGCCGCTGATCCGCCGGACCGGCCTCGGTTTCGCCGGGGCCCGTGCCCCGAGGGGGCGGATGAAGCGGTGACCGGCTATGCGGGGCAGTAGCTGTCGTGCGCGGGCCGCTTCCCGGTGACCAGGTAGTCGGTCACGGTGTCGTTCCCGCAGGTGTTCGGGCCCACCAGGTAGGCCACGTGCCCACCCTGGTCGATGGTGACCATCCGGGCCCGTTCACCGAGGGCCCGGCGCGTCCGCAGCGCTCCGGACAGCGGGGTCGCCGGGTCGCGGAGGTTCTGCACCATGAGCACGTTGGAGGGCCCCCGATCGGTGATCTTCACCCTTGGCTCCGCGGGGGCCGGCCAGAAGGCGCACGGCCGGATGTTGGCCGTGAACGCGCCGTACATCGGGTGGCGGACCCGGTCGACCGCGACGTTGTGCTGGTAGGTCGCCAGGGACGTCGGCCAGCGGGAGTCGCCGCAGATCACCCCGAGGTAGGCGGCGGGGTAGTTGTCGCTGTACGCGCCGCCGCCGCCGGGGTCGTCGGAGCCCGGGACCGGCTGGTTCGTGTCCAGGGCGTGCCAGATGGCGGCGAGGCCCGCGAGGTCGCTCTGCGAGCGGATCAGCCCCGCGGTGACGACGCGGAACGTCGTGCCGTCGTACCCCTGCGCGGGCTTCTTGTCGAAGCGCGCGGCGAGTTGGAAGTACTTCTCGCGTACCGCGGCCGGTGTGCTGCCCAGGTGGTACTGCCGGTCCGCGGCCGCGGCGAACTTCCCGAAGTCGGGGAAGCGGGTCTCGAAGCCCGCGCCCTGGCCGCGCAGGGCCTCGACGTCGTAACCCTCGGGCGGCAGGCTGCTGTCGAGCACGACGCGGTCGCCGCGGTGGGGGAAGAGGGTGGTGTACACCGCGCCGAGGTAGGTGCCGTAGGACTCGCCGTAATACGAGATCTTCGGCACGCCCAGTGCCGCTCGGATCCGGTCCATGTCCCGCGCGGTGTTCTCGGTGGTGATGTGCGGCAGCAGGTCTGCGGTCTTCGACGTGTTGCACCGAGCGGCGAGGCTCTTCGCGATTCCGGCCTGCTTCGTCACCTCCGCCGCACTGCCGGGGTTGGCCGGGTTGGCCGCCACCCCGCCCTGAGCAGCGGTGAAGCCGCAGGTCAGCGGGGTGCTATGACCGACGCCTCGCGGGTCGAAACCGATCACGTCGTAGCGGTCGCGCACCTTCTGGGGCAGCTTCATCAGGGCGGGAACGGGGAGCCCCGGCAGGCCGGGGCCCCCGGGGTTGAGCAGGAGCACGCCGCGCTTCTCGGCCGGCTTCCCGCTCGCCAGACGGGACACCTCGACCTTGATCTTCCGCCCGTCGGGGTGGCGGTAGTCGAGCGGCACCGCGAGCTTCGCGCACCGCAGGGCCGCCTCCGTCGGGCTGGGGCACGCCCCCCAGTGCAGCGGCGATCGAGACGGCGTGCTCCCCTGCGGCCGGGACGGCGTACCCGCCGTGGCCAGCTGCGATACGCCCGAGGTCAACGCGGCGCCCACCGTGACGGCGAGTGCCGCGAGCCAGATCCTGCGCATGGTTGTTCTCCTCACTTCGATAGGGCAGTAGCTGTCCGCACGCTGGGGGCGGAGTCAGCCACCCGAGAGGGAGACCGACCGGGCGACCGCCGCCGCCCTTGTCCGCAGCAGCACGACGACCAGCGCGAAGACCTGAAGCACGAGTTCCAGGTCCGGCAGGTCGGCGGTCGCCTCGGAGTGGCCGCGCCCGACGCGGCGGATCGTGCCCGCGGGCTCACCGCTGTCGCCGGTCATCGTGTACTCCCGGCCCGCCGCCGCGGTCTGCCGGAAGGGGACGGCCCGTCCGGAGCACGTCATCTCCCAGTTGCGGCGCACACGGTTCGTGGCCGCGACGGCCGCCCCGTCGCCGTCGAGCAGTTCGTAGACACCGCTGAGGCGGTGCGTACGCACCTGGTAGTCGACCCCGCCCAGTGCGAACCGCGCGCCGATCCGGCCCTTACGCAATGAAAACGTCGTCAACGCCCTGCCGTCCTCGGTGAGTTCGTACTCCTGGCTCAGCAGATGATTCCTCTTCGCTTGCAGCATGACTTCATTGCAGCATCGCCCCGCCGGGCGGACCCATGCCGTTTGTCATGCATGACCGGGTGACAACCCGAACGGGGGCGCCGATCACGGGTGGGCGACGCTTGCCCCATGACCCCTGCCTCACTTCCCGGACTGCCGCTCGTACCCCCCTGCCACAGCCGGGCCGTAACATGATCAGCGTGGACGTACGCGATCCGGACGAGTTCTCCGCGGGCCAGTGGCCGGACTGGAGTTTCTGGAAGGACCGGCCGGACAGCCCCAGGGCCGGCGGCCGGGGCCGCGTGATCGCCGCCACCGCCACCGCACTGGCCTCCCTCACCCTGATCGCACGGGCCGAGGACATCACGCACGGCACCAGGTCTCCGCTGCTCACCTCACTCGCCCTCGGCCTCGTCGCCTGCTACGGCATCGGCTGCATGCTGGCACCCTGGTACGGGCCGACGGCGCTGCGACGGGGCCGCGTCATGATCGTGGCCGTGCTGTTCCTGCTCGGTGCGGCGCCGGCCGTACTTCTCGCTTCGCCGCACTACCTGACCGATCTGACCTACGCCCTCTCGATCGGGCTCATGCTGCTGCCGCTGCGCCACGCGCTGCTGCTCGGCCTCGCCACCGTGCTGGGGCAGATCGTCTGGATGCGTCTCGCCCAGGGCGAGGTGGCCTGGACACAGGTGGCCGTCCTCGTCGGCGTGACCGCGGTACTCGGCACCGTCTTCGCGCTCAGCTTCACGATCGGTCACCTACGGGCCGCACGCGAGCAGGTCAGGAGGCTGGCCGTGAACGAGGAACGGGCGCGGGTCGCCCGGGACATGCACGACGTCCTCGGCCACAGCCTCTCCACGATGACCGTCAAACTCGGGCTGACCCGGCGCATCCTGGAGTCCTCGGGAGACGTGACCCTCGCCGTCGGCCAGATCACCGAGCTCGAAACCATGGCGCGCACCGCGCTGTCCGACGTACGGGCCACCATCTCGGACTACCGCACCCTGTCGCTGGACAGCGAGCTCGCCGGTGCCCGCATGGCGCTGCGTGCCGCCGGCGTACGGCCGGACCTGCCCGCCGCGACCGACAGTGTGCGCACCGAGCTGCGCGAGGTGTTCGGCTACGTCGTACGGGAGGCGGCCACCAACGTGCTGCGGCACTCAGACGCCGAACTGTGCACCGTCCGCCTCGGGCCCGACTGGGTCGAGGTCACCGACAACGGCAGTACCAGCGTCCTGACGAGCGCCGGGAACGGGCTCACCGGCCTCACAGAACGGCTGGCCGCCGTGTCGGGCACCCTCGAACACGGGCCTGCCCCCGGCGGCGGGTTCCGGGTCGTCGCCCGCGGACCGGCCCCGGCGACCGGCCTCTCACCCGCACAGGAGGCCGAACCGACATGATCCGCGTTCTGCTCGCCGACGACCAGGCACTCGTACTCGGCGCCCTCGCGGCCGTGCTCCGGCTCGAACCCGACATCGACGTGGTCGCCGAGGTCGGCACCGGCACCGAGGTGCTGCCCGCCGCGCGGCAGACCACGCCCGACATCGCGCTGCTCGACGTACAGATGCCAGGCCGGGACGGCTTGGCCGTCGCCGCAGATCTCCAGCGGGCAATGCCCGGCTGCCGCACCATCATCTGCACGACCTTCAGCCGGCCCGGCTACCTCTCGCGAGCGATGTCCGCGGGCGCGGCCGGGTACGTCGTGAAGGACTGTCCGCCCGAACAGCTGGTCGATGCGATCCGACGCGTCCACGCCGGCCTGCGTTTCGTGGATCCGGCCCTCGCCGCGGAAGCACTGGCCGGCGGTACGAGCCCGCTGACCGATCGCGAGGGTGACGTGCTGCGCGCCGCCGCCGAGGGCGGCACCGTGGCCGACATCGCCAGGGAGCTCCGGCTGTCCCAGGGCACCGTACGCAACCACCTGTCGTCGGCGATCGGCAAGACGCAGGCCCGTACCCGTGCCGAGGCGGCCCGGCTCGCGGAGGCCAACGGCTGGCTGTGACCGCAGCGCCGTCCGGCCGCGGCAGCGGTCCGGGCCGCGATGTCCGAGCCTGACGGCGCCGCTCAACACGGGCCGTTGGATGGGTAGTTGCCTCACCGAGGGGTGAGGCGGCCTACGCCGGACGAGGAGTGAGCCCGCCGAGCAGCGCTGTGAGCGCGAACTCGAAGCGCTCGTGCTCCTCACCCGAGACCAGTTCCCGGATGTGCGCGACCGTGCTCGGGAAGCGGTCGGCGGGCAGCATCCGGTACCGCTCGACGAGGTCGTCCCGGTCCAGCACCCGCTGGTCGACGCCGCTGTCGGCGTGGTGGCGCAAGGACACCTCGAAGCAGTACGCCGAGACGTAGAGGAACGCGGCATCGACCGCCCACGCGGCGGACTGCGGCGCCACCCCGGCAGCCAGCAGGATCGTCAGCATGCCTTCGCTCAGCCGCAGCGCCTCCAGGCTGCTCGGGGCGGCGGCCAGCGCGACCCGTGAGATCCCGGGGTAGCGCAGGTACTCATCGCGCAGCCCCCGGCAGATTCCGAGCATCTGCTCGGTCCACCGCGCGGGGTCCGCCTCGGGCACCGGCACCGTGGCGCACACCTCGCTGATCAGCAGCTCGTCGAGCTCCGCCTTGTTGCGCACGTGCGCGTACAGGGAGGCCGGGCCGGTCCGCAGCGCGGCGGCGACCCGGCGCATCGTCAGGGCCTCGAAGCCCTCGGCCTCGACGAGCCGGAACGCCGCGTCCATGATCCGCGCCACGGTGATCGGGGCCTTCCCGGCCCGCTCGGCCCGTTCCGGCTCGCCCAGTGCGGCAATCTTCGCGGCCCATTCGTCCCGCTGCCCGGCGCGATCCTGAGCGCTTTTGTTCGTCATGGGCCCATCATAGCTTGACGCGAACAGTGTTCGTAGGTAGAACAGTGTTCGTCGACGGAACACCGTTCGGCAGTGGGTCGACATCCGCCCGCATCCTTCGGACCCGATTCCTTCGGAGAGGAGCCCCCCATGACGTCGCCCAGCGCCACCCGGGAGTACCCGGTCTCCCAGCCGTTCCGATCCCTGCGCGAGGCGTGGGTGGCCCTCGTGGGTCTTTCGGCGATCTTCCTGTTCGAGATGATGAACAACACCGTCCTCAATGTCGCGCTGCCGACGATCGGCCGCGAACTGTCCGCCCCGACGGTCGCCCTGCAATGGGTGACGAACAGCTACTCGGTCGTCTTCGGCGGACTGATGCTGGTGTTCGGCGTGGTCGCCGACCGGCTCGGCCGGCGCCGGGTGATGCTCGCCGGTCTGGTACTGCTCGGCGCCGCGAGCCTGGCGACAGCCCTCGTCACCAGCACCGGCGCACTGATCGCGGTCCGCGCGGTAATGGGCCTCGCGGCCGCGATGACCACGCCGGGCACCATGGCGATGGCCTTCCGGCTGTTCGCGAACGAAGGTCTGCGGGTCCGCGCGATCACGCTGATCTCCACCGTGGGCATGGTCGGGCTGGCGATCGGCCCGACCGTCGGCGGCCTCGCGCTGTCCTTCGCCCCGTGGCAGGTCCTGCTGCTGGCGAACGTGCCGATGGTGGCGCTCGCACTCGTCGGCATCCGGACCGGCATCCCGGCCGACGACCCGGCCGAACTGCACCGCGCGCCCGCGGATCTGCCCGGCGGCGTGCTCGGCACCGCGACGATCGTGCTCACGCTCGTTGCCCCCACTCTGTTCGTGGAAGCCGGCGCCGGCTCCTGGTCGCCCTGGGCCGCGGTCGCCGGCGCGGTCACAGCGGCGGTCCTGTTCGTGGTGCGCGAGCGAACGATCCCGCACCCGCTGCTTGACCTCTCTCTCGTCGCCCGGCCCCAGGTCTCCGGCGGACTGGCGTACAAGGCGGCGTCCGGACTGGCGAACGCCGGGCTCGGCTACCTGGTCACGCTGCAACTGCAACTGGACTGGGGCTGGCCGCCCGCGCTCGCGTCGCTCGGCATGCTGCCGCAGGTCGTCGTACTGATCGCCGGTGGCCCCTACGTGCACCGGTTCGTCGAGCGGGTCGGTATCGACCGGGCCGCCTGGATGAGTGCCGGTTCGGTCGTGGCCGGTCTCGCGGTCTACACCCTGTCCGGCAACCTCGGCTACCCGTGGGTGGCGCTCGCGCTGGTGTTCGTCGCCGCCGGGCTCCGGGTCGTCGGTGCCGCCGCCGGTATCAACGTGCTCAACGGCCTGCCCGCCAACCGCACCTCCACCGGCGCGGCGCTGATCGACACCGCCGCCGAAGTCACCGCCGCGGCCGGCGTCGCCGTGGTCGGCACCGTACTCGCCGCGCTGTTCGCCGGGAACATCACCGACGGGCACTGGAGCGCCGAGCAGACCGGCCAGTTCCACGAGGCGACCACCGCCTCGGGGCTCGTACTCACCCTCGTCTCCGCAGCACTGATCGGCTGGGCGATGCGCCGCACCCGCCGGATCACCGCCGCCTAGCAGCCCCCTGCCGACCTCCCCCGAAACCCCAGCCTGCTCACCGGACCCGTCTGCCAGGCCCCACTGAAGGAGAGAACCATGCGTGACCCCGCACAGAGCCTCCCGTTCCCGCCCCCGACCGGGCTCAGCGACGAAGCCGCCCGCAGCCTGGAGCAGCGCCCGCCGGAAATCCACTTCCCCGAGGCCGACGACTACGCGGGATGGCAGAAGCTGGTCGCCGACTGGAACGCCGAGGCCATGGCCCGGCTGTCCGAAGTGCTGAAGGAACCGCAGTCCGATTCCCGGGAGATCGACGTCGACGGGGTACACGCCTATGTGGTGCGTGCCGCCGACGCGAGCGACAGGAAAGCCGTCCAGCTGTACTTCCACGGCGGGGCGCTGATCTTCGGTTCGGGCGAATCGTGCCGCTTGGAAGGCACGTTCGCCGCCGCGAGCAGCGGGCTGGAGACCTACGCAGTCGACTACCGGATGCCGCCCGAGCACCCCTACCCGGCGGCCCTCGACGACGCGATCACCGTCTACCGGCGTCTCCTCGACGAGCACGAGCCGCGCGACATCGTGGTCGGCGGTGCGTCGGCCGGCGGGAACATCGCCGCGGCGCTGCTGGTACGGGCGTACGACGAGGGCCTGCCGATGCCCGCCGCCGCCGTGCTGCTCACTCCCGGGATCGACCTCACCGAGTCCGGCGACACCTTCCGCACGCTGGCCGGGATCGACGAACTGCCGCCGACGATGAAGGCGATCTACCAGCTCTACGCGGCCGGCCGGCCGTTGGACGACCCGTACCTCTCACCACTGTTCGCCGACCTGAGCCACTTCCCGCCCACCTACCTTCAGTCCGGGACCCGGGACATGCTGCTCTCCGGCACGGTCCGGATGCACCGAAAGCTGCGTGCGGCTGGCGTGGAGGCGGAGCTGCACGTCGGTGAGGCAATGCCGCACGGTGGTTTCGGGGGCACCCCGGAGGACGAGGAACTCAACAAAGAGATCCGCCGGTTCGTCGTCGCGCACACCAGGTCGGTGGCGCGCAGGTAGCCGGCGACCTCTGAGTAGACCGCCGCCGCCGCGAGGCCGGGAAGAGCCCGGGTTCATCGGACGAGTCGGCCGCCTGTCGTCATCAACGGTCGGGAGTCGTCAGCTGCTGGGGTGTGGCAGCCCAGGAGGCGAGCAGCCGCAGGGCCTCCTCGGAGGGTGAGCCGGGTTCGGCGGTGTAGACGGTGAGGGTGAGGCCGGGTTCGGCAGCCATGTCCAGGCCCTCGTAGGCGAGGGTGAGATCGCCGACGGCGTGGTGGTGGAAGCGTTTGGTGCCGGTGCCGTGGTGGCGGACGTTGTGGGCGCCCCAGCGGGTGCGGAAGTCCTCGCTGCGGGTGGACAGCTCGCCGACGAGGTCGTGCAGTTCCTTGTCATGCGGGTTGCGGCCCGCCTCTGTGCGCAGAATGGCGACGGCGACGTCCGCGGCCTGTTCCCAGTCGGGGTAGAACCGGCGCGAGGCAGGATCGAGGAAGTTGAAGCGGGCCAGGTTCGCCTGGTTGCCGACCGCGGCGTAGACGTCGTCGTAGAAGGCGCGGGCGAGCTGATTGGCGGCCAAGAGATCCATGCGGCCGTTGCGGACGAAGGCCGGGCCGGCGGTGACGGCGTCCAGCACCCACTGCAGACTCCGGTGCGGCGTGAACGTCCGGGCGGCGCGGCGGCGGGGCCGGGTGAGGGCGTCGGAGCCGTCAGCGGCCTGCGCGAGGTTCAGCAGGTGGGCGCGCTCGGCGTCATCCAGCTGGAGAGCGCGAGCAATGGCTTCGAGAACGGCCGGGGAGACACCAGCGAGGTGGCCGCGCTCCAGCTTCGCGTAGTACTCCACGCTGACATCGGCCAGGGCGGCGACCTCACTGCGGCGCAGTCCGGGCACGCGCCGACGGCTGCCGACGGGCAGGCCCGCCCGCTCGGGGCTGATCTTCGCTCGTCGCGAGGTGAGGAACTCGCGGACCTCGGCTTGGTTGTCCACACCCTTGACAGTACGTCCCACGCGCGGCCAAAGGGATGCACTGCCGGTACACCCCTTGATGGTGTCTCGCTGCGCGCGCCGGGAGCGGGTTACCTGGATGAAGTGGTGCTTTCCGCCCGGTCATCTCGACGAGGCGGGAGCCCCCACCCCTCCTGTACTCGGCGCCGGCCCCGGCCACCCGGTGCCCCACGCCCCGGCACGTAAGGACCTTCCGTATGCGCGGCGCAGTGATTCACGCTCCCGGCGACGTCCGCTTCGAGACCGTGGACGACCCCAACCTCCTCCACCCCACCGATGCGATCATCCATACGGCTGTGACCTGCGTGTGCGGCTCCGACCTGTGGCCCTACCGCGGCGCGGAGCCGATCGGCGACCCGCACCCGATGGGCCACGAGTACGTCGGCTTCGTCGAAGAGGTCGGGGCCGAGGTCACCTCGGTCCGGCCCGGCCAGTTCGTCATCGGCTCCTTCGCCACCTCCGACAACACCTGCGCGAACTGCCGCAACGGCTTCCAGTCGAACTGCCTGCACCGCGAGTTCATGTCCACCTGCCAGGCCGAGTACGTGCGCATCCCCAACGCCCAGGGCACCCTGGTCGCCACCGACGAAATCCCGGGCGAGGAGCTGTGGCCGAGCCTGCTGGCACTCTCCGACGTCATGGGCACCGGCTGGTGGGCCGCAGACGCCGCCGAGGTCAAGCCCGGCTCGACCACGGTGGTCGTCGGTGACGGCGCGGTCGGCCTCTGTGCGGTGATCGCCGCGAAGGAAATGGGCGCGGAGCGCATCATCGCCATGTCTCGCCACGAGAGCAGGCAGAAGCTCGCGCGGGATTTCGGTGCGACCGACATCGTCACTGAGCGCGGTGACGAGGGCATCGCCCAGATCAAGGAACTGACCTGCGGGATCGGCGCCGACAGCGTTCTGGAGTGTGTCGGCACCGCCCAGTCCATGCGCCAGGCCCTGCACTCCGCCCGCCCAGGTGGCAACGTCGGCTTCGTCGGCGTCCCCCATGAGGTCGCCCTCGACGGTCAGGAACTCTTCTTCTCCCACGTCGGCCTGCGCGGCGGCCCGGCCCCCGTACGCCGCTACCTGCCCGACCTGATCGACCGCGTCATCGCGGGCCGGATTGACCCGGGCAACGTCTTCGATCTCACCCTGCCTCTCGAGCAGGTCGCCGAGGGCTACCAGGCGATGGACGAACGCCGCGCCATCAAAACCCTCCTCAAGCCCTGACCCCTCCCGCCACCTGTACAAGGAGTACCCGTGCGCATCACCCGCAGCTCGATCGACACTTCCAAGGGCCCGGCCGACTGGTTCACCGGCGAGGTTTACATCGACCCGGTTGCCGCAGCGCCCGCCCCGTCCCGGGTCACCGCCAACCTGGTCCACTTCATGCCCGGCGCCCGCACCCACTGGCACCGCCACCCCCTGGGCCAGACCGTCTTCGTCACCGAAGGCGTCGGCCTGTGCCAGCGCCGCGGCGGACCGGTCGAGGTCATCCGGCCCGGCGACCGCGTCCTGTTCGAGGCCGACGAGGAGCACTGGCACGGCGCCGCCCCGAACCGCCTCATGGTCCACCTGGCCATCAACGAGGGCGACGACACCCACGACGTCGTGCACTGGCTGAACCCCGTCACCGACGAGGAGTACGCCACCACCCCGGTCGCCGACTGACCGTCGGGCTCCGCCCGACGCCGGGCACAACATCGCGGCGAGTCCCCAGCAGGCCCGCCCTCGTCACGTCCTCGTCAACGCTCCCCCGTGAAAGGCCCACCGTGACCACTTTCGCCCTTATTGGTGCCGGGCCCGGTCTGGGGCTGGCAGCCGCCCGCCGCTTCGGTGGCGCCGGCCACAGCGTCGCCCTCGTCTCCCGCAACGCCGACCACCTCGATGCCCTCGTGAGCGAACTGGACGGTGAGGGCATCCGGGCCCGTGGCTTTACCGCCGATGTCCTCGACGCTGCCTCCCTGACCGCTGCCCTGCACGCGGCGGCCGAGGAACTCGGGCCGATCGAGATCCTCCAGTTCAGCCCCGTGCCCCGCGCCGATTTCATGAAGCCGGTCCTCGGCACCACCGCCGGCGACCTGGACGCCCCGCTGGCCTTCTCCGTCAAGGGCCCGGTGACCTGCGTGAACGCGGTTCTGCCCGGGATGCGGGAGCTGGGACGAGGCACGCTGTTGTTCGTCAACGGCTCCAGCGCCGTGCGCCCCAACCTCAAGGTGGCCGGCACCTCGATCGCGTTCGCCGCCGAGAGCGCGTATGCGGCGATGCTCCACGACGCGCTCGCGGAGGAGAACATCCACGCTGCCCAGCTGATCATCCCTGGCGCGATCAGCCGGCACGCCGAGCACTCCAGCCCGACGGTGCTGGCCGAGCGGCTGTACACGATCCATACCGAGCGCGGCGACTTCCGGCACTACTCCGAGCCGCTGCCCGACCGGAACGGATGAGGCAGGCCCGTGCCCCACGCTGCCCTGCGCCTTGCTCCCGTCGCGGCCCTGGTCCTGGCGGTGATGGTGGCCTGCGGCCCTGGCAGTTCACCTGACAGCCCGTCCGCCCCGTCCCCGTCCGCTTCGTCCTCGCACCGGCCGGACCCGGCGAGTGAAGCCCCCGCACCGTCCGACAGGAGCACCACCACCATGGACATCCAGGTCACCCTCGACAGCCGCCGCGTCGACGCCACCTTGAACGACAGCCCCGCCGCCCGCGACCTCGCCGGGCTGCTCCCGCTCACCCTGGACCTTCAGGACTTCCACGGCACGGAGCGGGTCGCCGACCTGCCGCGCAGGCTGCAGACCTCCGGCGCCCCCGAGCCGGTCGCGGCCACGGTCGGCGACATCGCCTACTACGCGCCCTGGGGCAACCTGGCCCTCTTCTGCAGGGACGGGCCCGCCGCCTCCGCCGACCTGCTCGTCCTGGGCCACCTCGACGTCGGCGCCGAACAGCTCGGCCCGGCCAAGCACATCACGATCGAAGCCGCCTCCTGACCCCGGCGACCCCTGAACCCACCCCCAGAGGAAGAGAAACACTCGTATGTCCTCCGCAGTAGGCACCCCCACGGGCAAGCTGCCCTTCGTCGTATGGGTGCTCGCCGCCGGCACGTTCCTGATGGGAACCACCGAGTTCGTCATCGCCGGGCTGCTCCCGGAGATCGCCGGTGACCTCGGCGTCGGTGTCTCCCACGCAGGCCTGCTGATCACCGCTTTCGCGATCGGCATGATCGTCGGCGGGCCGACCATGGCCCTGGCCACCTTGCGCCTGCCCCGGCGTCTCACCCTCGTCTCCGCCCTCGCGATCTTCGCCCTCGGACACGTCGTCGCCGCGCTCAGCTCCTCCTTCACGGTCGTCCTGACCGCCCGGGTGATCACCGCGCTGGCCACCGGAGCGTTCTGGGCCGTCGGCTTCGTCATCGTCACCACCGCCGCAGGCCCGGCCCGGGCCACGCGGGCCGTGGGCGTCATGATGGGCGGCCTGACCCTGGCCAACGTCATCGGCGTGCCGATCGGCTCCTTCGTCGGTCAGTACACCGGCTGGCGCGGCCCCTTCTGGGCCCTGGCCGTCCTCGCCGCTCTCGCGGCCGTGTTCGTCGGCCGGTACATCCCCGTCATTGAGCAGCGGGCCGGGGTCTCGGTACGGGCCGAGGTCCGTGCCCTGCGGCAGAGCCGGCTGTGGCTCGCGCTGACCGCCGCCGTCCTGATCATGGGCGGGGTCCTGGCCACATACACATACATCACCCCGCTGCTGACCGACCGTACCGGCATCCCGGCGGGGGCCGTCCCGCTGGTCCTGATCGTCTTCGGGCTCGGCGCGCTGGGTGGCACCGCCATCGGCGGCCGGCTCGGTGACCGCCACCCGATGGCCACCACGATCACCGCCGCCACCGTGACCGCCCTGGCCCTGCTCCTGCTGATCCCGCTGTCGACCGGCCCGGTCACCACCGTCGCCCTGGTCTTCGTCATGGCTCTGGCAGGGTTCACCGTCAATCCCGTCGTCACCTCCCTCGCCGTCCGCTTCGCCGGCGACGCCCCCACCCTCACGTCGGCGCTGACCACCTCTGCCTACAACACCGGCATCGCCGCAGGCTCCGCCCTCGCCGCAACCGCCATGGATACCTCCCTCGGACTGACCGGACCGGCCCTGGTCGGCACCGTCTCCGCCGCCCTCACCCTCCTGCCGCTCACCGTCCTCGGCCTCACCGGCACCCGGAACCCGACCCGGATCGTGGCCCAGTGCACCGCCCCGGCCCGCGCACCTGGCGACACCACCGCACAGGTGCCCTCACAGCACTGACCCACCCCGCAGCCCCTCAACCACGGCCCGCCCCTTGATAGGAGAACCCGCGTGAGCGTCACCTACGACTTCCACGGCAAGACCGCCGTCGTCACCGGCGCCGCCTCCGGCATCGGCCGGGCCACTGCCCTCGCTTTCGCTCGCTCCCGAGCGCGGATCGCCCTCGCCGATCTGCCCGTCGACGGCCTGCGCGAGACCGCCCGCCTCATCGACGCAGCCGGAGGCGAAGCACTCACCCTCACCTGCGACGTCACCCGCGAGGACGACATCCAGGCCGCAGTCGACCGCACCGTGGAGCGCTTCGGACGTCTCGACGCCGCCTTCAACAACGCCGGCGTCGAGCAGCCCGTCCAGCCGGCCGCCGACACCGCCAAGGACGACTGGGACCGCATCCTCGGCGTCAGCCTCACCGGAGCAGTCCTGTGTACCCGCGCCCAGATCCAGCAGATGCTCCAGCAGGACGGCGGCGGCGCGGTCGTCAACGTCTCCTCCGGCGCCGGCGTCAAGGGCCAGGCCGCCTACGCAGCCGCTAAGGACGGGATCAGCGGCTTCACCCGCTCTGCCGCCCTCGACCACGCCGCACAGGGCATCCCACGCGCCTTCTCCTCGTGCTTTTGCGGCACGTCGGCAAGCACATGCCAAGAGCCACTCACGCAAAGATCAACGACACCTCGCACACGGGGATACGGCAGTCCGCAAATGGGGTCTGAGCTTGGCGTTTAACCTGTCGAGGGCTGACCTCGGCGGCCCACACAGCAAGACAGCCGCACCGACGCCGCGTTGAGGGAACCGGCCCGGCTGTTACCGTCCCAGCATGGATCCCGCCCGGGCCCTGATCCTTTCCGAGCCCCTGACTGCGACGGAGCACCACCCGGTGCAACACGCCGCGGCGGCCGCCGGGCAGAACCTCGATGAGTCCGTACGGGCCGTGATCCTCGACACCGTGGCCGGCCGCGTCCAGTACGACTACGCGTGCATGTGAGTCCTCGCAAGAGCACCGCACAAGCCCTCGTCGCCGAGGTTGCGCAACGCGCGGCGCACCGGCCGACCATTCCGCTCCGGGCCGACTGCCAACGCCGGCCCGTCGGCGGGCCAGCAGTCTGCCAGCACTCCGGCCGCTACTGGACCCCACGACACGACATGCCCCACCGGGGCCCGCAACGGCCCTACCACGGGCCGCTCACCGAGACCTGGACATCCCCCGGCCGAGTGCCGCGCTGGTACGTGTGGTGGCGCCTGTGGGGCGAGCAGAACGGTACATGCGCCACCTGCCCCGGCCCGGCCGAAGTCGTCGACCACTGCCATACCACCGGCCTCGTACGGGGCCTGCTCTGCTACGACTGCAACCACATCGAGGCGCTGCACGCCCACCGCATGGCGCTCGGCCTTCACACATCGGAGCGATGCTGGTTTCAGCGGTACTGGGACCAGCCGCCCGCCGCCCACCACTCCTGGTACTGGCCGTACGAGAACCGCTCGACGGCCCCCAGTCTCCTCACCACCCTGCCCACATGGGCCGCCGGCCGGACACCACCTCGGCTCCGGTGCTCCCGCACCTGCCCTGTACGAGCCCGCGGAGCTCTCGCTGCCGGCGTGCTCCTTTCCCACCGGCGCCCGGAACCCCAACGGACAGGGCCAACTCTCCGCTCCGGGAACATCGTGATCGCTCGTTGGCTCGACCACGCTTCGACCCAAGGGCTGTTCACAAGTTGATTCTGATCAGCCGCTCCGAAGGCGGGCGAAGATCGCTTCCCGTCCGACTGGAGATCGTTAACGAGGCCGCATGGCGGGCGCTCGACCTGATGCGTGCCTACGCGGCCCGGGACCGCGCCGCGATCGTCGAACACCTGGCGCACCTGGAGGCGGGCCGGCTGGAGTTCACCGCGGGCGTGCTCCGAAACGCCTACAACGACACCCTCCAGGTCCTGCGGGAGACCGGCTGCCCGCACAAACCCGGCCACCGTGGTCCGCCAGGCGGTGCGGACGGTGTCGGCCTTGTCGGCTGAGACGGCTGGGCGGTGCCCGCCCTTCTTGTCCTTGGCTCCGGCGGCCCCGGAGCCCGTCGTAGGTCATCTCTCGTTGGAAGTCGCGTTGGACTTCCTCGGCCGCTAAGACCCCGTTTCACTTGGTGAGTCTGCGGCGGTTGATGAGGCTGGTAGCGATAGCCGTGAACCGCTCTGCGCCGGCCGGGGGCGCGCGCGTATCGGCTCGGCCCTCTGCCAGCCGTTTTCGTGTGCCTACGGAGCAACCGCTTCACGGCGCAGGGTCTGGGCGTCGAAGGCCAGGGAAGGCGGCGGGGGTTGCCCAGCCGCGCAGTACGGCATCAATCGTTGACCGGAACGCGGTCTCGGCTGCGGCGCCGTCGAGACCGCCGGCCAGTTCGAGGGTCACGAGCCCGTGCAGAGCGACCCACAACGAGACGGCGATCAGTGTGGTGTCGCCCACGAGGATCCGGTCCGCCACGGCACGGTCGATCGCCGCGACAAGCGGTCGCACCGGGTCCCGGTCGCCGACCCAGGCCGACGGCACGAAGGACTGTGCGCCACCGAACAACACCGCGTACAGGTGGCGGTGTTCGCGTCCCCAACGGCGATACGCCACGGCCAACGCATACAGATCTTCAAGGGCGGCCTCCGAGCCGGGAACGGCCGTCAGGTCCTGGAACAGGCCGGCGACCGCCTGCTCACGCACCTCGCGGATCAGTCCGTCCTTGCCCTGGAACAAGGTGTACACCGCCGCCGTCGATGTTCCGGCGGCAGTGGCCAGCGCGCGGACTGTCACCGACTCCTGCGGACGGGTGGCGAACATCTCGGTCGCGCACCCGACAAGCCGTCCTCTGACGGCGGCGTCGTTCGTTCTCGGCCTTCCCATGGGAAGCAGTTTACCCATGCTGATAACATCGTTTCAAAACAGTGTTCCAAAACTCTGGGAGCTCACCATGCCACCGTCCGTCATACGTCCCCTGCGCCTTGTTGGCCGCCTGCTGGCGGCCATCGCCGCGATAGTGGGGCTGGTCGCCTTATTCCTGGCGCTGACCGTCGCCACCGACGGCGCGGGCTCGGGATTCATCGCATGGTCCGCGACAGTCGTCATCGCGGTCTTCGCGGCGTTGTGGCGGGGCCGTCGCCGCCCTTGGCGCGGACGGCTGGTGCCATTCCTGCCGGTGCTCGTCGCAACGGTCCTGACACTGTCGGTGTGCGTCCCCAGCGTCCCCACGGCGCGCCGCTACCCGTCTGCCCTCTCGTTCGTGACCGCCGAGCACTGGCGCCTGTCCACCGGCAGCCGGGTCGCGGTCTACCACTACCCGCCCACCGGCAACAACCCCCGGCAACGCGTCCCGCTCGTCTACCTCAACGGCGGCCCGGTGCGCGGCATCTCAGTGCTCGACCACCGCTTCCTTCAGCGGCTCGCGGGACAGGGCTACGACGTGTACGCCTACGAACAGGCCGGTGGTGGACGCAGCGACGTGCTGCCCATGGGCCAGTACTCGATCACCCGGTCCGTCCATGACCTCGGAGCCTTCATCAGCAAACTCGGCAAAGGCCGCGCCGATGTACTGGGATTCTCCTCAGGTGCGGTCGTGCTCACCCGCGCGCTGGCGGCCGAGGCGATCGCCGCCCACCTGCGCCGGGCAGTCATCGCCGAGCCGGGCCCGATGGACGGCCCCACCGCCCGGAAGGCCGAACAGAAGGGTCGGCCGTCGGCCCGCGACACCGCACCCGCCATGACCGGACCGCGCTCCATACACGTCCCGCGGTACGCGATCGCGTTCGGCCTCATGCGGCTCGGACTGCTCAGCCCGGACAACGGGCTGGTAGGGCAGGCGGAGGGCGACAATGCCTTCACCGCTGCCGATCTCGGCAGCGACACCGCGTCCGCCTACTGCGCACGGGACGCGCACCGCATCCCGGTCGAGGACACTGCGGAGAACTTCTCCTTCAGCGCCGCCGCCAGCCTCCGCATCCAGCAAACGATCAAAGACTCCCCCTCCATCGCCCCACAGCTCAGGCGCTCCCGGACACCCGCGATGCTGATGATCGCCGAGTGCTCCTCCCAGGCTCGGCAGTGGCAAACAACCGTCCTCGCGGACAACCCCGCCATCCAGCGCACCCAGTACATGCCCGGCGTCGGCCACCACATGTGGAACGGCCTGGGTGACAACGACCAACGAGCTGCTGCCGCCATCACCACGTTCCTCCAGGACAAGCCCGCACCGCTGCCCGACTACCCGACCCGAGCCGACATCCCGGCCTTCCTCCGGGGCCACAAGTAGGCGAGCAGACCCATAGCGCGGCCCTTTGCCCGAGCAAGATTGAGAGGTCGTCTTGTTTGGCTTTCCGGGCAACTTGGTAGGAGCCTGTAGCCGTCGTGGCGGGCAGAGTTACATACCGCGGTCCGGCCCGTGCCATGGTTCTGCCCGTTCGTTGGCGGCCATCGGAAGTCGGCGCAGTTGTACCGGGCCGGGGTAGAAGGCGGAGGTGTTGGGGCCGGCCATGTCTTCGCCGATGAGGTAGCGGTAGAGCCATTCGGTGAAGGTCATGTCGTACCGTGCCCAGCCGCCCTCGCCGTCCTCGACCAAGAGCCCAGGAGCCGCATCGTCCGCAGCCATGAGGAAGATTGTCTCGCCTCGGTCGGTGCTGGCGATCGGCCATAGTCCGTTGCGGGTGCCAAAGCTCAGCTCTTCGAGTTCGAACAGCAGACGAGGGTCTTCGTCCGGGTCGAGGTCGTCCCAGGGCACCTCAGACCAGGCACGGACCGTGTTCCGTATCTTCTGGCCCAGGTTCCAGCGTTCGGTTGCAGGGTGGCATATGTACAGGTGGCCGTTGAGCTGAACGGGAGCGTATCCATCCACGAGCGCCTGGTAGTCGGCCGGCAGCCGGATACCGAGCTCGGCATGGAGCTGGTCCCAGGCCGCTGGGTCCGCGTAACGGTTCGGGGCTGGGCCGAGCATCGCCATGGCGGCGGTCAGGTGGTCAGTCATGGCGTTCCTCGCTGGTGTGTTTCCTCTTAGTGCGCATTCTCGAACCTGTGCTCTGGAAGAACTAGGGTGACAGGGGTCTGGCGATAGGCGAGACTCCGGCAGTGCGTGATCACATAGAGACCTCCTCCGGCCTGCTGCTGCGTCGATGGACCGGGTTGGATGTCCGCCCGGTGATGAGCGCGTTTGCAGATCCCTTGATGCGCGGACAGTCCGAGGAGGCCATCGACTCGGAAAGTGCTGCAGAACAGTGGATCTCGGGATGGGTGGAGCGATGGGATAGGGACTCTGCCTTCGCCTTTGCCGTGGTTGATGGTGACGGCGTTGTAGTCGGGAACGCCGCTGTTGGTGCAGTCGACCGACGCCATAGCATTGGTTGGGTGTCGTACTGGACGGTGGCCGCGGCGCGTGGGCGGGGTGTCGCCTCGCAGGCATGCCGAGTTCTGGCGCGGTGGGCGTTCGACGACGCTGGGCTGTTCCGCCTTGAGCTGGGACACCGCGTCAACAATCCTGCGTCCTGCCGGGTCGCTGCTGCCGCGGGTTTCGCGGTAGAAGGTCTTCAACGGCAAAAGCTTGAATACGACGGTGTGCGCTATGACGTCGAGCTGCACGCAAGGCTGGCTGGTGATGTAGAGCCATCACTCCGGTAGCGCTTCAGTGAAGTGATCGACCGAGTTCCGCCGTCGCAACTCACTGCTTGACCGTGGCGTTCTTGGACCAATTGGCCCGAGGGCCCTTGCGGGTGAGTCGCCTGGTCATGAGGGTGATGGCTGCCCAAGTGAGCAAGGTTTCTGAGTGCTGGACGAGCCGTTCGTAGTCCCGCGCATGCCGGCGGGCGTGCATCATCCAGGGCCAGGGAGGTTGTCTCGCCGGACGGCATCGAGCCACTGCAGCAGCTGTTCGCCCATGCGCTCGGTGAGCATCTGCGCGAAGGAGCGGACGTGGCCGGTGAGGGCGTCCAGCCGAGTAGGCCATCGTGCTCGACCACGACCTCGACCGAGCCCGGGAGGTGGCCACGGCACATGTCGCCGGATACTTGGCAACGGCACCGCACCCGGAGGCGAACGTACGCGGGCTCGGCTTCGGAGACGAGGACATCGTCGGCGGCCTGAGTCGCAGGCTAGTGGATGCGATCATCGCCCACGGAGACACGGAAACGATCCGCCGACGCGTTCAACAACACATCCAAGCGGGAGCCGGCCACGTCTGCCTGCAAGTCCTAACCACTACGCCGGCCCGGCTGCCGCGGCGAGAATGGCGCGAGCTCGCCCCAGTTCTGCTGCCCCGGCGTACCCAGGCGGCCGCCTCACGCTGAAGCACCTGACGGCCCTCGGACGGCCCGGACTCGGCCAGCGACGCTGCGGCGGGCCTCGTAAATGCGGGCCTGTGCGCTTGCTCCAGTCCGGGATCGGCGGGAGACCGATCGCGGGCCTGGGCGCTGGCGGTGCAGGTGCGGTTGGCCGACGTATCGGTGTGTTCGCCGCACTGGGTGTCGCAACCGCTGACGGCCTTTGGCCATGCAGGGCCATTCATCTCTGACCGGTGGCCTGAGATCGGTGGGCGTTCCGGTCCTCGGTCCATCGGATCAGGCTGCTGAGATATCCAGATGCGAAGTGAGGGCTTCCGTTTGTCTGGACGCGGTGGTTCGCTCCGGGGAACACCTCAACAGTCAGCGTTGCGCGACGGTGGCGGTCGGGGTGGCAAGCCGCGGCGCTGAACAATCGGACGCTGTCGGCGACGGGCACCAGTTCGTCCGCGCCTCCGAAGATCGCCAGATGTGGGCAGCGCAGGAGCGGTGCGTCTCGCATCGGGTCGTGGTCCTGCTTGCGTTTGAGGAACTCCCAGAGACGTTCGTCCATATCCGCCCAGTAGTGCGCGAATCCGGGCGGCCCACCGGTCGAGCCGACGATTCGTGTCGCCTCGATGAAGTCGATGTCGCGGCGGCCTGCTTCTGCGAGGCGGTCATAGAGGAGCAGGGTGCTGCCGATGTCGTGCTGCGTGGCCCTGCCCGTCCGCAGGAAGTTGGCCAGTGCATGCCGTTCCTGAATTGCTGGAGTCGTCCCTGGACAGCTGTTGGTGACCACCCAGGGGATGTCGTCCCGTGCGGTGCCGGCGGAAAGGGCGACCCAGCCGCCTTCGCTGTGACCGAACAGGCCCACCGCGTCGGCCCGCACCTCGGGCTGAGATCGGATGAAGTCCAGCGCGACGTTCGCATCAGCCGCTAGATCCTCGATGGTCGCCTCGCGCCAATCCCCGGATGATTCACCGACGCCACGCTTGTCGTAGGACAGCACAGCGAACCCGGCATCGAGGAAGTGCCGGCGGAGCGGCGGAAAATACGTGTCGTTGTTCCGGTCGGGCGGTCCTGACCCACCGATCATGACCACACCCGGAGACGCTTCGGCCCCGGCAGGCACCGCCAACGAGCCGGCAAGCGTGCCCACCCCGTTGAGGAACTTGACGTCTCGCAGGACCCGATCGATCGCCATGGGTCCAGTCTTCACCACGCGCGTGGCAGCAGCGGGGCAACTGGCTCCAGCCGAGGGAAGCGATTCGGCAAGGCGCGTCCCGCAGTTCGCCCGCTCGCCCGCCACTGGCGGTGCGAGGAGCGAGGTACGTCTGGCCCAGGCGTCGAACTCCGCGCCGCGGATGGTCGGCGGGTGGGAGTGGCGCGCGGGAGACGCGGCAGGGTGCTACGGAGCTGACGCCACCGAATGGTCCAGGAAACAGGCAGCCGACCGCGACTGAAACGAGCGGTGTTCCGACAGCGCATCTTGGCGTGTGGCTGCGTAGGTGAGACCAGAGAGCGTTTGTCGGTGGCTTCCAAGAGCGGTTGATGGCAGGGCTCTCTGAAAATGTCGCTGAGATTTGAGAGCACGAGTGGGCTCGGTGGTGTGCGGCCCGGCCGGAGGGTGTGTGGAAGTCGGTGGAACCGTCCGTCGGAGTGGGGAATGATCCGCTCATGGAGCGTGTCATCGATCTTGATCAGGCAGCCGCAGTGATCTCTGAGCGGGCTGCGGGGTGGCTGGCGGCCGGTCTCACTGTTGGGCAGGTGACGTGGATGGACGCAACTTCGCCGTGGCCTCGGCAGCTTGAGACTGACAGGGCGCTTGTGCGTGATCCCGTATCCATCGGCGTGCTCATCGACGGCCCGGGGGACGCCGGGCTGTCCGTGGTGCTGTTCCGGGGCGGCTGGGCTGACGTGGACTACTTCGACGGTATCGACGACGGCGGACAGATACCGGCGTTCGACATCACATCGGCAGCGGCCTTCGGCACCCAGCTCGATCAGTGGGTGCCGCGCGCCTTCGGAAACCTCGGCAAGAGGTAGAGCTGAAGGGCTGGCACCAGCCCGGCCCCACCTCGGTGATCAGCCAGCAGCGGCCTGCTGTTCGGCGCGGGCGCGGGTGGTGGCAAGGCGGTAGGAGTCGGTGCCGGTCTCGATGATGTTGCCGCCGAAGGTGAGTCGGTCGACGATGGCCGCGCAGAGACGCGGGTTGGTGAAGGTCTTGGTCCATCCGGAGAACGACTCGTTCGAGGCGATGGCCACGCTGTTCTTCCTCCCGTTCGGTTAGAACCTGGAAGAGGATTTCGGCGCCGCGGCGTTCGAGTTCCATGTAGCCGAGCTCATCAATGCAGAGCAGGTCAACGCGGCCGTAGCGGGCGATGGTCTTGGTCAGCTGCTTCTCGTCAGCGGCCTCGACGAGTTCGTTGACCAGCTTGGTCGCGAGGACGTACTTGACCCGGGAGTCGACCATCGCCGCCTCGGTGCCGAGGTCGATGAGCTGGTGGGACTTGCCGGTTCCGGAGTCGCCGATGAGGCAGAGCGGCAGGCTCTTCTTGATCCATCGCACTTGGCGAGGGTGTGGATCATGGCCACGTCGATGTTGGGGTTGGCGTCGAAGTCGAACTTGCGGAGGGACTTGTCGCGAGGGAAGCCGGCGGCCTTGATGCGGCGTTCGGAGCGGCGGCGGCCCCGGTCGTCGCACTCGGCGAGGAGGAGTTCGGAGAGGAAGCCGAGGTAGGACATCTGCTCGCGTTCGGCAGTCGCGGCGAGTTCGGGGAACTGGGACCGGATGGTGGGCAGCCGCAGCATCCTGCATGCCTGGTCGACCGCCGCGGTGGCGGCTTGCTCAGTCAGTCCTCGCTGGCGGGGAAGGTGGGCCTTGACCCCGAATCCTGAACACGGGTTATGCGGCAGGTGCCAGCGTAGTTGGTGTGAGGTGGAGGGCGTCCTCGAAGGCGATCGGTGATCG